>DJYW01000092.1:0-3298 GCA_002450255.1 Gammaproteobacteria bacterium UBA6968
CTTCAACACTTGGTCAGCGTTGCTTAATAACTTTGCCGTCGAACAGGCCGCGTTTACCGGTGTCGAGATTGGTATCTTGCAGAGTCTGCGAGAAGTGCCGGGCTTCCTGTCTTTCACCGTCATCTTCGTACTATTGGTGCTCAAGGAGCAGACCTTTGCTGTGCTCGCGCTGGCCTTGCTGGGTATTGGGGTCGCCTTGACTGGGTTCTTTCCCAGCGAATACGGCCTGTACTTCACCACGGTGTTGATGAGCATCGGGTTTCACTATTTCGAGACGGTGAAGCAATCTCTTAGCCTGCAATGGTTTTCCAAGGATGAAGCGCCACAAATGATGGGACGATTGATTGCGGCGGGCGCGTTGGCTTCGCTGATTACGTATGTGGTGCTGTGGGTGTTCTTGGAGTGGCTGGTACTCGACTACATTTGGAACTTTGTGTTTTTTGGCGGTATTTGTGTCGCGCTGGCTGTCTTGATGGGCATGGCATTCCCGCACTTTCCCAATGCCGCCGCGCAGAATAAACACTTGGTGTTGCGCAAGCGGTATTGGTTGTACTACATGCTGACGTTTCTGTCTGGCGCGCGTCGGCAGATCTTTACGGTTTTTGCGGCGTTTTTAATGGTCGAGAAATTTGGCTATAGCGCATCACACATCACGCTGTTGTTTTTAATCAATTATGCATTTAACTGGCTGTTCGCCGAAAAAATTGGACGCTTGATCCGGCAGATTGGCGAACGCCGTGCGCTGACTCTGGAATACACCGGTCTGATCTTCGTGTTTACGGCTTATGGCCTCGTGGAAAACAGCACTTTGGCAGCTGTGCTGTATGTGGTTGATCACATGTTTTTTGCGATGGCGATAGCGATCAGCACGTACTTCCAGAAAATCGCTGATCCCAAAGACATCGCCAGCAGCGCCGGCGTGTCATTTACGATCAATCACATTGCTGCCGTGGTCATACCCGCAGTGCTGGGTTTAGTTTGGGTGTGGTCTCACAGCCTGGTGTTTTATGTTGGGGCGGCCATCGCATTTTGCTCGCTGGTGGCGAGCCAGTACATACCTAACCAGCCTCAACCAGGCCATGAGACGCGACTGAATCACGCGGCTGATAGTGCCGCGCGCGCTTAGTTCGCGGCTTTAGAAATCAGCAGATCGCATCCGCCGTTAGAACCTGAGTAGTATTGTTAGCTTGGTCAGATTCTTTATTGTGCGAGTCCTACAACGCTGCGATTGTTGCGCTCGCTCGCTGGAAGGCGCGTATAAGCCGCTTCACTAAGAGCTAGGTATAGCTTCCAGTGTGCCGCAAAGTCCATCACCCAATGCCGCATATTCTTCTTGGTTAAAAGCTTCAGCGCGGAAGATCTGTGTATAGATTTCACAGCGCAGTTCCGGCCGACCGAAGTTGGTGTCGTTAATCAGCTCGGACTTTACCGTTTCTAAAGTGACGATCTGATCGTCCATGAAAATACCTTGATCCGCCGGCGAATCCAGAATGATGGTGGTCTTGTCATCCTGCCGCCAGGCCAACCAGGGCACTTCATGTCCATCGCGGCCGCTGCCAGGATTGCCGGCATAAGCGAACTCCGCCCAATAAGACATCATACTTTTAGAAAGGGCATATTGCGCGTCGTCGTCTGGATAAATTCCCAAGCTGCTGAAGCCCAAATCGAATTCACCGAAAGCAAAAGCGATTTCCAGGCCGTGTGCCGCGCCGAGCGCCTTACTTAAGTCAAAACCATATCGGCTCGGTTCTTCGTCCCAGTCAAATCGATAGGTATAAACGTTGGGGTTGCCGGCGAGGGTCATAAACTCGGCGATGTTGTCGACGCTAGTGGCCCGGTCACGTAATGCGCCATACTTTACTTGTTGGAGATAGCTGTTTGGATCTTTCAGGCGTGGTAAAAAGCCGAGGAAGTTTTCGATGTATCGGGGATCGCTCACCATAAATAAGGCCGGCTCGTCGCGGTTGTTGCCGATAATGATCGGCATGGCATTGTGATTATCTGTACTGGTGAAGAGGCGCTCGAGGTCTAAACCAGGGAGGACGTGACCGTCGCCAAAGCCCCGCGGCGTGTCGGTCATGCCAAAGCCTCTGCCGTTCAGATGGATGAAAAAGTCATCGGGCTGGCGACTGTATAAAAAGGCTTTGATGTTGTCGCTACTCATATCACCAAGCATTTGCGCGGCGTTCGCAGCGTCAACGCGCTCATCTGCAATCAGCATTTTTTGGAGCAGTTCGGCGCTACTGTTGGTATGGCCGCCCTCCATTAGCGGCAAGCGCGCGTGGCTGACTGGTGTGGTGCCGAAACCGCCGCTTTGCACAATGACGCGATGCATTAGACCTTCCGCCAGCGGTGAGGCCATGAGTGCGAGCGCGTTGTACCCACCAGCAGATTCGCCGAAAACCGTAACGTTATCAGCGTTGCCACCGAATTCGACAATGTTGTTTTGTACCCACTGCAAAGCGCGAACTGTATCTAGGGTGCCGAAGTTGCCAGAATCATCAGCCGGGTCGCCGGTTTCCAGTGCGACGTGCGAAAACCAGCCAAAGACACCCAGCCGGTAGTTGATGCTCACTACAACGACATCTTGCTGGCTTGCGAGTGCTGAGCCGTTGTAGTTACCCGCGTGACCAATACTATTGCCACCCCCGTGGATCCAGACCATAACGGGCAGATTATTCGCGTTAGGCGGTGACCAGATGTTTAGGTACAGGCAATCCTCTTGACCTACTACGCCGGCCTCTGATGGGGTGACATTGCCGCCGGTGAGGGCGTTGTTGAATTGCGGGCACATTGGCCCCGGCGCAAGCGTTTCGATGACTTTGCTGGCTTTCAACGGTGGCAGCGGTGCGCGCCAGCGCAGTTCGCCTACAGGGGGTTGGGCAAAGCCGATGCCCTGCCACGAACGCGCTCCGTATTTGTCGATGAAGCCAACCACTGTGCCCGAGGTGGTGTTGCGCAGCGTCGTTTGCTGCGCGACAGTCGGTTCGGTATCTGGTGTTTGATCGTTAACAAAGAAGTAGCCCGCCACAACAACGACTAGCCCGATAACGATGATGATTGCTCTTGCTTTGGCCATACCTGGCTCCTGAAATCCCCGACGCAGCTTACCTCATTCGGAAGTTGCGCCGTAGTGCTGGCGCATGTTTGACCGGTGCCGTTGTCAGCGGTCCTATGTTTAGAGTTAAGGCGTCCTGAGTGCTCAGCCTCGGCCAGCTTTAAAGGCGAGGTTAAAAAGTAAGCCTGACAAGACGAGCTTTTAAAGGTGTAACTTCATTATTGGGGTTGAGAAGGGGTT
>DJYW01000092.1:3666-4445 GCA_002450255.1 Gammaproteobacteria bacterium UBA6968
CAGCGGCCCAATTTCAGCGAGCTAGACTCAAAAGTTCAGATGCAGCAGGTCAGGTGCAGCCGGCGAGTTAGTCGCTGCGATCCAAGATCTCTTCCAATTTGGCTAGAGAGGCTTGCATCCCTTGTTCGATAAACGGTTCAACAGCTGTCGGTTCGACTTCGGTGGTCCAGATAAATTTGGTACCGATGTCATCGTGTTCGAGACGAATACAGGCCAAGTGTGAGGCCAACGGTGGAGTGGATTCGACAACCGAGTACTCGAGCAGCATTTGCGCCTCGTCGCGAGTCACAATGCGTTCCGCCAGATCGCCCGCACCCTCCATAACAAAGCGACGTACTTCACCGTCGAAGTCACAGCCAGCGACGCCGGGTACCCAATCAACCCGGCCAGGGTCGCCGACGATTTGCCATATCTGAGCGGGAGGATAAGGCAGGCTATGTTCAATTTTTACGGCCATAGGTCACTCTTGGTTGCTTGCGCTAAGATCAAACGATGGCGAATCATACCGTAAGCGTCGCTGAAGGCCATACCGGTCCCAGGCTTGTCTTGGCATCCTTGCGAGTTGGGCTGTGTTTGGTTCGCTGTTATACAGAGCTGTTGAGATGGTCTATGTTTGGCGCGGGAGTTTTTACTTGTATTGTTGCTCAAGCTTTTGCGTCTACCAGGGAGGTGGCGTCGCCGTCAGCTCGGCAGTCCTTTGGGTACGCTCAGCCTTATTGCGTTGGGGCGTATCGAGTACGCAAGTAGATCAGTAGGCAAGCAGGTCAGTAGGCAAGCAG
>DJYW01000142.1:0-5299 GCA_002450255.1 Gammaproteobacteria bacterium UBA6968
TTCCAAATAGGCACCTGCTCCAACCATGGCCAACCCGACGAGCGTGCGGTTTCAGTCACAGCTACCTTCCAAATAGGCACCTGCTTCAACCGACATACGCTATCTCTTTGTTTCTTGGTGCTTTTTATATGTATTTGGATGCACAAAAGACGGTTAAACCAAACTCTAAGGCAGCATGGCCTTAGGAGTTTATTGTGCGTCGGCTTCAAACCACTGGCAGGTAACCTGAGTAATCTCAGTGATACACCTCGCCACGGCAGTTCAAGGACTCTGTGACTAAACTACTTGAGGTAGCCCAAGCCCTTTTTATTCTTACCTCCTAATCAACTTCAACTGCCTGCCTTCTAACAGCAAGCCAATTCTCAAATTTATGCCTATCAGTCAGTTTCTTGCCCTTAACTTTAGGGCCAACTTCCCGCCAGTATATGTGTTTTGCTGCAATGTTTTTAGCTGCATGTAGGTCTGCATTTTCACTATGGGCACACTTAAGGCAAACAAAAGGAGCCTGACTCTGTCTGTTCTCTTTATCTCTGTAGCCACAGACATTACAGGTAATGGACGTACCCGCCGCTCTCACCAGTCTAGGTGGAGGTAGCCCTACAGCTGGAAGCTTGTACTTCAGCACGTTGGCCAACTTCTGATACTGCGCTCTGTTCAATACTTTGCTTAGGTTTGTCCTTGGTCTGAACTTTGGTCTTTTGTGCTGCGGCCCTTGCGATATGGCACTGAGGTCTTCAATGACCACCTGACTGGCATACAAAAGGGCAGCATCCACAATCTTATTGGCCAATGCGTGGATGATGTGGTCTGCATAGGCGCGCCATGAAACTCTAGATTCGCCTTTCCTGCGTTGCGTCTCTTTAGCCTGCGCTTCTTTCTTCCTTTGATAGCCTCTTAGCGTAGCCCCTTCAAACGACCCCTGCGCCAACAAACCTAAGTCATCGGTAATGACCGCATAGGACGCTATTTCCTCAATACCTCTATCAATACCAAGGTAGGTCACGCATTCAATGTCCGCAGCCACAAACTCAAAAGTACATGCTATGAAAAATTGTTCTTTACGATAAATGAGTTTTGACGATTGGAGTTGTCCTTGCTTAATGAACCTTTGAAAGTGCCACTGACTACACTCCAATGGCATCACGCAGCCTAGCTTAGACTTAAAGTTAACTATCTCCCCAGTACGTGTGTTGACCATGTTGGTGACCACAACATCCCTAGCAAAGCGATTGTGCTGACCGTGAAGGTTAACCCAGGCAAACAATCTGCCTTTGTCATCCTCCAGCAACATGGTGCCTCGTCTATTGTTGCGCATGATGGACAGAGGTCTTGGGTCATTTGTTCTAGCTTTGGAGCTAAGAGCCTCAGTAGCAGCTGTAAATTCCTCCAGCGTTATAGACTGAGTGAGTGCGTCTAGCGCGGCAGGGTATGGGTCCTCTTTAGGTCTTCTTGTAGGCCAACTGGCCGCTTGCCCTACGTTGATAAGCTCTAGATAACTGGAAGCCTGTGCATCAACGTCATAAGGCAGGGCAGCTTTAGCCGAATCCCCCAACGGCAACTTCGCACACTTCTTCGCAACTAGGGATTTTAGTTGCCTTAATGTCTCCCTAACGTCCTTCTTGTCCTTACCAACTAGCGCTTTTACCTGCTTCTCAACAGACCCCAACAGCATCCAATAGGCTCTATCTGCTCTGCGCATAGAGTCCAACATCATGGCTTGCTTGCGCTTAGATGGGTTGTGAACCTTGAACAGGCAGGTTTTATAGACTTTGCTCACTGTGAGTATTCAACGAAGGCAGCAAAAAGAACCCTGTGTTTGCACTGACCTTAAGGATCATAAAGCAACGATAGAGAGCTCAGACTGCGGATAGGATGTGTTGTAGCTGGAGCATGGCCAAACCATACCCAAACGCCCCACAAAACGCACGTAAAGGTTCGGCCAGCTGTGCCCAGCAATCTTCTTAAGGTTTATCAAGAATCCGTCCCCAGATTTATATTTAATCAATAAGATAACAACTAGGCGGCTCTGCGAATGGAGTCTTCACCAATATTTAAGACGTTGCTAATCCTTGCTTTTCTAATAACCCTAGTAGTCGGCATTTGTCTCTAAGTGATAAAGATGTCTCGCAAGGCCGCATCCGCAACCCCCAGTTCATGGGCATAACCTTTCGATGCGCGCCGTTAAAGCGGAGGCTTGACCGTTGCGAGCGCTCTCAACGCTTCTGTATTTCGAAAAAATCCGATGCTACCGAATCCTTTTCGTATTGCAAAAACTGCCGGGTATACGCTCCGCCCTTGGTCCGTATCAGATCCTGTACGGCCGCTGTGATAAGGACCTCAACCACATCAGCTTCGTCCAAACTAAAGGCCTTGCCTTGCTCAAAGCCCTGCAAAATCAGTTCTTTGGCCATCGCGTATTTACTCATAGATCGCACCTCAACTCGGCCCGCATTAAACAGCCTGGACTGGTTCCGCTAATGTATCGGGCGAGATTTCGTTTCGTAAAAGTCTCTTGGGAATTTGTACAAATTGCTGTTTCGACTCTTTTGAATCCGCTTGTTTTATTTCGCTCTTAGCAACATGTCATCTGCACAACACTAGGGACTTAAGACAGGAGTCGACAATAAGTAATTTCCAGTGCTGGAAAATTGCGACTTCAGTAGCGCGAGCAAAGGCAAACTAACAATTAATATTAATGGGATAAGCTTGGTTCAATGAAACTGTTTTGGGCAGACGGCAGGTAAAGCCAACTAAAGTGGCTTTTGCATCAGTGAATACGATTGAACCGAAAAACTTTCGGGGTAGCAGTTGACTTTGGGATCACCAGAGGAGGCACAATATTAAAACTGCGGCCGCTGTGACTTAGGCCTAGAGGATTTGGTTATAACGAAGCACTGTCGCTGTTCTCCGCCCTGTTATTTAGCAGGGCGCGTTACCGGCAAAGAGCCGACCATTTAGCGGCTAGGTGCTTACAACAGAACCCGCTCGGACCAGCAAACGTGCGCATGGGAGGCAGCTTGGGCTCAACGGCAGTTACGCATACCAAAGCTCAAGCTATTGTGCGCTCTGCCTCAAGTTCGGCGCTCAGTATCTAAAGGTACTAATCGAACAAAAGTTCCGTCAGACAGGGACTTGTGGACATCAAACGCTTATCCGTGAGTCTCCAAAAGCACACCCCATCTGCTCGGCCATTCCATCTGCGCTATTCAAGACACGCTAGCGGGCTACTTTTCAGGTCGCGCGGCCACTACATTCGTTCTAACAAAGGCGACACTGGCTACATCCAATGCTGCCTCGTGATCACGCCCATAGGCAACGATTCCCAGAGTTTGAATTGCGTTGGGGTCCAGCCGCTTTGACATGAAACGGGAGGACTTCGCAAATTGTGAGAATGGTAAAACGATCGTCTGCCACTCGGACGTAGCGACAAAATCGGCGGCGTAGTAACTCCACGGGAACATCAGGCCTTTCGTGCGCAAATGAACGTAATAGCGCTCGCCGTTGCCACGTACCTTGACCTTGATAGCGTCGAGGCTGGGATCGGCTACCGCTGTGCGCGTGCGAAACTGAATGAAACCACCATTGTTAGCAGTGCTCACAGAGCCGGTCATACGATAAAACGAGGCTTCGCCGTCGTTCTGCACCTGCAGCTCCATCACTGAGACGCCGCCCATCACTTGATCGGTCACGGCCTGCCATTGGGCTCGATGTTCGGCAAGATTATCGATGGGTTGTTCCGCGGCATTGGCATGGGTCATGGTCAGCCCGAATATCATCAAAATCGCAACTAAACCGCTGCTTAGTCGCAGTGGGACTGGAATCAACTGCAGACGCAGGCATTGTATTTTTGTTCGATACATCAAATTTGCACCTCTAAGTTGTGGTTAGTGTGCGCTCTTAGATGTGAATTTTTCCTACTCGCACTGGTGGCGTTGCGGTAACACTAAACAGACAACATCGCCGTTCGGGTGAGTGGCGGTAACCTGATAACTCGGCTCGCTATTTTTGCCTGCCGCTATGCTGTAACCCGCCGGATCGTCAGCCCCTGGCTGCCACCCGATCGCTGCAGCGATTTCGCCAACATCGCCTAAGTCCTTGGCGTAATCGCCGTGTTGCATACGATAGTCGGCTTGGAAAACATGAATGGAGGTAATTCGCGCAAGCATAAGGCTGCTTTGGGTAGAGCGCTGATAGGCCTGCCAAGTTGGTACCGCTATCCCTGCTAACAATGTAAGCAATGCAACGACTAGAAGCATCTCGAGTAATGAGAATCCGCTTTCGCTTAGACTTCGTTTTTGCAGTTGCCTTGATGTTGGAGACAGCCGTGAAGGTGGCAATACATATGGCGATAAGTAGAGAGTCACAGCACGGCGCTTTCTTGAATGCTGAACCACATAATAAGCCCGACCAGTTTTCGAGACGTTTAATTTGGGTATAGAAGCCAAGCCGTTACGCCAACGCGTTAAGTAGTTTGACCATCGGCTTTCACTTGGTGGCACAATCTTTAGCAGCCCAACACAGTTTGGAAACCTCAGCCGCGTTGAAATCACCGTAAGCAGGACGGGTGATCGTTACTACCGCATTGCCAGAATCAATGGACCCCGCGAGCGCGAACACCACGGTTCCATTGACAGCCGCATCATCAGCCGTGGCGGAAAAAGCCGCGGTACCTTCAGGCGACGCCGTATCCGCATTGGCAATGTCTGAAACCATTGCAGCCACCCAATCGGCGGCATCATCTCTGCTCGCACTCAAGGCCTGCTTATCCGAACCTGAACTCAGGCGCATGCGTATTCGCTGCAGATCCGCCCGCACCCAAGATATCGCCTGGCGATAATGCGCATTTACTTTAGCGCTGTTTGCAGTCTGGATGTGCGCTTGGTAAGCGGGCACTGCAAAAGATGCCAGCACCCCAATTATTGCCACAACAATCATCAGTTCGATGAGCGTAAAGCCACGCGGCAATTGCTTTTGCGGCGTCCTGGCGGAGAAGCCGCTTGCTTCGCTTTTAGGCCCCCTAAACCGCTTTCTCGAAGCTTTGCTCGGATCGCCCGGATATCCCGCCGACAAATCAAATTGGCTGCCCCGCTGGATACCCGCTTCTGATTCAATGTGTGCTGGATCGTGCATAAATATTTGCCTGTCTATAGCTAGTGCCGTTACGTTCAAGAATAAGAGTCTAAAAATCGGACTCTCTATGGATTTCAAATTGGGCGGTTGCGACAACGGAGTCCATCTACCCGATTTATTCGAAACGCGAGCATTACCAAATGCCGTCGCGACTTATTCGACTTATTCG
>DJYW01000142.1:5645-21573 GCA_002450255.1 Gammaproteobacteria bacterium UBA6968
CTTATTAAAGGTGTTTGCGTTACATTCAATCTAGATTTACAAGCGCCACCGATCTGACTAGCGCAAAATAATGAACTCAAATAATTTGAAGCTTGCAGTAAATCAAAAACCGTTTCTTCCAAAGACGTGGGCAGTTTAAAGCAACCACGAAAAGAAAAATTGCTAAACACGATCACTCTTGTGTGCGACATAGTCGATGCGTTTTTAGGGTAACTTCCGCAGCAGCAAAAGCGCCATTGAGATATGTACTTAATCCCACATCTGAAACCAAATACGTCCGCATATCCGAACACTTTTTTCGAATAATCTTGCAATCAGAACAGGCGACTCACGAGCGTTGTAGCAACCGAACATCATGCGATGGTCAATTAAACTGAAGAGCGCCAACGAAAGAGATTCGCTCTAAATAAAAGAGGCGAGAGCCAACCAAGACGGCGACGACCCAAATCGAGGGCCCGAAACGGCGTCGGGTTGCGCGGAGCAAGCTAGCCACGAGCCTGCTTCAGCCACCAAATTCGATTCAGCCAGCTGAGCCTCACTGCGAAACAACAAGGCCGCTGCAAAGGATACAAAGGAAAGGCGAATGTCTAAATCCTCAACCGGAGACCGAGCAGATAGAGCCCACTATGTGGGGGATGCGGTCAACAAACCGCCTCCGCTGCGATCGACAGCGGTGAAACGCAAACCGACATCTCGCAGCGAAACATCTCCCACCGTGACCGAGTTTGTTGGCAACCTGTTTAGCAGAGCAAAAACCGAAGGTTCTTCCGATATTCATATTGAGCCTAATAAACAAGAATGCACTATCCGTATCCGCATCGATGGGTTGCTGCGATCTATCCAAACTATCTCTTTGGACTTTTCAATTCGTGTCGTGTCGCAGCTAAAAATTCTTGCGGAAATGGATATCTCGGAACGCCGCCTACCTCAGGATGGTCGTTTAACGCTGGAGACTGCTGAAAATTTAGATATCGACGTTCGACTCAGCACTTTACCGACGGTGTGGGGCGAAAAAGTGGTGCTGCGATTAATCGGCGATCCCGTTCTCAATAAGGACCTTCGTAGTATGGGCATGAGTGCAGCACAGGCGGCCCAAGTGGCTCTCGAAATTAACCGGCCTAACGGATTAGCTTTAGTCACAGGGCCAACCGGTAGCGGCAAATCGCAAACGCTGTACACCTCGCTCGAGCTACTGGATCGCACTACTCGCAATATTTCCACCATAGAAGATCCGATTGAATGTTTGCTACCCGGAATCAATCAAACGGCCGTTAACCCACGTATTGGGTTAACGTTTGAAAAAGGGCTACGGACTTTGCTGCGGCAGGACCCCGACGTCATCATGGTAGGCGAAGTGCGCGACACAGCAACAGCAAGCACGCTTATCAGTGCGGCTTTGACCGGGCATTTCGTGCTTTCCACATTGCACACTCGATCCGCTTTGGAAGCAGTGGATCGACTCGGCCAACTTGGCATACCCGCGTATCATATTGCGGCGGTTTGTTCGTTATTCATTGCGCAAAGACTGGTTAGAAAGCTATGCGGCCTCTGCCGAGTCGCTGACAAGCGCAATTGGGATCCTCATGTTCCGCAGTTAGCGCTTAACAATAGCCGCGAGTCAGTTGAAGCATACCCCGATGCTGGGTCGCTGATATTTCGGGCCAATCCGAAAGGTTGTCCGCAGTGCTGGGAAGGCTACTCAGGGCGATCTGGGGTATTCGAGATTGTGGCGGTATCACCACAACTAGCCAATCTGATTACCAGCCGCAAAACGCTATCCGCTATGCAGAATCAGATGAATGAGGAGGGACAGCAATCGCTGTATACCGCCGGGCTAGAGGCAGTGCATTTGGGCACCACCAGCATGGACGAGTTGGCCCGCATTATTGGCTTTCCCACGCAAGCTACACATTAATCTTGTCGGTTTCATACATGAAAACCCAACCTGGATTAGACCCCGCCATTGCATCCAACGCTATTGCGACGGCCTCTGATGCGGAGATCGCTGCACAATCCACTACTGGTCAGGCCGCGGCGTCGCTCCAATGGCAAGACGCAGGCGCAGCATCACTTTCGATCGCTAGCAAGCACAAAAAAAGTGCCCATAACGTATCTACGGAACCCAGCGTTAGCGGGAGCGCTTACGCAGCCATGCATAAATGGAGGCGCTCACCACAAGTAAAACCCACGGAATTAACGCGCTTTTTTCAGCAAACGGCCTCGCTCCTACAGGCGGGAATACCGCTTGGAAGAGCTTTAGAAATTCTTCACGACAGTGCGCACTCGAAAGATCTGGCCCAGTTGTCGCGCTCGGTCGGCGCAGAGATTCTCGGCGGCCACCCATTATCTGACGCGCTACAGCCAGCCTTAGGCAATACAGAACAGTACGCGGTAGCATTGATTCGCGTGGGCGAACAATGCGGTCGCCTAGAAGCAGTCTTGACCCGCTTAGCAAACGATAGAGAAAAAGCCAAAACGCTGCGCCGCCGAGTGACCAAAGCAATGACTCAGCCAAGCTTGGTTTTTCTGACGGCAATCGGCGTTACCGCCATCTTACTTGCCAAGGTAGTGCCTCAGTTTGAGCTGATGTTTCAAAGCTTCGACAAAGAGCTGCCCGCGTTGACGCAACTCGTGATTCAAGCCTCTATGGTTATGCGTGATTTCGGCCTACCGGTCTTAGGTTTTGGGATAATGCTAACGGTAGTTCTAAGAATTCTGCAAAGCCAAAACTCAAAGGTGCGTATGGCAAGCCACCGGCTGCTGTGCGGTTTGCCGCTCTTTGGCCCGCTAGTTCGCGATTACAACATTGCCCGGTTTGCGGTGACTCTATTGACCGCCTATGCCTCCGGCGTGACCGTTGTCGAAGCGCTTTCCCTTGCTCGCGCCACCACCACAAATCGTTGCTATGCCAATGCAATAGAGGCGCTAAGCGAGGTCATCACTCAAGGTCAATCGCTGTACACAAGTATGGCTACTGAGCCGTTGTTCCCCCCGTTGCTTTGTCAAATTGTCAGAATCGGCGAAGAAACCGGCTCCCTCGAGAATATGTTGGCCAAGGCAAGCGCGCACTATACGACTTCTGTTGATGATCAAGTCGACCGCATTCTGCAGTTCATTGAGCCCGGGTTAATGATATTTCTCGGAGTTTTCGTGGGCGGGCTGATTCTTGCTCTATACATGCCGATTTTTCAAATGGGCGCGGTGCTAGGCTGACGCCTGCACCGTGGTTCACGAAAGCATAAAAGGCAAAAAGTTCCAGGAAGACAGTTTGATTTACAATGTTTAGCATCGTCCGTCGACGTCTGTTTTCTTTATTTGCTGACGCGCTCTAAGCTTCTGTCTCCATTATCGGCACATATACATACGACTCATTTATGAATCTTGATTCGCTCACAATCCAGCATAGCGTTGCTGTCGTTTTCTTTATCGCGTTCGCAGCGGCTGTAGGCAGTTTTATAAATGTGGTCGTGTATCGCTTGCCACGAATGCTGATGGCAGCCGATGATCCTAAGGCTTACGCGGACCAACTACCTCTGTCTCTCGCACTGCCAAAATCACACTGCCCCGCATGCCAGCAATCTTTAGCGGCATGGCATCTGATTCCAGTGGTGAGTTGGCTGCTCTTAAGAGGTAGGTGTCATTTTTGTCACGCTGCGGTTTCTGCCCGCTATCCAATCGTTGAACTCAGCTGCATTCTTCTTGGTTTGTTTCTGCTAAAGCAATTCGGTTTCACCTGGCCGACTATCGCCTGGTGCGGTTTTTCCTGGGCGCTCGTCGCTCTTGTCTGCATCGATTGGGAACACGGCATCCTACCGGATGAGATCACCTACCCATTGTTGTGGAGCGGCTTATTAGTTAACGCCAGCCTGGAGTTAGTACCGCTCAATGATGCGGTTATTGGCGCTGTATCGGGATACGGCATGCTTTGGATTCTATTCTGGTCTTTTAAATTGATCACCGGGAAAGAAGGCCTAGGGTACGGGGACTTCAAACTTTTGGCGGCTCTGGGCGGCTGGCTTGGCTGGCAAACATTACCGAGCTTGCTTACGCTAGCAGCGGCACTGGGACTACTCACTGCTTTAGGCCTGAGGCTGTTTGACAAAATTCGTCTGGACCAGGCGATCCCCTTCGGTCCATTTCTAGCTGTGGCGGCTTGGGTACTGCTGTGGTTACGTGATAGCTTCGTTTTTTTCTAGCGTTTGCCAAACTTTTTGTGCGCCAGCGCTGGGTTCATTGATCGCTCATCTAACGGAAGGGAAATATCTGTGCTCATTGGCCTAACAGGTGGTATCGGAAGCGGTAAGAGTTGCGCCGCTGATTACTTAGCGACTTTAGGGATTGAAGTCGTTGATGCCGATCTCGCCAGCCGCGCGGTTGTCGAGCCTGGCCAACCGGCACTTGCTGCAATTACCGAGCACTTTGGTGACGACATTCTACTGGCGGACAAAAGCCTGGATCGGGCCGCTCTACGGCAGCGGATCTTCGCTGCCACCGCTGAGAGAAAATGGTTGCAGCAGCTTCTGCATCCGCTTATTAACGCCTATCTAAAACAACAGATAGAAGCCACGAAATCCGTCTACTGTATTCTGGTTAACCCTCTGCTGATTGAGTCAGGACAAGCCACTTTTTGCGACAAGGTCATCGTGGTCGACGTACCAGTATCGACGCAGATTTCCCGCACTATGGCTCGCGACAACAATACCAAGGAACTGGTCGAGTCTATAATTCAGGCTCAGATAGATCGTGAATCACGTTTAGAGGCAGCAGATTTCGTCGTCGATAACGACCAAAACTTAGACCATTTGTACAAACAACTGGATGTTTTACACACAAGATTACAGCAGCTATGTCAGACACAACCCGCATCCTAAACTGCCCAACCTGCAAAAAATCAGTAGTGTGGAGCAACTCTAATCCGCATCGGCCATTTTGCTCTGCCAGATGTCAGCTGATTGATTTAGGCGCATGGGCGGACGAAAGCCATCGTATCCCTGGCGACCCCAATGACCCGGCTGCCAGTGACGACTTCACCCTTTAAGCAGCCCAAGAACGCATGACGCCTAAGTTCTATATTCGGCGTTTATTTTGATGTAGTCGTAAGACAGATCCGTCGTCCAGACAATCTCGGTGATCGCACCACGGCCCAGCCCAATTTCCACAACCACCTCATCCCCGGCCAACGCCGCGGATCCGGCGGCTTCAGTATAGGTATCGCTAACAAGACCCGACTCGGCAACCACAACCTCATTCAACCGCAAACTCACGGTACTAGGATCCAAATCCTCAACGCCAGCACGACCGATTGCCATGCAAAACCGTCCCCAATTTGCATCGCTCGCGAATAGTGCTGTTTTGACTAGAGGCGATTCGGCTACGGTATAGGCGACCCGCAAACACTCAGCGGAACTAAGTCCGCCGGTCACCCGTACTGTCACAAACTTAGTCGCACCCTCTCCGTCTCGCACAATGGCTTGAGCCAGCCTTTCGGCCACGGTCTGCAAACAATACTTCAGCTCCGCAAAACCTTCCTGGCTCGCAGTTTCGAATTGCATTGAGCCCACTTGCGCGGTCGCCGCCAACATAAAGCAGTCGTTAGTAGACGTGTCGCCATCAATACTGATGCGGTTGAAGCTCGTCTCGGAAATCTCGCTTAGCGTTGCCTCAAGCAGCGCCGGTGCAATGCCTGCGTCACATGCCATAAATGCCAGCATGGTCGCCATATTAGGCTTAATCATCCCGGCGCCTTTCGCAATTCCCGTTATGGTAAACGTGTGCCCATTGACTGTGACATTTTCGGTTACGGCTTTGGGCTGGGTATCAGTAGTCATAATGGCTTCGGCAGCAGCCAGCCAGTTGTCGGCGGCAAGTCCAGAAGCTGCTTGCTCCACCGCCGCCTGATAAGCGGGCACGTTGAGCCGTTGACCAATCACACCAGTAGAGAAAGGTTGCACCGTTGCCAAACTGGCGGTTTGACCAATTGCGTTCAAGGCAAGCGCGGCGGACGCACAGATCGCTTCGGCATCTGCCAGGCCAGGTTCACCGGTGGCGGCATTCGCATTGCCGCTGTTGATCACCCAAGTGTTACTTTGACGCTGTTTTTCTTTAGCGAGGATCACTGGCGCCGCTTTGAACGCCGATTGGGTATAAACCCCAGCAATATGGACTTCCGGTGCAAATGAGAACAACGCAACATCGGCGGCATCGCCTTTTACTCCGGAACTCGCAACGCCGATAGCCACGCCCGCGACCGGTTTAATGCCCCTAGGATACGGCAGATTTACCGCCACGATTAGACGACCTTACCGCAACACTGTTTATATTTTTTGCCAGAACCGCAGGAGCACGGCTCATTGCGACCCACTTTCGGTTGTTCACGCACAAAAGTCGGCGCTTTTTCCGTACCGCTGCTGTCTGACGGTACTTCAGACCCTGCGCCTTGAGACAATGCTGCTGACTGGGCATGCTGAAAACGCATGCGCTCAGCTTCTGCGGCGCGGCGTTTTTGCTCCGCGGCAGCCACTTCATCCTGATTTTCGATCTGCACTCGGCAAAGCATTTGAACTACGCCGTGCTTAATGTCGAACAAGAGGTTTTGAAAGAGCTCAAAGGCCTCGCGCTTATACTCCTGCTTCGGTTGTTTTTGCGCATAGGCTCGCAGATGAATACCCTGACGCAGTTGGTCCATTGCCGCCAGATGCTCTTTCCAACGCTGATCAAGAATCTGCAGCATAAGCTGCTTTTCAACCAGACGAACATCGATGCCTTGCTCAGTCCAGGCTTCTTTTTTGGCCACATACGCCGCATTAATTTCGCTCAGCAAACGTGCGCCCAATACTTCTTCATTAATGCCTTCGTCATCGACCCACTGTTGTATCGCTAGCGACATCGCAAATTCCGCCCGCAACGTTTGCTCGAGACCAGCCAAATCCCACTGTTCGATCAGGCTATCTTGTGGCACATACTGAGCCAACACATCAAAAACGACCTCTTCACGCATTCCATCCAGGGTGGCAGAAATGTCTTCTGCTTCCATTAACTCGCGACGCTGCTGGTAGATCACCTGACGTTGATCGTTAGCTACATCGTCGTATTCCAGAAGATTTTTTCGGATATCAAAATTATGCCCTTCGACCTTGCGCTGAGCGTTTTCGATGGACCGATTCAGGTACTTATGTTCAATCGCCTCGCCTTCATCCATTCCCAGTGAACCCATGATTGAAGTCACCCGATCAGATGCAAAAATCCGCATCAAGTTGTCTTCCAGCGATAAGTAAAAGCGGCTAGAACCTGGGTCGCCCTGACGGCCCGCACGCCCGCGCAGCTGATTATCAATACGACGTGACTCATGGCGCTCTGTCCCAACGATATGCAGACCGCCGGCATCGATAACCTGTTGATGACGCGCTTGCCAGTCCTCTCGACGCTTTTCAACGTCTGCTGCGTCAATGTCACCCAGTCGGTTCAACTCCGCCTCCAAGTTGCCGCCTAGTACGATGTCTGTGCCTCGACCGGCCATATTAGTCGCGATGGTGACCGATCCGGGACGCCCTGCGTCGGCAATGATGTCGGCTTCGCGCTCGTGCTGCTTCGCATTAAGCACTTCATGTTTTATTTTTCGTTTCTGTAAATCCCGTGAAACAATTTCTGACGACTCGATTGAGGCCGTGCCGACCAAAACCGGCTGGCCACGTTCGATCCTGGCGGTGATGTCATCTGCAATAGCGTCGTATTTTTCCTGCGTGGACATGTAGATCAGATCATTTTGATCGTCTCTAATCATCGGTTTGTGCGTAGGAACGACAACAACGTCCAGGCCGTAAATCTGCCGGAACTCGAACGCCTCAGTATCCGCGGTTCCAGTCATACCGGACAGTTTCGAATACAGTCGAAAGTAATTCTGAAAGGTGGTTGAGGCCAAAGTCTGACTTTCGTTTTGGATCGCGACTCGCTCTTTTGCCTCGATAGCCTGATGAATACCGTCTGACCAGCGTCGTCCCGGCATCGCCCTACCGGTATGCTCGTCGACGATGACGATTTCGCCGTTGGTTACCATGTAATCCACATCGCGCTTGAAAATACCGTGCGCTTTCAACGCGGCGTGAACGTGATGCAATAAATTTAGATTAGCGGCGGCATACAAGCTGTCGCCTTCCTGCAGAAGGCCCATTTTGATGAGGCTTTGCTCTACTTTTTGATGACCCTTTTCAGTCAGTTCTATCTGGCGATTCTTTTCGTCTAGCATGAAATCACCAATATCTGCCGGACGCTCTTCTCCAAATCCGGCGGGTTTATCGATAAATGGCTGCTCTTCAAGTTGAGGTACCAACTTGTTGATTGCTTGATATAAAGGTGTGCTGTCTTCGGCGGCGCCTG
This sequence comes from Gammaproteobacteria bacterium UBA6968, assembly GCA_002450255.1. Taxonomy (GTDB): domain Bacteria; phylum Pseudomonadota; class Gammaproteobacteria; order Pseudomonadales; family Azotimanducaceae; genus UBA4421. The sequence continues at coordinate 14,019 of DJYW01000142.1, forward strand.
AGATGATTAATGGCGTCCGAGCTTCGTCAATCAAAATAGAGTCGACTTCGTCGACGATCGCGAAGTTGAGGTTGCGTTGCAAACGGTCCTCTGCGGAAAAGGCCATATTGCTTCGCAGATAGTCGAAGCCAAATTCATTGTTGGTACCGTAAGTGATATCAGCAGAATAGGCGACATGCTTATCCGTATTCGACTGGCCGGACTGAATGATGCCAACGCTGAGACCGAGCGCCTCATATATCGGTGCCATCCAGATAGCGTCGCGTTTGGCTAAATAATCGTTCACTGTAACGACATGCACACCCTGCTCAGTCAAGGCGTTAAGATAGGCAGGCAAAGTCGCCATGAGGGTTTTACCCTCACCTGTTCGCATTTCGGCAATACGACCTTCATGCAATGTGATTCCGCCGAGCATTTGCACGTCAAAATGGCGCATGTCTTTGGTCCGTTTAGCCGCCTCACGTACCGCAGCGAACGCTTCGGGCAGCAGCTGATCGAGCGCAGCGCCATCATCTAGACGTTGCTTGAAAGCGGCGGTGGCCGCCGGCAAGTCGGTGGTTGAATCGAAGTCGGATTCCCGGTCATTTATCTGCTCGACGATCTTTTGCATCCGTCGCAATTCACGATCGTTCTTCGAACCAAAGAATCGGGTAAGGAAATTCGCCATCGCTAGGGTCTCTAATCGAACTAATGCATCTGAGCGGTGCATTGTAGCGGCAGTGCCTCATTAGTGACACTGGCAGTAGCCGCCGAAGCGACGGTTGGCTTGGCTAGCTCAAGTGAGCGGTATTGAGAGGATTATATGCGCCGACAAGGCTATTTGCGGTTGACGAAATTTGCTGGATCAATGGCCCGGCCATTGCGCAGTACTTCAAAGTGAACGTGCGGTCCGGTAGACCGACCGGTGCTGCCCATTAGGCCGACCACATCGCCTTTTTTGACCACGTCTCCAACGTTTACTACGAGTTCTTGATGGTGGCCATAGCGGGTAATGAACCCCTCACCGTGACTGACTTCGACAAGCTCCCCGTAGCCATCTTTGCGACCAGCATAAATTACCAGCCCACTGGCAACAGCCACCACCTCGGAACCCTTGGGACCAGCAAAATCCATCCCTTGATGCCAAGCCGGCACGCCGGAAATCGGATCAACGCGCTTGCCAAAAGGCGACGACATCCAGCCTTGTAAAATCGGCCGACCAGCAATACGAGTGCTCTCTTCACGTCTCTGATTGATCATGATGTCGTCTATCAAATTCAGTTGTGAATCACGTGTACTGATAAGCGACCGCAATTCTGCCAATTGGTCATCCAACTTTGGCCACGACAACAAATCTTCTGTCTGAGTTGTGGGACCACCCTGCGCCGTGGGCTCGGTTAGGTCGATATCTTGTACGGCTAAGTCCGCGGACTCTTGAATTCTTGAAGCGAGTGCTTCCATGCGCCATAGCCGAGCTTGCATTTCAGCTAACTGGCGGCCTACCGCGCGTTTTTGGGCGTCTGATATTTTTTGTACTGCGGCCACTTCCTGGGATTGGGCCTCAATTTTTGCACGCCAGTTTTGAATGACACTGTAATCAACCGAGTCGGCCCGCAAGGTCACCACCAAGGCGCCAAGCGACGCCACAATCAAAGCGCATACCACCACAGCAACCGCGATAGCCCCGCCGCGGGAAACCGAAAGCGTCTTAATCGCACCATGCTCTCGCATTAGGATAACTTTCATAGACTGTAGTCTTTCTCTTGTTGTTTCGTTGAGGCTTTATCTAGAGGCCCTGAAGCCCCTTTGTGAGTCCACTTACCAACCGCGCCCGTCTCCGCATGTCGGAGAACCACTGAGTGCCCTGCTACGACGCTTCACTCTAATCAGCGCCAGTTTATAGCCTATATCGCTCGCTAATTCATCCCATCCTGCCGAATACTGATACCGATGACGGTTTACAACGACTCAATTGTCCTCTGATTTACGCCAAGACCTCGTTTTTGCGATCGGCGATTCGCCTTCACAGCGGGACGCGAATGCATCGGTTCCGCAAAAAAAGACCCAGAGACCGCCATTAGACAAAAAGGCTTTAGCGGTTACGCCTTCTAAGCCTGGAAAGCCCTTCTGCTGTCCTAAATTCAGTCGGCCGGCACCTCTTTATCTTTAATCCCTCTTATCGTTGAGATTTTTTATATCTAAGACTTCTTCTTTCTGTTCCTAGGCACTATTCCGCTGCGCGCGAACACCGATGCTCTCGACAGTGTCCAAGCGATGAGGCTTATTCGATCACTAAAGATCAAGTGTCTGGCACAGCTCCGCGGCCAAAAAGACGTTACGCCCTAAGCAAACCGTAAAAGAATGCGCAGCCGTCTCAGACGGCGGGATCAAGCGTCGCAACAAAAGTTCTTAAATGAAGAACTATCGAGGAGCTTTAATAAGATTGTGCAAACACCCAACTTTGACTATGTTGCAGGCATGGCTAAACAGAAAATCTCTGAAATTCTTCAACCGCAGGCAAAGCGGCGCCACGTCTCACCCTTGCAGCGGCTCCTAGATCAATCAGCGAAGCAAAAAACTTGGACGGCCGCTGTACGCGCAGTGGTCGAACCCAATCTGCGTGCGCAATTCACAGTGACCTCACTACAACACAACAAGCTCAATATTCTATGTAGCAGCGCTGCTATAGCGACTCGAATGCGTTTTAGCGCCCCAGATTTACTAGCGGACCTCAAATGCTTAGACGAGTTCAAGTCTGTCACCGATATTCAGTGCCGCGTTTCGCACGCAACAGAGTAACCCACACCTCAACGAGATGCTTTCCTGCGCAGTAAGCCGCGAATCTGGACTTAGCGCCCGCCCCAATTAACCATTGACCGACGCTGGATGCGGCTTTTGTGCTTTTTGCGCCGACATAGGAGACACCTCACATCGATCGACAATCGCATATGCATCCGGTGCCGCGAGCAGCTGACGCAACAATTCATTATTAAGGCGATGTCCTGATTTATGACCGGAAAAACGCCCAATCAACTGATGACCCAACAAATAGCAGTCACCAATCGCGTCTAAAATTTTATGTTTCGCAAATTCATCTTCGGCCCGCAAGCCGCCTTGATTGAGAATCTTCGATCGGTCCATAACAACCGCATTTTCCAGACTTCCACCCATAGCAAGGTTCATCGCTTGCATCTTTTCGACTTCATCTAAAAATCCGAACGTCCTGGCGCGGCAGATTTCCTTTTTAAATACCGCAGAATTCAGCGTTACTTGAGCGATGGGGGCGTGAGCTTTAAAGACCGGATGATCGTAGTCAATGGAGTAGCTGAAAACGCTGGCATCGCAAGGTTCGAGACGTATAAAAGCATCGCCATCGCGAACCTGTATTGGCGCCAAGACCCGTATCACCTGCCTCGTCGCAGGCTGCTCCGCGATGCCGGCCGACTCCAGCATGAACACAAACGGCGAGGCGCTGCCATCCATGATCGGCAATTCCGCGGCATCGACCTCAACCAATGCATTATCGACACCAAGACCAGCAAACGTCGCCATCAGATGCTCTATTGTGGCTACGCTATCAACACCAACCTGAAGCGAAGTAGCGAGCACAGTACTGCCGACATGCTGCGGACTCGCCGCGACGGCAAACCCGTTGATATCTGTACGAACAAAAGTAATACCCGAGTTAGCCGGCGCCGGCGCCAAGGTCAAATTAATGGTTTTACCGGAGTGAAGCCCGATGCCGGAAGCGCTGATTCGATTTTTCAGCGTATGTTGATGGTTAGATTCAAACATAATCGACCTTACGTTAGTCCGTCGTGCGCTAATCGCTTGCCCTAAGTGCCGCCAGCGTTTTGGCTAACGAACACATTAAGCAAGCTCTTAGCATGCGGACTTCAATTGAAAAGGCGCACGCGGATAACCACTGCCTAGCAGGATTGGCAGCGGTTACGCCGGTGCGGCAAGTCTGCAGCGACGCGGCTAGTCTGCTTGGCGGCGCAGAAACGCCGGCACGTCCAGATAATCCAGATCCTGGCCTTCGAGCCCTTCAGAGCGACTGGTTTTGTCTGCTGTCTGGTTATTGCGCGAGTAAGTCGGTCGATCCAACTCGCCATAATCTACCTGGCCATTCATCGCGCGACGCGTTGGTGAATTATCGACAACAACGTTCGGGACATCAATTTGCCCGAGTCCAGTTGCCACAACCGTGACCCTCAGTTCGTCGGTTAGATTTTCGTCAATGACGGTACCGACCACCACTGTTGCATTAGGCGAAGCAAATTCTTCAATGCTTTTACCTACGTCAGTAAATTCACCGATATTCAGATCAAGGCCTGCCGTTACATTGACAAGAATGCCTTTGGCGCCGTTAAGATCGACATCCTCCAAGAGTGGCGACCGGATCGCGGCTTCAGCTGCCTCGCGAGCACGGTCTTCACCGACACCTATACCAGTACCCATCATCGCCATGCCCATCTCAGACATCACAGTACGCACGTCGGCGAAGTCGACGTTTATCATCCCTGGGCGAATAATCAGGTCAGCGATGCCTTGCACTGCGCCGAGCAGCACATCATTGGCTGCTGCAAAAGCATCTAACACGCTGGTACGCTCACCCAGTACTTCTAATAACTTCTCATTAGGTATTGTAATCAGCGAATCCACATGACGTGACAGTTCTTTAATGCCGAAGTCAGCATTTTGGGTGCGCTTTTCAAAAGCGAACGGCTTTGTCACTACTGCAACAGTTAAGATATCTAACTCTTTCGCTATGCTAGCAACAACCGGGGCAGCCCCCGTACCGGTACCGCCACCCATACCTGCTGTGATGAAGACCATATCCGCACCGGACAGGACCTCAGCAATACGATCACGATCCTCCAACGCCGCTGCCTGCCCAATCTCCGGATTCGCACCAGCGCCTAAGCCTTTCGTGATGCCGCTACCAATCTGTAGCGTGGTATGAGCACCAATACTTTTAAGGGCTTGGGCGTCAGTGTTGGTGGCAATAAAGTCCACCCCGGATACCGCCTGCGAAAGCATGTGCTGCACGGCGTTACCGCCGCCGCCGCCCACGCCTATCACTTTTATCACCGCGTTCTGCGGCACACTATCCACTAATTCAAACATCGTCTTCTCCTGCTAGAAGTTTTCTCGGAACCAGTTCTTCACTTTCGCAAACACGCCGCCAGAGGCTTTCGCGGGTTTATTCGGTGAGTCCTTTTCTCTCTCATACCCGTACTGCAACAATCCAACACTTGTTGCGTATACGGGATTTCTTACGATGTCCTTCAATCCAGCCACGTACCGTGGCGCTCCCAAACTGACCGGCATGTGGAAGACTTCTTCCGCCAATTCGATCAAACCTTCCATTTTAGCACCGCCTCCAGTTATGACGATGCCAGCGGCGATGAGATCTTCATACCCACTACGACGCAACTCTGCCTGCACTAGCTTAAAGAGCTCGTCATACCGTGGTTCGACGACTTCAGCCAGCGTTTGCCGAGACAATTCGCGATCGGGCTTATCTCCTACACCTGGAACTTTTATAACCTCATCTGCTCTCGCAAGCTGAGTGAGGGCACACGCATATCTTATTTTTATTTCTTCGGCATTTTGCGTTGGCGTACGTAACGCCATCGCAATATCGTTTGTTACTTGGTCGCCAGCAATCGGGATGACGGCAGTATGCTTAATCGCGCCATCCGTAAACACTGCTATATCTGTGGTTCCGCCGCCGATATCAATCAAGCAGACTCCCAAGTTACGCTCATCGTCCGAGAGCGCTGAATAGCTGGAAGCGAGTTGTTCCAGGATAATATCGTTCACCGTCAGCCCGCAGCGTTCAATACACTTTTCGATGTTCTGTGCCGCGTTTACCGCGCAAGTCACCATATGCACTTTTGCTTCGAGCCTCACACCTGACATACCTAACGGTTCTTTTACCCCTTCTTGGGTATCGATTATGTATTCCTGCGGCAATACATGGAGTATTTTCTGGTCGGCAGGAATGGCCATCGCCTGCGCCGCATCTATGACGCGGTCCACATCCTGACTAAACACCTCTCGGTCGCGAATCGCGACTATGCCGTGGGAATTGAGAGAACGAATATGTGAACCGGCTATGCCCGCATAAACAGACTCAATTGTGCAGCCTGCCATTAGCTCTGCTTCCTCAACCGCACGCTGAATGCTCTGCACGGTAGACTCAATGTTGACCACCACTCCTTTCTTAAGACCGCGAGACTGATGCGTGCCGATGCCAATTATTTCTAATTCGCCCTGACGATTGACCTCAGCGACAATGGTGGCCACTTTATTTGTACCAATATCCAGCGCGACTATTCTCTGCAGATCTTGATCCATCGTCATGCTTCAGTCCGTAATTGAGTTGGTAAATGCTCTAACTTGGCTTGCTTGGTCGCTCATTTGGCTAATCAGCAACTCTGGCTCTCGCAGATTGTTATCCGCGAATCGAATAGCAACACCACTGGGATAGCGGGCGTCTACATGATCTATCCTCTCACGCGCTGTCCTTAACGAATGCTGATACGCTAACAAGAATCGTTGCATGCGCGGGCGCAGCTGGCGACTGCCTAGGTTAAGCGAAACGCTATTCGCAAAAACAAGCTGCCACTCGCCCTGGCTATTCTCGCTCAGTTGCTGGATACGAAGTCCGTGCTGAGAAGCGAGCCGCTGCAGCAATCGATAAGTTTCCATACTCTGTTTCGGCGCACTGATTTGAGCGTTCAGCATGGGCAAATCATCGATCTGTTCTGGCACGCTCAATATGTTGCCGTCCATTGAAACGTAAGCCGCATTACCCCATCGCGCCACCGGCTCATGTTTTTCGATATTGATAATGAAACGATCAGGCCAACTGCGCTTCACAGTCGCAGAGCGCACCCAATCTAGGTCTGAAACCAGAGGCGCTAAATTACTTATGTTAGTCGAAAGCAGCCCATTCAACTCGACCGATTCTAAAGCAACCTGCACGATGCGTTGTTCTGGCCGGGTTAACTCACCCTCTATAATTACGGTTTCTACGGGCCTGTCCAGCACACGTATAACCCCGCCTAACGCGGCTAGGCTGATGACGATTAAGGCTGCGAAGGCTATGGATCTAAGCATCAACGCCTCGCAAAGTGTTGGACACCTGGTTGACGTTACCTGCTCCTTGGACGAGCAGCATGTCATTGTTAACCACTACCGATGCCAGTAAATCAAGCGCCTCGCTCGAATCCTTCACCAAAACTGGAACAAGTTGGCCGCGCTGGCGTATCGCCTGACAAAGGGCTGCTGAATCCGCGCCCGCTATGGGGGCTTCGCCTGCGGGATAGACCTCCAGCATGATCAACACATCAACACGCGAAAGGACCCGCGCGAAATCATCAAACAAATCCTGTGTGCGCGTGTAGCGGTGCGGCTGATAGACCATTACCAGACGCTTATCGGGCCAGACTGAGCGGGCAGTCTTAACAACGGCCTCTACCTCAGTGGGATGATGTCCATAGTCGTCCACCAACGTAACCTGCTTGTCTGCGACAGCCACATCGCCATGGATTTGAAAGCGCCG
>DJYW01000182.1:0-4226 GCA_002450255.1 Gammaproteobacteria bacterium UBA6968
CGCAAATCATCCAAAACCACGGTACTGCCGTCTCTTATACTCGCTCTAGCCGCACGGATTAATCTAATAGGTTAGAACCATTAGGTTAGAACCATTAGGACCGCTGCCCGCCCAGACGCATAGCCGCTTGAGCTTCAACGATGCGACCAAGTGATTTAACGCTGGGCAGCGCTATTGGGCTAGGGCGAGCGGCCGGAGTTCGCAGCAAAAGTCAAAACACCAGGCTTACCGCGATAAGCAACATCGTAGTCCCCACCACTGAATTCAGAATTCTCCAAGCGCCAGGTTTCTCAAAGAGCGGCCCTAAATGTCGTGCACCGTACCCCAACGCGTAGAAAAACGTAAAACTCGCCATGACAGCGCCGAGCGTAAAATAAACTTGCTGTCCTTCGTATTGTGTTGAAACCGAACCAATCAGGATAACGGTATCCAGATAAACATGAGGGTTGAGCCAGGTGAAAGCCAAGCAAATAATCAGTGCAGCGGCTAACGACTGCGGTTTCTCAGCGGCTGAATAGTCCATGCTGTCAGTGTGTTGATAGGCACTTATAAAGCTGAGCACCGCATACACGCTCAGAAAGATGGCGCCACCGTATCGGGTGAGCGGTTCGACCCAGGGGTAATAATTTATCAGCGTTGCGAACCCGCTCACACCCGCGACAATCAATAGCGCGTCCGATAGTGCGCAACACAGGCAAATCCAAAAAACATGAGCATTGCGAATGCCCTGTTTCAAAACGAACGCATTTTGAGCACCAATCGCCAGAATCAGACCAATACCCAGGCTAAAGCCGGCGAACATTGCGTTTGCTGCTGTCATGGAAGCATCGCTACCTCAAGCAACAAACGCCTTCCAAGCAGCCTACTAACAGTCCAATAAAAGTGAGAGAAAATGTCGCCGGTCCGCTTCCTCTTCTTCGTCTTTTCGTTTTGTCGCGCCCTTCTCATCGTCTGTCCACCGGTCGCTTTTATCCTATTTTATTAGTTGCTTGCGCGCGCATGGGGTTGTTGTGCGGAAGCGCCCTACCGATCACATGATTCTCGTCCATTTATTGTTTACGGAACGGGCTGAGCACAAAGGCCTTTTTCTTCCGATATACTGACGAAAACACTTTTTTACAGATATATGACAAAAAAGTCGGTTTTAAGTTTCATTTTCAACGAAAATAACCGAATAGTTAATTATCTGGGAATAGATCATTCCTGATTCGGCGTGCCGAGCACGCCAAAAAAGTGGTTCGCTTTGTCACCTTTTAGTTGATCTCTGAATAGTGGGTTCACTAGGATCAGACGCTAACGAGGCTAGACTAGTGAACCTAAAAAATCGCCCCAGATTGACACGAGATCTGTCGTTCAACGTACATGCATGACCCGAATAACAATAATCGCCTGAGAGTTGTCTCTTGGAACATGTGCAATCATGCGGACGGTTGGGCTTATCTTGTGGATCAGCTTAAACCCTCCATCGCGTTTATTCAGGGTGCGACGGAAATACCAAGCGGCATCAATCCGCTTCTTATTCACAGCGGCGAAGAAGCGGCTTCTAATACGCTGATCTATGCTTGCCACAATTCGCCCATAGAGCTTCGTTCAACCGTCGCCCTGGGCAACGGGATTACCGCTGCTTATTTCTCGGCACCATATCTCGGTGGGTTATTCGTTTTCGACGGCCACAGTCAATCAGCTCCGCCGATACAAGCGATAAAGCGATTCGCAAAGAACTTAAATCCGTTCGTGCGCTGGTTTAGATCTTCAGATCCCCAACATCTACTGCTGTCTGGCGGCTATCAACCTGAGGGTCTGAAGGAATACGGCGAGCACAAGAGACTCAAGGCACCTATCGTCGACGCTCGCAAAGACTTCGAGCACGGTCTTGCAAAAATCGGCTTTGAAAACATCATTCGAGCGCGTCACGTCAGGCCCATGGAGGTACAGCGCCACGCTAACAACGATAGCGAACGCGAAAACGTCTATTTTTACACATCGAGAGACTTGGCTGGTTGCTTGGACCGCATCAACGCTTTTTTGGACGACAATATTCTCGAGATCGGCGACCACAACCCCGTCGTTGCAGACTTTAAGATTGGCGGAACATAAGGCTATTCTGTCGGCGCTTTGCTCTTGTTGATGAGGTATCTGAGCAAACGCGAATATGCATAAATGTAGACGAGGATCATAACCCAGCCGGAAGCACCTCCACCGCTGCCAGGAGAAAGCCACTGCAACAAAATGAAGCCGCCAACAAACCCTCCTACGGCACCAAAAAAAATCAGCAAATCACGTAATAGTCCGCTGCCAGTATTGGGCGAAGGCATCAGTTGCTGCTGACGCGGCTTGCGTAAAGTACACGCCCGTGAGCGCAGAGTTTCTGCTCGCTACTTTCAACTTTCACTTCGATCGAACTCAGTTGCCGGCCTCGTTTGATTACCGACGCGGTGGCATCGACCCAATCGCCAAAAGCAGGACGCAGGTAAGTTACCGCAAGATCAGCGGTTCCCGCTGGTTCAACATCCGGCGATAAGCCATTTAATGAAGCAGCCACTGCAGCCATATCAACCATGGTGGCAATGACACCACCATTCACGCTGCCGCCGATGCCGGTCGGTGTTTGGTCGGAGCGAGTCAATCGCAGTCGCGCGTAATCCGGGCGCACTTCCGCAAGGGTTATGCCCAGATATTTATGCAGTGGGATGTCATCAAATCCCCTGAAAAATTCGCTCGTATGCTCGATCATCTTTGCCGCCTTATTGCCTGACTAATTAGGGCCTTATGAAACCTTAGCAGACCTGCGCCATTTTCGGTGCAGCCAGTAGCATTCTAATATGCACATCGCTAGACTTAGCGCCCCTCGGCTGGGTGGCAGAGTGGTTATGCAGCGGACTGCAACTCCGTGAACGCCGGTTCGATTCCGACCCCAGCCTCCATTTTTTGTATAGCGTCATCTCATGCCGTGCGTACTGACCACATCAAGATACCTCGGACGAACGGCTCGCGACGCTTCAGCCGAGGCAGTCACTCGTCATCGAATCTTAACTGTAAAAAAAGTGACATTTGTATATCATTCCGCGGTCACTTGATGCGGCTACCTGAGCTGTCACAACTAACGCTTAAAAGGGCCTAGCATGGCGCTAATCGATATTCTTATGCTCGTCGGGTTCGCGCTCGCAGCATACGCAGTGGTTGGTAACGACTCTATTCAGGTCCTGGGTACTTTCATTGCTGCTAATAAGCAGCGCCCCTGGTGGCTGCTATGGATTTATATCTCCGGATTGCTCGTTGTTATTGTGACCGGCGGCTGGTTCCTTAACGGCGGGGACCCCTCATTTGGTTTGAGCAACAAATACCCCGACCCCACTACTGTGGTGACGCCTTTTCACATCCTCGCGCCAGTCGTGATATTGGTGCTAACTCGGCTGGGCTTACCCATCAGTACCAGTTTCCTGATCTTGGCGGTATTTAACCCCGGCACGATCGCGACTGTTCTGGAAAAGTCACTCAAGGGTTACTTCATCGCTTTCATCGTTGCGTTTTTAGTCTATTTTTTCGTAAAGAAGGCCGTCGACTACTTGCTTGCAGACAAAAATGAGCAAGTCGCCCCAGTTTGGTACGTCGCGCAGTGGCTTTCTACCGGTGTATTGTGGGCCGCTTGGCTTATGCAGGATATCGTTAACGTATTTGTCTTTTTGCCGCGTGACTTGTCGGCTTCTTGGCTGGTTGTCAGCCTGACGATCCTGGTTGCGACGCAGGGCCTGATTTTCTATCAGCGTGGTGGGATTATTCAGAAGGTCGTGACCTCGAAATCTCGGGTCAGCGATGTACGCTCCGCCACAGTCGTGGATATGACTTACGCGGTCTTGATGATCGGCTTCAAATGGCTATTGATGCCCAACACTCCAATGAGCACTACTTGGTTGTTTCTTGGTTTGCTTGCGGGCCGTGAAATAGCAATTGCACTAAAAGTGGAGAACTTTTCGTTAACTAATGCGAGAGGCCTTATTTTTAGTGACGTTCTTAAAGCCGGAACGGGTCTCGTTATTAGTATTCTGTTCGCTTTCCTAGCCCTTTATCTCGCTTCCTAGGGTTTGCAACACCTATATGTGCTGACGTACGTTGTTTTAATCGTTTTCGGGTTGTAGCACCGCGTAACCGGGCACAAAAAAGGCTAGGGCCATGCAGCATGGTACCTAGCCTTTACTTTTATATTGTGTCTTTGTCCTTTGCGTATT
>DJYW01000182.1:4559-8894 GCA_002450255.1 Gammaproteobacteria bacterium UBA6968
GCGTATTTGTCCTTTGCGTATTTGGCTTCTGCGTACTTGTCTGTCGCGGAATTGTTGTTTGCGCACCTGATGCTTGTGCACCTAGAGCATACGTAGGCGCAACGTCTCGCAGAGCAAAGCGGCCTGCTACGGCCGCCTCTATAAATCAGATCGCAAACTATTGTTGAGCCGTTCCGTTTGATGCGACGAGGGAATAGCCCTTCTTGGTCATGCAAGTCTTATAGCCCTGAAACTCTACAGAGTCCTTGCTGTACACCGAGTTGTTCTGGGAATCCGCCTTGTCCGCCATGCATGCGATATGGTCTTGCCGATATCGGGCTTCGCTAGTCGAGTCATCAGCATGCCACCTATGCGTAACTTGCTGTCCCGACATCTGCGAAGCGCATCCAGATGCGAGCGCACCCAACATAACAATTGCGCCGAAAGAACGAACCACCCCCAAGCTGATAAACGATCCGCCCATGAGAGTCTGATTCGTGTTTCCGGATTGTTCCTTATTTAATAATCTTAGCTTCATAACCTGTGCTCCATTTTTAATGAGAGCTAGGGGCTGGGTTTGAACACGTTTTAACGAGGCCATACCGAGAACCTAGCTTGATATAGGATATATGTACCTATGCTGAGGTCAAGTTTAATCCACCTAAACAGGCTTGCATAGGTTAAAAATACCTATCAAAATCCGCCTCCCCGCTCGTTTTGCATTAACGTGCGCTCAACCCACTCATAAACCCTGGGCGCTGCTCATGAAAGACTATCCACCAACTCCCAAAGAAATCCGCAAGTGGATGGACAGAAAAGAACTATCGAATAAAGACGTAGCAAAGGCGCTGAGACTGTCGGATGGTCGCGTTGTTCGTTTTTGGACCAGCAAGAAAGAGCCCCGGCAGATTCCGTATCCCAGTTGGTACACCTTGGTGCATAAATTCGGTGATTGACGCTTTAGCGGGGATCGCTGTTACGTAAGGTTGGCCAGGCGGCGCGTAGATAGACACTCATTGACCAGATGGTCATCACTGCAGCGACATAAAGCGTTGCATAGCCGATAACGATCCAAGCGCCCTCTGCATCCGAAGGTAGATACATCAAGATCGCGATCGCGATCATCTGCACTGTGGTTTTGATCTTACCCAGATAGCTCACTGCGACAGTAATGGATTGATCCATTTCCGCCATCCACTCACGTAACGCACTCACCACCAACTCTCGCCCGACTATGATCAGACTAGGCAAGGTCAGCCATATCGATGAATGCGCGGCGACGAGGATCAAAAGTGCCGATACGACGATTATTTTATCCGCTACAGGATCCAGAAATGCACCGAACGCGGTGACTTGGTTGAACCTTCTCGCCACATAGCCGTCCAGCCAATCCGTTGCCGCCGCGAGTGAAAAAATCAGTGCGGCAATCGGATGGCTCCAAGACCCCGGCATCATGTAGACAACAACGAATGCGGGAACAAACAGAATGCGCGCACCCGTGATGACGTTTGGGAGACTCATATTTGAAGGCCTATTCGCAATATCGGAAAACAATGGGCCTCAAGCGAAGGTGAGTTCGATCAAGCACCTTGTCTAAACTAGTGCAGTGATCGATAGATCTCACCGGCTAATCCAGTGCTTATGCCAGCAACTTTTGCTAACTCTTCTACGCTTGCGCCTTTGATGGCTGTTAGTCCGCCAAAGTGTAACAGCAGGCGTCGCCTTTTGGTGGGTCCGATTCCAGCGATATCGTCTAATTGAGACTTCTGGCGCTGCTTCTTACGACGCTGGCGATGCCCAGTAATTGCAAATCGGTGCGCTTCGTCGCGTATGTGTTGCAGAAGATGCGCTGCGGCGCTTGTTCCAACAATATTCACCTCCTTTTCGGCAAGGTAAATTCGCTCCATACCGACTTTGCGATCAGGTCCCTTGGAAATGCCGAGGATTTGCACGCCCGTCACCTGCAGCTCTGTCAGCACTTTGATCGCAATCCGAATTTGTCCTAAACCGCCGTCAATAATCAGCAAATCCGGCAGTACCCCTTCGCCCTGTTGCAGTCGGGTATATCGCCGCCGTAATGCCTGCTCCATGGCGGCATAATCATCGCCGCCAGTGACATCGTCGATATTAAAGCGACGATAATCGGAGTTGAGAGGCCCTTGCGTATTAAACACCACGCATGACGCAACGGTCGCTTCCCCCATGGTGTGGCTGACATCAAAGCACTCCAACCTTTCTGGCAAATTATCTAGGCCGAGTGCTTCCTGCAATGACACGAAGCGTTGCAATGTCTGCTGCTTATCCGCCAAATGTCCGATGAGATTTTGTTCCGCGTTATCACTGGCAAGCGCCTGCCAACGAGCTCTTTGGCCTCTTACCTCGCTTACAATCGCAACCTGCCGTCCAGCTTTTTCGGTAAGCGCCGCAGCGAGGACGTCGGTCTCATCCGTGCGAGCGCTTGTCACGATGGCTTTGGGAATATCGCGTTGCGCACTGGCGAGATAATACTGCGCTAAAAAAGCGTCAAGAAACTCGCCTGCACTGATATCTAGATCATTTTTGCTAAAGAACACTCGCTGTCCTAAGACACGGCCGCTGCGCACAAACAAACCTTGTACGCAGCAAAGATGGTCTCGCTGCGACCAACCGAAGACATCCACGTCGCCGATTTCGCCGTGTACATATTGACGTTCCTGAACCTTTCGTAAATGCGTAATTTGATCTCGGATCCGCGCAGCCTTCTCGAACTCAAGCGCCTCTGCGGCCTCATTCATACTCGTTTGAAATCGTTCCATTACTGCACTGTTGCGCCCTTCCAGAAACAGCTTGGCCATCTCCACATCGGCGCGATAGGCATCGGGTTGTATCGCGTCAACGCACGGCGCGCTACAGCGTTTGATCTGGTACTGCAAACAAGGGCGCGACCTGTTTTTAAAGAAGCTGTCGTCGCACTGTCGAAGCAAAAACAGCTTCTGCAGTATGTTCAAACTTTCACGAACTGCGCCGGCGGAGGGATAAGGACCAAAATACCGGCCGTGCTTAGCCTTAGCACCGCGGTGAATAGCCAAACGCGGATACTTCGCCGTTTCGCTTAGATGAATATAGGGATAAGACTTATCGTCTCGTAACAGTATGTTGTAAGGCGGACGGTCATTTTTAATTAAGCTCTGCTCGAGCAGTAATGCTTCGGTTTCGCTTTGCGTTACGGTGACTTCGATTCGATCAATTTTCGCCACCATCGCCATGGTCTTCGTCTCGAGGCCAGATGAACGAAAGTAGTTGGCAACCCGATTCCGGAGGTTGCGTGCTTTGCCGACATAGAGAACCTGGTGCCGAGCATCAAGCATCCGGTAGATACCGGGTTTATTCGGTAACGTCGGGAGGAAAGATTTATGGTCAAAAGCAGTATCAGACATATTGTTATCGAAAAACCTAGGCCTTGGATTATTGCGTATGGTTGCCGTCGCCCAATTCGCCCTGGACGAAAGCTTTAGCTTGCCCCAGGACTTGCTGCAGCATGCCGAGATTCATGCGTCCCGTATTCACGTTGAGCCGACTCGGATGATAACTGCCCAGAATGAGCAGATCCTCTTTAATCAGCGTATTCGCACCGTGGGTAAATGTAGCAAAGCGCTGTGGCACTTTTCGAAACAATTTCTGCACAGCAGTATAGGCAACGCTGCCCAGGCAGATTATCGCTTTGGGCCGCCCTTTAGAACGCCGTTGCATCGCCTTAATTTCGCGTTCCAGGTAACTGGAGCAAGTGTTGATTTCGTTGGCTACGGGTCGATTTTGCGGCGGTAAACACTTTACCGCATTGGTAATTTGTACGTTCAGCAAGTGGGCCTCATTCGCGTCTGGACTCGACGCAAGCTGCAACGCGTGCAAACCTTCGAACAACAGCGCACCGCTGCTGTCGCCAACAAATGCCCTTCCCGTACGGGCTGCGCCGTGTAACCCAGGCGCAAGGCCTACAATAAGGATATGCGCTGAAGGATCACCCCAGATGGGGACTGGTGCTGCATGATAGCTTGGATATCGTTGCGCGATGGTCGCGTAGAATGCGACTAGCCGAGGGCACCTCCGACATTGTCCTAACTGTCTTAGCGATAAAGTTTTCAAAAATTAATGCCATTTTGCTAAGTGAAGCGCCCTGCCGAAAACGCAGGCTCAGGCCCAGTTTTGGCAGGATATGCAAAATATCGGCGAATGGTAAGGCCGGGGCCACAAGCCCGACGTCAGTTCACACGAAGCAAACCGGCGCTTGGCAGACCTAACGATAGATTTGAGTATTTGCAGCAGTTGGTTGCAGGTACTAACGTAGCCAGACAGACCGCGTTTGCAGCCTGGGCTTAC
>DJYW01000101.1 GCA_002450255.1 Gammaproteobacteria bacterium UBA6968
CAGGTCCGTCTGCCAGATGTCTAATACTTATAATAGTTGTTAGTTTTGCTGCCTCAGCACCTGCGCCAAACCACTGGCACGATGTTTGCTGCAAATTCGTCTCGGAGACGCCACAAGCCCTGTGACTCTCTCAACATTTGGAATCTTCAAGTAATGCTGAACAATACGACCATTAGCCAATTGTTGAGCGGGCCCATCAATCAGCTAATTACCGCCTATCAACAAAGGCGAGTGGCTCCTTTGACCATTGTTGAAGACATCATCGAACGCAGCGAGGCTTTGGCCGAGCACAATATTTGGATCGTGCCTCCGAGTATGACCTGCATCGAACCTTATCTAGCAATGCTCGGCAACCACCCAGACGAAGAGGAGATTAAGACACGACCATTATGGGGAGTTCCATTTGCAATCAAAGACAACATCGATTTAGCCGGCGTCCCGACTTCGGCCGCCTGCCCGGCTTTCACATACATGCCTGGCGAGTCTGCGTTTGTTGTCGAACAGCTCATAGCGGCAGGTGCAATCCCTATCGGCAAAACCAATTTAGACCAGTTTGCCACCGGGTTAGTGGGAACTCGCTCGCCATTCGGTGTTGTGACCCATCCCGATAGACCAGAGTTAATCAGCGGCGGCTCAAGCGCTGGTTCGGCCATAGCAGTAGCCTGCGGCCTGGCGAGCTTTTCGCTTGGCACCGATACAGCCGGATCCGGACGCATTCCCGCCGGTTTTAATGACCTGGTGGGAATTAAGCCGTCACGCGGTCTGATTTCGACAATGGGCGTGGTGCCCGCATGCCGCACCCTGGACTGCGTGAGCATTTTTAGCCGTTCGGTAGCCGACGGTGCGATGATCTGCAACGCCGCGACGGTCTACGATACCAACGATCCTTATGCCAGAGAAAACACTTATAAAAACGATCTGAGTCATTTTGGTGTCTGGGGCAAGGCTATCACTCTGGGCGTGCTTTCTGAGGACCTGCTGAACTTTTTTGATGACCCGACTTATGCCCAAGCTTACCGCGAGACGCTAGCCGCATTGCGAGCTGCTGACGTACAGCTGAAGACCATTGATTTTACCGCATTCCGCGACGCGGCACGTGAGCTGTATGAGGGGCCGTGGGTCACCGAACGCTATATTGCCATTGCCGACATGCTAGACCACAGCCCTGAGGCTGTGCGCGACGACACACGTACAATCATCGCTGCGGGCGCCGAGCCTTCGGCAGTGGCGGTATTCGAATCGAAATATCGCCTGGCGGCATTGCGCTCCGAATGTCTGCATCAGCTCGAAGGTATCGACGCGTTACTCACCCCGACAGCAGGCAGGCACTATTCCGTGCAGGCACTGGCTAACGATCCGTTTACGCCGAACAGCAATCTCGGCTATTACACCAATTACATGAACCTCCTCGATATGTGCGGGGTAGCGCTGCCAGGACGCAGCACAGCGCAAGCGCAACCATTTGGCATCACGCTGGTTGGCAACGCGTTCGCGGACACCAAGCTTTTGAGTTTAGCCGCTGCTCTGGAAACTCTCCTCTCTGAAAACAACGCTGCCAGCGCTGCGCCCGCAAGTCCGCTACCCAACAATGACACGATTGATATCGCAGTCTGCGGCGCTCACTTGGAGGGCCTGCCTTTGAATTGGCAGCTAACTAGCCGCGGTGGTCAGCTGATTAGTAAACAACTCAGCGCAGCCTGTTATCGCTTGTTTGCGCTGCAAGGCGGTCCGCCGTTCCGACCGGGAATGATTCGCGACGAAGCAAATGGCCGCGCCATTGAAATAGAGGTTTGGCGTCTGCCCGCAGAGACTTTCGCCAGTTTCATGACAGGCATTCCGTGGCCCTTGGGCATCGGCAAAGTAGAGATAGCTAGCGGTGAGCAGATCTCCGGTTTTATATGTGAATCCGCGGGACTGGAAGGCGCTACCGATATTTCTCACTTCGGCGGCTGGCGCGCTTACCTGGCAAGCGTTATCTAACCCAACCATTTCGACTCATCACTGTGTAAAAACACACCAAATAAGGACTCAGCAAATGCGAGCGATTTTCTCCCTTCTTCCTAGTGGCCTAATTGGCGGCTTTTTAATCACGGCGACGATGACAACGAGCGCGGATGGGCATCTCGCTCATGAAAAAGCAGATCTCGCTCAAGACCTGAAAACAGCAGAAGCTATGATTGACGCATTCTATTCATTTGAACCGACTCAGCTCGAGCCATTCCTAACCGACGCCGTTGAGGCTTCGCCGCGTATCATGTATTACCAGGGCTGGGCGGAAGGCGGCAATTATAAAGTTCTCTCACGCGCACCTTGCGCCGAGACCGAGGATCATAAAATCGCATGCCCTATTACTGTTCAAGATGATCCGGTACTCGCGCTCAAAACTGGATTTAATGTAACCGACACATTCACGCTCACCTTTGCCGATAAAAAAATCATTAACGTTGAGACTTCTTCCAATGATCAGCCCATCTATTACGAAGCACGCAAATGGGTGCAAGCGAATAAGCCGGATATTATGAATGGCCCGTGCAAAGGACAGAGCGACAAAACGGGATCTGCGCAGGATTGTGCCAGAGCGATGACACGTGGTTATACCGAGTTTTATAAAACGCAATACGGCACGGATAAGTAATCAAACCCCGATCTGTCGCCAGGCCATCCATTGCCAAGTGACAGCAGCACACCGCGAGCGGCGACCGAATTCAACTGAGTTTGTTAGCAGGATTGAAGCTTACGGGTGGTGCATAGCAACGCCCAGCGCACCAAGACGGAACGCCGCCTTGCGCAAGGGAAACGGCTGCGATAAGACGAGCGGTACGCGTGCTGGTCTACCGTCGCAAGTGCGGCCGCTCCGGGTATGTGCTTCATTCTTATCAGGCCGACGAGAACCGCAGA
>DJYW01000108.1 GCA_002450255.1 Gammaproteobacteria bacterium UBA6968
CGGTTTTTGGGAGTATAACGGTGCGCAAGCCAATAACGAGCCCATCGATCTGCTACTTCTGCTCGGTGATAGCGCTTATCCGAGCGGCACCGATGCGCAGTGGCAAGGAGCCTATTTCGACGTGTACCCGGAGGTCATTAATAAAACGATGACCCTGCCGACGATTGGGAATC
Source organism: Gammaproteobacteria bacterium UBA6968 (assembly GCA_002450255.1). GTDB lineage: Bacteria > Pseudomonadota > Gammaproteobacteria > Pseudomonadales > Azotimanducaceae > UBA4421. Next base: position 174 of record DJYW01000108.1, read on the forward strand.
ACGATATGGGTAATGGTTTGCTTGATATCTGCTTGTTCCAAAAGATTCCTGGCTGTGAAAAAGGTCCGGTTGAAATGAGCATCGGTGGGGTGAGTTTTTCTGCCGACGTGAATAGCTATGACAGTGACGGCGACGGACCCGATGTCGGCGGCATGCCCTATTTGCGGATATTTGATTTGCCGTCTCAAGGTGAGTTAGGTGGTGTGCCGAGCGGCACTGAACAATATTATTCTGCCGACTACGGAAATCTGCACATCGTTAGTCTCGACTCGCAGTTGTCGACGCAAAATCCGCAGCAAATGAGCGCGATGCACGACTGGCTGGTGGAAGACTTAAGTACCACGCGCCAGCCGTGGAAGGTTGTCATCTTTCATCATCCGCCATATTCAAAAGGCGAAAACCACAATTCGGATCTGGAGCAAAGAGAAATCGATATGCGTCAGGTTTTTGCGCCGGTGTTTGAAGACTATGGCGTGGATGTGGTGTATTCCGGCCACTCGCATTCCTATGAGCGCAGCTGGTACTTGAACGGTCATTACGGCATGTCGGATACCTTTGACGCAACAGTACACGCGCAACTGGACGCCACCGGGTCACCCAGTCTTGGACAAACAGCGAGCCCCTATTCTCAGGTTAGCGAAAGATCAGGCAAAGACGACCGGACCGTTTATACGGTTGCGGGGAATGGCGGCAAGGCCGACGTTCTCGCGCCTTGCCCTGAAGGCCAAACCTTGGGGTGTACCATGCCGGATTGGCTGCAACATCCGGCGCACCGAACGTTTACTACAGATGGCGATACGATTTGGTCTAACGGTATCGCTCGGGTAGGGTCCGTCGTTCTTGACGTGAAAAGAGATCAACTGACCTCGACTATGGTTGATCGTAACGGCGAGGTGCTCGACTACTTCATAATTCAACGCTGAGAGCAGATTGCTTTACGTCAGGATTACACTTATCGCGACGCTGGCATCTAGTGCCGATTTTTTCCATACCTGGCGCCAAATCCGCTGCCAGTTGGGGTGCCACCCAAGCATACCACCTCGATACCGATCCCAACTCTGATCTAGAATTCGAGTTCGAATCGGAACAATGGACGGCGTTGGCGCAAAGGCATAGGCTCTTCCGCCAAGCGCGAGCGGTTTCTACGCGGATAGCAAGGACTCGTGGCAGTCCTGAAGCGTTGGTTGTGCATCGGCGTGTTTGCACGAAGGCGAAGAATTCGCGCGAAAATCCGCACTACATTACGCTGAGGAGAGGGGCACATGACTGAGTTTGTACGGACGGCAGATGAGAACTTCGAAGGATTGGCAGGTTTTGCTTATACACCGAATTATCACATGTGGCAGGACCTACGCATGCATTACGTGGACGAAGGGCCAAAAGATGCACCGGTTATGCTTCTGCTGCACGGTATGCCAACCTGGAGTTATCTGTACCGCGATATGATCCCTGGCTTGGTAGCAGCTGGTTATCGTTGCATTGCACCGGATCATATGGGCTTTGGCCGCTCAGACAAACCCACTGATATTCATTGGTACACCATTGCCCGTCATGTCGAAATCCTGAATTCGTTAATCGTCTCGCTCGATCTCCAACACATCACGTTAGTATGTCAGGACTGGGGTGGTCCCACAGGTCTTGCGCAAGCGGCGATGATGCCGGAGCGTTTCGATCATATGGTGATCATGAATACCTGGCTACATCATCCCGAGTATGTTTACTCCGAAGGCATTGCTCGATGGAACGCGGGGTGGCAGGAAGGCGGTCGTTTTAACGTGCCGGAGCCGGACTTGGGTCTATTGCTGGTAATGAGTGCTGGATTGATGTCGTTCGAAGATTACGGGCCAGCATTTGCGGAAGGCCGTGATCCGCAGCTTAGCGGCGCAGCGGCTGAAATGTACAAAGGCTTTGCAGCCGCTTATAAAGGACTGCCGGATGCAGGCTATAACGGCATGCGTCGCTTCCCGCTATCGATTCCGTTAGACAGTTATCACAATGGCAACGCTGCAGCGCAAACGTTGCACTATCGAACGCTCTTGAACTGGCAAAAAAGTTGCCACTTTATCTGGGGTTGCCTAGATGATGTCTTTGTCGAATCGTGGGGCCGGCAATGGGCCGGCCAAATGAATGCGCGGTTTGACGGGCTACCCGATGCCGGTCACTTCCCACAAAATACGCACGGCGAGAAGCTGGTCGAACTGATTCTAGACGGTAAGCCGTGACTGACTTTCGCTTAGCGGATCAGCGGCTGGCGTAACTCTGATTTGGCAAGCCCGCTTATCCGAATCTGCGGTCGGTATCGCGCGAGAAAAAAGTGTAAGCGAGCATTAACGCGTCAAAGATGCGAAAAGCGTAAGACAGAAAAAGCGCAAAAAATTAAACGCAAAAGAGACGAGGCAAAAGAGCAAATAATGAAGCGATTGGGTTTAATCATGCTGTTACTGGCAGTGACTAGTTACGGGCTTGCGGTATTGGTCGTTTTTCTCCAGCCGGAGGCATCTGCCGGCGCGGTACTTGCCCTGAAGTGGATGGGTTACAGCTGGCTGCTTGGGCTGATGGGTATTGGTCTCATTTTGATCAGGCTGGTCAGAGAACGACTGGCCAACAAAGAAGACGATTATTATTCGAGGAATGTGGAGCGGTGATTATTTCGACTCAGGATCAACTGGCGGACAGAGAGATCTTAACGACCTTGGGGTTGGTACGCGGCAATACAATTCGAGCGCGTCACGTAGGTCAGGATATAACCGCCGCCCTGCGCAGTCTGATTGGCGGCGAAGTCACTGAGTACACCAAGCTGATGGCTGAGTCGCGGGAACAGGCTTTGGATAGAATGCGAGCCGAAGCCGAAAGCCTTGGTGCGGATGCCATACTCGCAGTGCGCTTTGTAACCGCACCGGTTATGCAGGGTGCTTCGGAGCTACTGGTTTACGGAACGGCTGTTAAGCTTGCTTGATCTACACCTTATGCCTGCCGCGGCAACTCACGTTCCGCCACTCGTGCAAAGAAACTGCTGCCGTAGACGATGGCTTTGTCGTTAAAGTCGTAGCCCGGATTATGCAGTGATCTGCTGTTCTCCCCATTGCCTATGGCCAAGTAACAGCTCGGTACTAACTCCGACATAAACGAAAAATCCTCCGATCCCGAGCTGGGCTTGCCCGTGGTGAGTACATTACGTTCACCCACTAAATCCTGGCAGATGGCGCTGGCTACTGAGGTGGCACCTGCTTCGTTTATTACCGGATGAAACAGCACCTCAAAAAACACGTTTACTTCAGCACCAAAGGCAGTCGCAACGCCTTGGCTGATTTGTTCCACTCGCGTTTTCACCTCGTCGATGCGTTCTGTCGAAAAGGCTCGGGCTGTACCGGATAACGTTGCGGTTTGCGGTATGACATTGTAAGCATCGCCCGCGCGTAGCTTGGTGATGGAGAAAACAACGTTTTCATCAGGCGAAAGCGTTCTGGAGACAATGGATTGTAGCGCCGTTACTAAGTTGGCAGCGATGGGTACTGGATCAATCGTCAGATGCGGGAAAGCACCGTGACCGCCTTTACCCTGAATGGTGAGATCGAAGATTGCTCCGGCGGCGGTTCGAACGCCGGGCACAGCAGCGAATTGGCCGACAGGTAACCCCGGGGCGTTATGCATGGCGTACAGTCGGTCGCATGGAAAATCGCGGAATAGCCCATCGTTAATCATAGCGACAGCACCCCCCAAGCCTTCCTCGGCGGGCTGAAAAATCAGGTTGATCTGGCCGCTGAAATTGCGACTTTCCGCCAAGTATTTCGCCGCCCCGAGTAGCATTGCTGTGTGACCATCATGGCCACAGGCATGCATCACGTTGGCGTGTTGGGAGCGGTGCTCAAAGCTGTTGGCCTCTTCTATGGGCAACGCATCCATGTCGGCACGCAGGCCAATAGAGCGCAAATCATTGCCTTCCCGCAGTACGCCGACCACGCCGGTATTGCCATAACCTCGATGCACCTGAATACCGAATTCATCCAGTTTTGCCGCGACGAAACTCGCCGTTGCGGTTTCTTTAAAACCCAGTTCGGGTTTAGCGTGAATGGCTCTGCGCCAAGCGATCAGGTCACTCTGAATTGCGACAATTTCTTCAACTAGTTTCATTTTGCTTATCCCCTGCGGGTTCCGGCTTAAGCTAACGCATCGCGCAGACCGCGCCAGAGCCTTGGAAGCTGGTCGCTTCTTTTAATCGTTAAGCCTGGTGCATTAAATTTTTAGATCTATGTCATTCAGCCATTCATGAATGGCTTGATTAACCTCGGCAGGTTTCTCTTGCGCCATCCAGTGACCCGAATCAATACGTTTCTCAGTAAGGTTAGGACAGAGTTGGCGCATCGGCTCGGCGAATTGCGTCGTAGTCGTGTCACACACGTAATCGTAGGTCGCGTGAATAAACAATACCGGCATGTTGAGCATCTTATCCGCGACTGAATCTGTGTAGTCCTGATTTGCTTCGCCATTGACGTACCAGGAATTCGCGCCAAAGAAACCATTTTGTTCAAGGTGCTTGGCAAAAATCTGCGCGTCTTCTTCGCTGACCACGTCCTCGTCGATAGGCAGGTCCGGGATGCCGCCCAAAAGCTTGAACCAGCCACCATTTTTTCGCACAGAAGCCGTAGCAGCTGGTTGGCCTTTGCTGTTTGGGTCACCTTTGCGGAACAGAGCCTTTACCAACCTATAGGGGCTTTCTTCCATCTCGGCCTGTGCTTCCGCGAAGTTTTCGTAGTAGTGCAGCTGATAATCCCACTGACCAACTGGGTACTCATCCGCTGGGTACAAATCGCGATCTATCGCGTGCTCGAGATCTTCCGGCCGCCCGGAAAAGCCGTAAGGCACGCATAGGCTAGCGACCGCAGCCACATAATCCGGATGATGCAGTGCCATATTCCAAGCGACTGGTGATCCCCAGTCATGACCAACCCATACTGCCTGGTCCCGCCCGAAGCTCTTAAACAGCGCGACCATGTCGGCAATGATTTCTGCCTGGGTATACGCCTCGTGGGTAGTGTGTACGGTTGAATTGCCATAGCCGCGCATGTCTGGCGCAACCGCAAGATAACCTAGCTCGCCGAAGTATTTGAGTTGATGACGCCAACTTAGAGATAGCTCAGGCCAGCCATGGGTCATGATCAGAAGTGGTCCGTCAGCGGGACCGCAGGATCGGTAAAAAGTGGTGTGTCGTTCGCTTTGAATGTGGTTTGTTGTGATTTCCATAGAGTCCTAATCCCTTTTCAATAGACAAATAAATCGCTCAAAACGCTGCAGTCATCCGCATAATCGGCTTGTTTTGAAAAGTGCTAGAGATAAAGTCTCGGCTCGCAATATGGCCGTACGACCGGATACAGGAAAATACCGCAAACCATCCTGCGATCTTGCAGCTCGGTGACTTGAGCCCGCGCGCTGACGGCAGCATAACCTAATTTATTGCAGTACTCTGTAGTGCTTATCCGCTGAATACACTTTAGTCTAGGTACGCAGAGAATGTTCCGACAGCCCAAGTCGTAGCGGGGGATAAAACGCATGGCTTGATAGATTAACGTTTGAGATCGGGCTTAAGATGCTTGAATCGCTCACGGTAGTCTCTAGGGAGAATAACAAGCGCTAAAGCGCTAAAGCGCTAAAGCGCAAGGGAGCAAAGGGGAGGGGAAGATGAGTGCGAGTTCTACAGTCGCTGCACCCAAGTTACATCCACGCAATACCGGTTTCGAATGGCGCAGCGTAAGCCGTTCTTTGACGCGGCTTACTGCAGCGCAGCGCGATCAATACAATGAACACGGCTATGTGCTAGTAAAAGACGTTTTTTGGGCGGAGGAAATTGCGGCCGTGCAAGCGGCTATTGATCCCTTTGAAGCGGCGTTTGAAACCCGGCTTCGCGAGGAGTTTGGCGGCAAAACCTTCATTGCCAAGGCCGATGCTATTACCTTCACGACGCATCTTGTGTTGCAGTCGGAGATCGCTCGCCAGTTCAGCGCCCACCCAGTATTCCGTGAAATATGCCAGGATTTGCTGACGAGTACGCCGCGTCTCTATTGGGATCAGGCGGTCTACAAGAAACCTGGCAATCCAGAAGAATTTCCGTGGCACCAGGACAACGGCTACACCTTTACCGAGCCGCAGCAGTACTTGACCTGCTGGGTGCCTCTTTCTCAGGCGACCGAAGCCAACGGTTGCCCATGGGTGGTGCCCGGACTGCATCGCCAAGGCACCTTAAATCACGAACTTAAACCGTTGGGTCTGACCTGTTTGGAAGAGCCGAAAGGAGCGGTATGTGTGCCCGGCGAAGTTGGCGATGTCATCGTCTTTTCGTCACTGACGCCGCATCGCACAGGACCGAACCTCACCCCAGATGTGCGTAAAGCCTATATTTTGCAGTATGCGCCTGATGGCGCAGTGGTACATGGACATGATGGCATCACCCGAACTGCCGACGATCCGCAGCGTCAATATTTGCTGTCAGATGTTGCCCTCGACTGATGGCGGAAAATCATCAATGGACAGACGCGAGTAGCTCTCACGACGCTACTCTGTTTGATCGCCCCAGACAGCGCGAAGGCAAAGTCCCGTTTCACGTTATGTTTTTACAGGGCATCAGCGCACTCCCGGGCCAGCATAAAGATTGGGCGTTCAATACGCTGTTGCTGTTGTTTTACTCACAAGTGTTGGGCTTGCCGGCGACCTATGTTTCCGGGATTCTCGCGATTGCTCTGGTTTTTGATGCGGTTTCAGATCCGGTGGTGGGAGCGCTGTCTGATAGTTATAAGTCTCGTTGGGGACGTCGGCATCCGCTGATATTATGCAGCGCTGTTCCGGTGTGCGTGTCTATGTATGCGTTGTTCTCGCCGCCAGAAACGTTGTCTGGCCTCGCCCTAGCCGCCTGGCTGCTGGTCGCAACGGTGGTCTTGCGCGTCAGCTTTACCTTTTTTGCTGTGCCCTGGGGCGCTATCGGCGCTGAGTTGTCCACGGATTATTCCGAACGGACCAAGGTCATCGCCTATCGTATGTTTATCGGTGGATTTGGCGGTGTGATATTTATCGCTGGGATTTATGAGCTGTTCCCGGCATCAGACGAATATGCGAATGGTCTGTTTAACGCGTCCAACTATCAGGGATTTGCGATTGTTATCGCAGCCCTGATGTTGTTGTGGTCGCTGTTGTCTGGGCTTACTACGCTGAATCAGGTCAAGTATCTGCCGCAGCCTAAATCGCGAGTTCCTACCGTGACTTTTCCGGAGCTATTGGCGCGTCTGCGCGACGGATTGAGCAACCCAAACTTTCGCGTGCTGTTTGTTGCAACGCTGATTATTTCGTCTGCTATCGGTACGGGCCTGGTATTCGATACTTATATGAATACGTTCTTTTGGGAATTTGGCCCCGACGAGTTGCGATGGTTTGGTCTGTCCTTTTTGGGAATGGCAGTGGCTATTTTCACCATCGTGCCTTTGCAACAACGCTTTGAAAAACGCGACATTCTGTTGTTTTGTCTTGTGGTTATGACGTTTTTACAAATTTCCAAAGTGGCGCTCCGTTTTGGCGGACTGCTGCCGCCGAATGGAGATCCATTGCTACTCCCAATTCTTGTTAGTCATACATGTTTGCTGGCTTTCTTTGGGTTTGTTGTTTTAATGATGTACGCCTCTATGATCGCCGATGTAGCTGATGAACAGGAGCTGCAAAATGGGCTGCGGCAGGAAGGCGTCTTCTCCGGCGGTATCAGCTTATCAGGAAAATTTACGTCGGGTTTCGGGCTAATCCTTGGCGGTATCTTGCTCGAACACGCGATTCAGATGCCAACTGGATTAACGCCCGGAGACGTTGATGGCGGGATCTTGTTTAAGCTCGCCATTACAGATGGGATTATCGTTCCCGCGCTGAACCTGGTGCCACTTATGCTGCTACTCCGCTATACCCTGACGCGAGATAGGGTGGCGGAAATTCAAGAGGTGCTGCAGGCGCGTCGTGCGGTTTAGTCGGTATATACACTGAGTGCGTCTTGTCTCGACAGACATTAGCTTAGTGTTATAGCTAATTAACTTGCCAAGCGCTGACTGAGAAACTTAAGAAAGGCATCTTCATCCACCCACTCAGTGGCGCAGTCGATTGCGTTACCCTGGTCACTGACAACCGTTTCACCGGCGTCGTTTACTTCGATGTTGAGGCGTTCGATGGTGGTCCAGTCCGATGCGAAGGCGAGGTAGACGGCAACACAGTCGTAGAGAACGGAAGACTGTTTGTTGACGTCCAGATGCTCCGCTAGCGAGTTCATTCGCTTCCACTCTGCGATTTTTGCAAACCAGTCATAGTGGTTGACCATAATTGCTTTGTTGGTCTCCAACGGGCTGGTTGCGATGCGTTGGAAGTTTTCCCCGGACAGTACCGTGGTACCGCAGGTGTCGAGCGGGGTAATCAGCTTAGGCCAGGCCGCTTTGAATACCGCCTGGCAAGCTGCAATATCTTGTACGACGTTGAACTCGCGCATCGGTTTGGGTGCGCCTAAATAACCTCGTTTGATGCTGCCATGCATGCCAACGACGCGCGCATGGTTGACGATGTCCGGATTGGTTTGTAGGGCGGCGGCGATGTTGGTCAACGGGCCGATACAGACCAAGCGAACAGCATCCTGGTGTAGCATGATGGTGTCGCAGAGTGCGCCGACGCCGTCTTCGTAAACGCGGCCAGGATAGTTGTCTAAGTCATAGTCACCAAGCCAGTTCGCATGTGTTTGCGGATTAGGCTTGGTTGAGATGCCGAGGCCCACCGGGATGTCAGTACGTCCGGCTAGCGTCAGAAACTTCGCTACTAATGCTGCTCGGTAACGAACCTCCCCACTACATACGGTAATCAGACGGACATCTAGTTCCGGACATTTCAGTAAAAAGCTCAACGCCCATATGTCGTCAACATCGAAGCCAATGTCGGTATCGAGAATTACTGGAATTGTCATGCTGACGGCCTGCTTAGCTTGGTGACAGCTGTTCTAGCAAATCTGCCGGAAAGCTGCCGTTGAAAGCGTTAATGTCGTGCTTCGCGCGAACGCTGGCAATATCCATGTGCCACTCGTCTTCCCAATGAATATCCATAAACGCGGGCTGTTCCCGTCCGTGTTGCCAGGCTTCTGCCATGTTTTGCAAGAGCAAGGTAAATCCAAGCGGCTGCTTTAAATGACTTATAGTGCAGACTGTGCTTAAGAACATAGCCGAATAGTTGTGCCCGAATTGTGCCAACTGGAAGGCGGAGATCGCCATCTCGTGCAGGCTGGTGGTGGCGTACCCTGCGGTTAAATGCCAGATATCGTGCATTTGTAGTATGCGTGTATTGAGGTAGCGCATTGCTGGCGGCAATTGTTGCAGCCCAATGGCTTCTCTATCTAATACCTCCGCATCAAAGCCGTTATCAACTAACATGCTGTATAAGGCCCGGGCAAGGCTGTCATCTGGCTGTGACGCTAGCTCATCTAAAGAAATCATGCTGGGCACCGCTTTTGTCGCGGCGCCTCGGGCACCGGGGTGCGTACTGGCTGCGGCTTCGGCCAAAACACCAAAGGTCGGGTTCACGGCGCCACCTAATTTGGCAACGGCTACGGTAATCGATGTTGCATTATAGCCCTCTTCCGGGCCTTCGATGGTGGCTGCGAAAGCGTCCCAAAAGGTATCCGGCAGTGGGGCCTCGGGTGCATCAATTGCAAGCTCGGGGCAGGACTGCTGCAGTTTGCCGGCACTGATGATGTCGAATACAGCGGTGATTGCACCAGGCGCGCTGAACGAACTCCATACCATAGCTCCGCAGACTTGCGCTTGTGCATCTGGATTGCCGTTCGCAGCGGCGGCAACAGCAGCATGCAGGGGTTCGGCTTGAGGTCGCATGGTGCGTTCTTTGATGAGCGTTAAATCCATATTTATTCCTTCTTCTTGCTGGCTAATATTGCGTCATATAACCAGCGTTTGGCTCAGCTGCCTAGATCCCTTGGTTATTGTTAGGCCGCAGACGATCGAGCCACCGGTTCCGGCGCCTGTTGATCTGCATCCGCTTCGCTTATGTGTTGTATGTGCGCTAAGAGACTGTCGCGAGTGACGCCGAGATTCGGCCGTGCCTGGGCATTGCGTTTTCGTCCCCGCAACATGTAGGCCAAGATCGTGCGCCGGATTTTACTGTCGCGCAGGAAGTCACCGGGTTTTTCTACCAAATTAATTGTGCGCATGATGCCTCGATGCACGGCTAGATTGTGCCGAGCGGCAGCAGTTAGCGCATCACCGAATGCGAGTGCCAGCCAGTGTTTCCAGGATTTCGCCTGATGCAGACCGAGGCCAGAGCGCACGTTTGCCGCACGACGAATACCGCGTTTGTCTTCTTCTAGGCTGGCGTCATAGATTGGTCGAATTCGTTCGTGGCTTAGGATTTTAAACTTTTCCGCACGAAGCCATGGATCTTGTTCGCCCGCCAGCACTTCAGCCAATAAATGGGCGTGTAGGGTGCCGGTGCTGCAGCCTCGTCCATACAACGGGTTAGTGCGGATTGCGGCATCACCCACTGCAAAGAAGTTCAGCAGTTTGGGTGCGTCTACATTAACGTAGTCGCGCCATACCGCATGAATCTGGCCGATGCCGAAAGGTTTGGTAGTGGGCTCGGCTTGCTTGCGACTGATCCATGGGCGTAAGCCAGGGATTTGCATGCAGATAGAGTCAAACTGGTCGCCATCTTTAATGGCTTCACGCAACGCATGTTCTTCGTTAGGCAAGCAAATGATCAACGCAAAGTGGCCGCTGTCGCCGGGAAAAATACCGTACTTCATAAAGCCCAGGTCGCCGGAAGCCGGCAGCGATGGATTACGCGGTGGTTCTTCAATACCGGGCAGCAATTTGTAGTGGCGTGTGTAGTAGACGATTTCCGCATCGTGCCGTTCTTCGACGACATTCGCCCCGTGAGCCTTAATCCAGCGATTAAATTTGCTGGACCGCCCGCTTGCGTCTATCACGATGTCCGCGCTGTGCTGCGTTATTTGGTTTTGCTCGCCGCGATGGGTTAACTCTAAGCCGGTGGCGAGTTGCTCGTTCTGATCATTGTGTTCGATTAGCAGGTCGGAGACGTAGACCTCATTTCGAATAGTGACTTCGGAGTGCGCCTTCACATATCGTCGCAGTACTGTTTCTAGCGTTGCTCGGCGACACATTAGCGTCCAAATCTTCGCGTCATCCGGCAGCGGTTGGTACTGCGCTTTAAGTTCTTCGGACAACGTGTCCACAAATGCCACCTTGCGCGCGCCAGCCGCAAAAAAGTCTTCCAGCAAATCGGGATAGTTTTCTTCCAGAACATTGCACATCAATCCTAGAAACGCATGAGGATGGCGGAATTGCGCAGCGCCGCGTCGTGGCCAGACAAAGAAGGCATCTTCCGTGCTGTCCTCTGGCGGCGGCGTGTCGCGTTCGAAAAGTGTCACATTAAAGCCGTTTTTTGCTAAGGCTAAACCCGTGAATAGCCCGCAAATACCGGAACCCACTATGGCTACGGACGCCTTTTTTGGCGCAGCTGTTGCGGGCGATGCTGACGCTGACGTTGATGCGGACGCTGATGCAGGTGCCGTTGAAGCCTGAAGTAAGGTCATATTAGTATTTTTCTCCCCATACCAGGCCGAACTATAGAGGACCTATCGGAAATCGAAAAGTTTGATTTTGCGAGGGGTTTACCGATCTAAAATCCTAGTCCGGCCTAGCTGTTTAATCCGTAAACCGGCATACGAGCGCGGGTAACGTTGTAGGCAGCATGTCCTGCCGGATCGGTTTGCGGGATCAGTATGTTAGGTTGGCTTAGTCTAAGTTGTCGCGGTGTGCTGTCGGTTAAAGCGCCGATTGCCATAACTCACCAGCACCATATGTGGCACCGTCAGCGCCGCCAAAGTCACAAAGGTATGTTTTACCAGCGTATCTTGAGTTTGCATGAGACCTTGCGCTAATGGTGTGGTGGAAAAGCCGAACCCCAGTGCCTCAGCCGTGACCCAAAGCACGGCCAGCAACACCGCGCCAGTTAACAAGGCGATTTCCACATTGCCGGGGTGCGCTAACCGGCCGCGCCAGACCGCTAAGTGATTGCGACTATGCAGCAGCGCGAAGTAAACCGTAAACGCAACTAATGCGCCGGCGGTAAGGCTTAACACGGTGTAGGCCGCGAGCAATGTGATCAACAACTGGCGATTAGGTGCCATAAATACAGCTAACCCAATGACGGGAAGGGCGATAACAGATAAGCCAGTCACCAACATCTGTGCCGCGCTGACATGGGTAAGCACGCTAAACCAATACAGCAGTGTTGCGGCGTCGGTGAGCGCGGGGGTGGCCAACAGCGCGGCGCCCCAACTCACCTGATGCAGCAATTTGCTGGCGGGCCAGTCGGAATCGCCGAAATGAATGGCTGAATAAAGTAGAAATCCGGCTAGCAGCAGGCCCGGTGCGGCTTGCCAAAGCACGATAACCAGCAATGCAGTCAGTGCATAAAGACCGCTGAGGCGCAGCACGCGGCCTGCAAAAAGGTTACGTAGGATAACCAGATCGTAGGCACCGTGAGGTAGTCCAGCGAGTAAAATCAGCAGTGCGAGGCTGATGCTGGCGATGGCGTTTTGATAGTCGACCACACCGGCTAGTAGGCTGCCGAGCAGACAAGCGCCAAGGTATAGAGAAAATGGCTTATGCGCTGCGAGCATAGTCTGCGGCTTCGCGCAGGAAGGTGGTTTTTGGCAGCGCGGTCATGACCTGGAGATAATCGTGGGGGCCGGCTTGATCGCTCAGAAAACGGACTAAGCACGCCGGGTCTACGCGGCTGAACAAGGCCAGGAAAATTTCTGGGGCCCGCTGCGGCTGTCGTTCTAAGAAGTTGACAAAGACGCCGTCGAACCATCGTGCGATTGCGTTGCGCGGTTGCGGCATAGCAGCTGCTAACTGTCCGTGTGACGGCTTGCTGTTGTGCATCCAATATTCGTTTTGTAGGTTCGCGCTAAATGCGGCGGCTTGGCGCTGCGCCTGTAGATAACAGTAACCGCTGGAAGGTTTAACCGTATCGCCGTGCAAGCCGAAGTTGCGGATACGCGATGCCGGATCGGTTCGCGCAGGTCGCGGATGTTTAGCCATCGGAATGATGCCTTGTTCGCGACGCACCACTTGCCATCTTGTGAGGCCCAGATTGCGACTCAGGTAAGTTTCAATTTCATGCGCGTAGTGCTCTGGTGTCTTTAACGACATAGAAAAATGAGTGGTTTCTACCAGGGCGTGGCGCGGGCCATAGGGCAAGACGTAGAAAAAGTGAATGTCGTAGCCGTGGCTGGGCATAAAATCCATCAGCGTCACCACACCGGGATCGAAACAGTCGCTCTCGGTGGTAATTTCCCAGCCGACGAAATGCTGTAGCAGGGTATCGGTTGGAATAGCGCGAGGCCGTGTATCGAGCGCGAAATCTACTGCATATTGTTGCTCGCTGGTCCCTAGCGATAATTGGTTGCTGCCGTCGCGAACGCGCTGCACGGTCTGGCCCAGGCGTAAATGCACTTGTTCACTCTGCGCAATCAAGTCGCGGGCAGTTTGGTAATAGGCGCCGCTGTCCACACGAACGTACTGCATATGCGGATGTTCGCTGATATGACTCGCACCATTTGCGCTAACACGCCAGCGTTCCCAACGGTTCTTTATGGCGGGTTCAAACAGGGTTGGTTCCGTCTGCCAATAGCACCAGGTTTTATCAGCGCTATAGTCGGTGCGCGGATCAATTACGATGGTTTTCGGTAGCGCCGTGGATGACCTTTGGGCGGCTTCGCTCAGATGGGCCGCAAGACTTAGGCCACTCATGCCAGCGCCGATAATGGCTAGATCGTAATCTGTTTCTAGAAAAGCAGGCATGCCTCAATTTAGGCTTGAAAGCGCCGTGAATCCAGCGCGTGATGTAGGTGTGACTGATGTGTTGCAGGGGACGAGGCGCCTGCGACAGGGAGCGTTATTAACCTGCTAATGCAATAGCCGCCGATTATGCGCATTTTTGTCGGGGTGCCCACTACCGTGCGTCGTTGCCAATATTGGTTTGGGCGGTTTAGCATCTTTGTGCCGATAGATCGATATAGCAACGCCGCGACAGCTATGGTTTGGCGGATAATAAACGGTAGGAAATAATAGCCATGCTCAGCGCTTGCGTAATAGTCATCGGCGATTGCCAGCAGCTGGCTGGCACCGTTGTACGCCGCGCTACGCTGTTCATTGTTGCCAGCCAAGAGCCCTGCGCAATCTACCGGTGCTGCGATTAGATCGCGCGGTACATAAATTCGGTCGCGCTCGGCATCTTCCAAAATATCCCGACAGATATTGGTCATTTGCATGGCAACGCCAAGGTCTACCGCAAATGGAAAGGCTTTGGGATCTTTCACGCCCAGGATATGACACATCATGAGGCCCACTGTCGACGCGACTCCATAGGCAAATTGGACAACTTGGTCGACGCTTGTCAATTCTCGCGGCCACTGATCTGCAATCAGTTCATCCATGAAATCGATAAACAACGCGATGGGGATTTGATGCTGCTGAATCAGCTTCTGGGTATCTTCAATACGTGCATTCGGGCTGTCGCCAGTGAGTAAAGCGCGGCGTATGTCGCGAAGGGTCGCGTCATTGATGCCGCTTGGCTCGGCATCAGCTAAGTCGTCGACATAGCGACAAAACGCGTATAACCGCGCCACATCGGCATATTGTTGTCCTGGCAACAGGCGTGCAGCAAGTGAGAAGGTCTTTGCATGCTCTTGGAATGAGGCTTTGGCTGCATCTAACTCGGCAGACATGAGGCCTCAGCAATATCCTGCGGATGTTCCTGGAAAAGTAGGTTCTCTACAACCTTGGCCGAACTTAAAACGCCAGGAACACCGGCTCCAGGGTGGGTGCCCGCGCCTACGAAATATAAATTCCGAATGTTTTCGGCGCGATTATGGAATCTGAAAAACGCCGACTGAGTGAAGATCGGCGCGATGGAGAAACCTGCGCCCCATTGCGAGCGATACTGTTGCGCAAAGTCAGCCGGATTGAAATCAAAGCATACATCCAAATTGGCACGCAGATCGGGCAGTATGCGAGCTTCTAAAATATCTAGCACGCGCTCACGGATCGTATGCTTCTTGGCTTCCCAATCAGCGCCGTCCTGTAAATTGGGGACCGGTGCGAGGACATAAAATCCATCTTTGCCTGCGGGCGCCAGACTAGGGTCTGTAGCTGTCGGTCGATGCAAATACAGGCTGAGGTCGTCGCCGGTATCGGTGCCCGCAAAGATACGCTCTAACAATTCCTGATATTCTTCGCCAAAGACAATCGTGTGATGCTGTACGTCCTGATATTGCTTATTGGTGCCAAAGTACAAGACGTATAAGCCCATTGAATATTGCATGCTATCGATGCGGCGGTTGCTCCAGCTGGGTCGCAAACTTTCGTTGATGAGGTTTTTGTAGGTATGCGCCGGATCGCCGTTACAAATCACTATGTCTGCCGATAGCAGGCTGTCGTCTTGCAAACGAATACCGCTGATGGCTTTGTTGGTGACCATGATTTCTTTGACGTCTGTTGCGAGTTTTATGTCGACGCCTTCTTCTTGGAGTAATTTTCCAAGCGCTCGAACGAGTGCACCGGTACCGCCGCGCGGGTAGTGCACTCCCCAGCGTCGTTCCAGGTAGTGGATCAACGAATAGATGCTGGTGGTCGTAAAAGGGTTGCCGCCAACCAACAACGGCTGAATGCTAAAAGCGCGTCGCAGGCGATCGTCCCGCAGGTATTTTTTGGTAAATTGCCAAACGGTTCGGTAACAGCCAAGGCGAATTAACGCTGGCACTTGCTTGAGCATGACCCAAAGGTTGTGAAACGGGATGTGTGCTAGTTCAGAAAAACCCACGTCGAATATTTTTTCCGAATGGGCCAGCATGCGTTTGTAGCCATCGACATCCTTTGGATTAAGGCGTTCGATCTCAGCAAGCGTGTCGTCTACGCTGCCGCCGTAGTTCAAATAAGAGCCGTCGGTAAACTCATAGCGATACCATGGCGCCACCGGCAACATCTCGACATAGTCTTCCAGGCGTTTGTCGAACAGGCTAAATAACTCGTCAAACAAAAACGGCGCTGTAATCACCGTTGGGCCAGCGTCAAAAACATAGCCTTCGCGATCGAAGGTCTGTGCGCGGCCGCCTAATTGATCCAGGCGTTCCACTAAGGTGACATCAAACCCCTGGCTTCTGGCGCGCAGCGCACTGGCGAGTCCGCCAAAGCCACTGCCGATTACGATCACTTGTTTATTCATATGGCTTTCGCTTGGGCGGCTACGGGATAGGC
>DJYW01000014.1 GCA_002450255.1 Gammaproteobacteria bacterium UBA6968
CATACTATAACTATACTAATAACAGCTTTACATGACTCAGCTTTGCCGTTTGCTTAGATCGAAGATTTACACGGATTAACCCTAATCCTATAACTTAGGTCTCAAACGCGCCTGTTGCTAACCCAAGTCGCATTGATTTTCTCTTACGGGCACGCTCTCTTATCCGATCAGCTTTGTCAGCAGTGGATTAGTCTTTAGACCACTTACCTCGGTGATGGGCGAGAGGAACGATAAGCGTTTGGTCTTCCTTTGTTATTGTGTCGTCGCCCTTCATTCACGGGTTAATAACACCAGCATGGACATCCTCTGTTTCACCTCTGCGTAGATTATCCGATAGGCAAATTGTGAGTCGCTAAGTTGAGTTGCGATCTTTCTGTTAATCATAGGTATACGATGCTGGCCTTAGACAATTTAGGAGCAAAGTTTAAAGCTCACCTGTGAAAACAAGTTGCTTAAGGTTTAGAAGCGCTACCCGGTAGGAAAACAGTCTTTGCGCAGTCAGATATAGAGAACGTAGCGCCGCTTTTTAATATCATAAAGCCCCATTTTTTTGCTGACGGCCCTATTACAAACGTTACTTGCCTCCTTCCAGGCTTTCATATCGAATATAGTTAAATCGGAAGATGTACGGCAAGCAATGTAATGCTAACTAACAATAACTATGTGTTAATAGATATTGGTTAGCTGAAGTTGTCTTTTGCTGATTATTTCCGGTTGTGAGAGCGGTCCGTCAACTCTGTCCCGCAAGCGCGGCAGTTTGTTCTTACGCAAGATACGTGATGTTTTGCTTCTTTTGCTTTCCTCATCGCCACAAATCTACCCGGTCACATCAAGAGCCTAACAAGACATCTAATGTCTATAGGAGTATCGATGTTGGCGGTTTTACACTTAGCTTCAAACTCAGATATGCCCTCTATTTTCCTATTCGGTGGTTTTCTCGTTTATGCAATTGTCTGGGTCCTGGCGGCCGAACGGAGAGAAACAAACAAGCCAGTGAGCGATGCTAAAGCAACATACGATGTCCTGGCGGTTGGTTTGGGCGTTGCCCTGACCTTTTTTTACATACGATCACCGCGGCTTTTCTCAGGCGTGGATTTGGGATAAGAAATGAGGTTGGCGGTTCGCGGGTTTAGATCTGCCTGCGCCTTGGCGCGGATTTAAACCGCGGTATCTTTTCCGACTAATGGTAGTTTATTACCTGGTTCAGCGTCCCATCAGCCGCCGCAGCTTTCCCGCCGTTTCCGAAAGAATCTGACTTACACGTGACTCAGACACGCTGAGTACGGCGCCAATTTCTTTGAGGTTTAACTCTTCCTGGTAATAAAGCGCGAGTACCATTTGGGCGCGCTCAGGCAACTCTTCTATAGCGTCAGCCAAACCCCCAATCAACTGGTTTCGCTCCAGCATTTGTTCCGGACTCTTGGCAAGATCGTCTTCTTCCTCAAAAAACCCCTCATGTGCATCGGTGCTGACTATGTCGGCACCTTCCGCTAGCACACGTTCTTGCTCATAGGTCGCTAGATCCTTATCAAGAAAGCTCGCGACTTCGCTGCTCTTGGGTTCGCGTCCGAGCTGTTTGGCTAGGGTCGAGATGGCTTTGTCGTGTTCTTTTTTGAACGAAATTACGGACCGGGTGGAAAAGGAGGTGCGACGAACTTCATCCAACATGGCACCGCGGACACGAGATTTGGCAAAACCCTCAAACTCAATCCCGCGTGATTCGTCAAAGGCGTTTCGCGCTTGTAATAGCCCCTCCATCCCGGCCTGCACCAAGTCGTCCAGAACGATATGGCTAGGGAGGCGAGCTTTCAGGTGGTAAGCAATTCGCTTGACCATTGTGTAGTGCTCGGTCACCGCAGCAGAGTCTTGTTGCTGCCGTTTGTAAGCGTCGATATCAGCCATAGGGGCTCAGCAAAGTTTCTTGTAAATGTACACTAGCGTCGGGTTGATTAGAATGCTTCGGTCTACTGTGTAGGGTTGGCAATGTTATCTCGTGATAGCGCTTTTGAAAGCCGCAAGGCCAGTTCGGTAAAACATTTTGCCGCAGAGCTATGCGGATTCGACTCGAAAATGTTTTGACGCTGTCGAGACGCTTTGGTCAACTCCGGGTCTTCTTCCACCGAATGCAGGTAGCCCACTGGCTCGTCTAAAAACTTCATGCAAACCCGGTTCATTTTTTCGAATAAGTCTGCGCCAGCTTTTTGGCTGCTAACCCGGTTTGGGACCACGAAGAGATTCTCCATACGTGACTCAAGGCTTTGCAGCTTAATCAAACCATAGGCATCGGCAATCGAAGCGGGTTCATCTTGTAAAACGACCAAGCGTATATCGCAGGCACGCAAAAACGTCAGGTTAGACTCTGATAAGCCCGCTGCTGCGTCTATCACTACAACGTCAATTTCTTGCGTCGATGCAGCGATACTTTGTACGAGGCCCTGGGCTTCTGCTGCGGTCAAATTAGCAAGTTCGGAATTGCCGGACGCTCCTGGGATTAGGGTCAGCCCTAAGGGTCCGGCCACGCAAACCTCGTCCAGTGATTTTCTGCCGGCCAACACGTCGCCTACGTGGAATGGCGCGTTAACACCAAGCAATAGCTGTGCATTAGCTAAACCGAGATCAGCATCCAGCAAGGCGACTCTGTGTCCAAGTTGGCAAAGCGCTAACGCGATGTGTGCGGATAAAGTGGTTTTTCCAACGCCGCCTTTGCCGCTGGCAACGCCTATGACGGTGAGCTGGCGGGGGCCATTCGTCACGTTTTCATCAGTGTCAGTCATAGTTGGTCCTTCAGTACTAAGCTGGTTAGTCGTCGGTGATTGCAGGATTTTTTTCTTCAGCGATCGCTGGATTTGCAACTTTTGCGGCTGGTTTAACCATAACAGAATTAAGTTCCGCATTATGGCAGGCCATAGCGTGAATCATGGGTGCTAAGTGTCGACACAGATCTGCTCGGGTGAGTACTACAGAACCCAGTGCGGACGCGCCATCGGATGTGTGGCCGCGAGGGTAATTTTCCAGTGTCAAATGTGAGCTGTCCGCCGCAATGCAAAGGTGCTTTTCTAGCGGTATGCTCTCCGCCAGTTCCGCTATTTCTGAATAGTGAGTGAGACACTCAGCTTGAGTGTCCACTAGCACGGTGTGGCTGTTTTCTAGTTGCGCCAAGACTTCTTTAAATTCGGCTAAACCAACTGCGCTATAGCAAGGCGTGCGCGCCGATTGCCCTATGCTACTGAGCTCCAGCCAGGTCTTATTTGGGCGGCTCACCGAATCGGTTGTGTCTTCACAGGTTTCTAGTGCAACCAATGCGAAGGGTTTCGCAATGGTCGTCTTTGATGCCTTCAAGATACGATATATGGCTTCTGTTTTGCCGCTGCCGGGTTGCCCAAAAAACACGTGTATGCCATTCCAATCACATTGTTTTGCAAGCGGTGTTTGGCGTAAATCGGATAGCTGCTGAGTCAGTGACAGCACTTTTCCCTGCAGCGCTGTATCGGCGTGCAGCGCGGGTGGCTGGGCATAAATGTCCGCCGCGGCGGAAGATGTGCCTGTCCTCCAAGGGTCTGCCATCGCATTTCCTTGGAACATGGCGTTTTGCGCTATCTGCTCTTCCAGTGAAGAACGCAAATCGGCAATCTCAGCTTGGATGGTATGCATCAACTCTTGCATTGTATGCGGCGTTTGAGCGGGTAGCTCTTGAGTAGGGCGAACTTCTACAGGCACTTCTGCTTTTTTATCGTAAAGTGCGACTGGCATCTCAGGCGTGCTAGCTGGTTTTGTTTCCTGCAGAGCAGCGCCCAATTGGCTTACAAAGCCGGTTCCTTCTGCTGTTTCTTTTGCCGTATCCAACTGCTTAACAGGTGCTTGCTCGGCATTGTTTTCCGGCAGCAGATTAACGGCACAAATCATTTCCGTCTTACTGCCGACTTTCTGCGTAGAGACGACCAACGCATCATCGCCATAATTGGCCCTGACCTGTTGCATCGCTGCTTTGCTGTCGGCTGCTACAAATCGCTTGAGTTCCATTTTCTTTCCCTATTCAGAAAACTTGCTGATCAAGTTTCGTTACGATCAATGGTTATCGGCGCAATCACGCGTAGTGACTGATCATCCGGAATTTCGGTATAAGCAAGTACTGCCAAATCTTTAGAAACGCGCCGCAATAGCCTGGCGAGCCAGGCGCGAATCATGGGCGATACCACAATGACCGCAGGCAGCTCCTGCTGTTCGACATCTTCAACAGAGCGTTTAACGGAGCTGAATAAGCCTTCAGCGAGATTCGGCTCTAGTGCAATTTCGTCCGGGTTGTCGGATCGGCTGACTAATTCAGTTAGCAGTTGCTCTAAATCCGGCTCTAAAGTCATTACTGCCAAGGTGTCGCTGTCGCCGATAATCTGTTGAATAATCAGGCGGCCAAGTTTTGGTCGAATTGCGGCAGTTAAAAGGTTGACATCTTGGGTACGCGCAGCTTCTTCTGCTAACGTTTCAAGTATGGTGCGCATGTCTCGTAATGGAACACCCTCGCGCAGAAGGTTTTGTAACACTCGCACCAAGATCCCGAGAGACAGCTTTTCTGGAATGAGGTCTTCAATCAGCTTCGGCGAACTCTCTTCAATGCGATCGACCAATGCTTGAGCTACGTCGTACGTCATCAACTCGTCGGCGTTCTGTTGTAGCAGAGTATCTAGATGAGTTGCGATCACGGTACTTGCATCGACAACGGTATAACCGTTTGCTTGAGCGAATTCGCGGTCTGCTGGGTCAATCCACACCGCGTCCAAACCAAACGCGGGGTCTTTAACCGGCGCGCCGTCCATTTCCGCGAGCACAGAGCCAGGGTTTATGGCCAGCTCGCGACCCGCCTCAATCCGTCCTGTGCCGCGCTTTGCGCCGTTGATAATGACGTTGTAGTGATCCGGGGCTGTGTCGAGATTGTCACGAATACGAATGGATGGCAGCAAAAAGCCCAGATCGGCGGAGATTTTCTTGCGAATACCTTTGATTCGATTTAGTAAACGGCCACCACCTTGTTCGTCTACCATGGGGATTAGGCCGTAACCCAATTCAAGGCTGACCACGTCTACCTGTGCCGCGTCGTCCCAATCAATTTCTGCTTTATCATTGCTGCTTGCTGCTTGTGACACTGGCTGCTCCAGCGCTGCTAGCTCAGGCGCTTCCTCTTTTCTTGCTGCGTCAGATTGCATTAAATAACCGAGCGCCAGCGCAGTACCGCCCAGCAATAAGAACACTATGTTCGGCATGCCTGGCACTAAACCAAGAACAGTAAGTATGCCGCCTGCGATGTAAAAAGCGGTTGGATTAGCAAGCTGGGAAGTGGCCTGCTCATGCACAGACTGGGACGTCGTCACGCGCGTGACGATGATGGCTGTTGAGAGCGATAAAATCAGTGCAGGTAACTGCGCTACAAGTCCATCACCAATCGTCAACAGAACGTAATTTCGTGTCGCGTCATCTAAGCTGAGGTCATATTGCAAAAGTCCGATGCATAAGCCACCGACGAGATTGATTAACAAAATCAGGATGCCGGCGACTGCATCGCCTCTGACAAACTTCGAGGCACCATCCATGGAACCGAAAAAGTCAGACTCTTGCGAGACCATCGCACGCCGTTCTCTCGCGGTATCTTGATCAATCACGCCGGCATTCAGGTCTGCATCGATCGCCATTTGTTTGCCGGGTAACGCATCCAAAGTAAATCGCGCAATTACTTCTGAGACACGTCCGGCACCTTTGGTGATTACGATAAAGTTAATGATCATTAATATTGCGAAGACAATGAAACCGACCACGTAGTTGCCGCCAATAACGAAAGCACCAAAAGCTTCGATTACTTCTCCGGCCGAATCGCCACCTTTGTGGCCTTCTAATAGGACTACCCGGGTCGAGGCGACATTTAAACCAAGTCGCATCATGGTAGAAAACAGAATAACGGTTGGGAACGACGAAAAATCCAAGGGTGATGAGGTATTGATGGCAACCATAATGACCAGCAAAGCGAGCAAAATGTTGAAAGTGAATAACAAATCCAACATGAATGGGGGCAGCGGCAAAACCAACATAGTAAGAATGAGTACGATCACGCCTGGAATGGTCAAAGAGGACCATTGCGTGGAACCGGCAATCTGTCGAAGTTCTGACAATGAAAGTGTGTTGGTAGCCATAATCGTCAATTCAGCTTTTTAGTTTTTTAAATTAGATCCGCGGCAAGCGTTCAATGCATTGTTTTTGTTATGTTTTTTGCCCAGCCATGCCTCAAGGGAAGTAGGGCTCAACTTTCTTGGTCAAAGATTATGCATAAACGGTGCCAAACTAAGAGCCTACGAAGGTTGCGGCAGCAGCTAACCGCATTGGGAAGCATTTTGCAGGGTTAAGAACCAGCAAAGACTGAATTTGGCTCGGTATACCCGCTTATCTGAGTGGGGCTCTTCACGGTATTCAAGGTTTCGCCGGAATGGCCGATTTACTTGGCAACCCGTTATGGCAAACGCCAGCAGATCGCGCGTTGTGCGTGCTGATCGACAACTTAACAAAGGACAAAATAATGCAGCTTATGCAAACACACACCGCGATAGATAAATTGGGTGCCCGGAAGGGTCGTAGTTTTGGCATTTTTGCTGCGGCTATGGTGTTGCTTGTAGCCGGCTGTGCATCGCCAGCAGGCGATTCGCGTGCGATGCTCGCTGCTAACATGAACTCTCCAGAAGTAGATGGCATTGTGGCCATGGGCTATGCGGTAATTGATGCCCAACAGGGAGACAGCCCTGCCCAGCGCAGATTAATGGCCATCCGCGCGTCAAAAATAGATGCTTATCGGAGCCTCGCAGAGCAGGTATACGGTCAGTATTTAGAGAGCAACAGCCAGGTTAATGATCTTTCTTTGGTTGGTGACAAGCTACGTAGCCGAGTGCAAGGTTTGATCTACGGGGCACGCTTGGTCAGCATTACGCCAATCGGTATAGAAAGCTATGAAACGAAACTATCCCTATCGCAATCTGTGATCGATGAGCTAATCGGCGAGTTTAAAACGACAGAAACTCGCGGTCGTCGTGTCCGAGTCGTGACGCGTCTGTAGCCCGTAAGTTAGGTTGAGAAGGTCGAATATCATGCTCGTGATCACATTAACAATGATATTCCGCGGCGTCGGTTTAGCGGTGTTGGCAATGGCCAGTGCACTGTGTTTTGCTCAAGAGTTCGACCAAGACTTTGCTAATGAAAATGCACCTGCCTTAGTAACCGAGGAATTTGTTACGGCACAGGAACAATTAGAGGCCATCAAGCGGTCCTTGATGGACTACGCGTTTGACCACGAATCCCGAGTTACCGCAAATGCCTGGATTGACGGCGAGGGTCGTTACGACGAATCGGTTTCCGTATTCAGTCATATAGACTTGGAGCGCATTCGCATTTCTCACCCAGACAATCGCTTCGGACAGCCAGAAATCGCTTTGGTTGAGCCGGTTTTGGGTTCGAAATTTGCTGGCGAATGCGTTGGCTCGGCCATTCGCAAGAAAAGAGTCTTGATTAAGACTCAGCCTGTTGTAGCGCAAGATACCGCGGCGCTTGCATTGGGGCACCAGGTGCAAGGTTTTGTTACACAAGCCATGTTGCAGGATGCGAGCGGTGTGTTAGGTGCTGCAACCACGCTGCAAACGCAGGTTAAGACGAACACCCGTTATCATCGCTATATGGTTAGTAAGGCTACGCCTGCAAGCGACTTAACAGTAGAGTTGTCTGTTTCGGTTGCTCAGCGCGTGACTCGAATCATGGAGCGTGCCCGGCCGCCCGAGTCATTGTTGGCGGGTTATGCACTTACCATAGCCGTGACAGCAAGTGATAACGGGCAGCGTCTTTATGAGGATAAGCTGCGTTTGCATGTAAGCCGACCTAAGCTCCGCGGCGTGGCGGTTCGATTGGAGGGCGCGCTTAAGGACGCTCTGACGCAGTGGCTATACGAGAAACTGCCTGAACTGGCGGCTATCGCTAACTGTGTAGTCGATAATTCGCTCGAAGTTAATTTAGCTTCCGCCCTACCAACCGTAAGTGGCGGCGAAGATGTGGGTATCCAGCTTGGGCAGAAGTTTGTGTTGCTACCGAGCTCAGCATCCTTGACGGCTTCTGGCTTAGAGGCTGGCATGAACTCGGTCGCCCTAGCCGAGGTAGTGCAAGTAAATGCGAGAACGGCTTTTTTAAACATATATGCCGGTGATAGTGTAGCGGTGCTTAAACCAACTATTGCTATTCCACTGGCGGACATCGATTCATTTAGGTTGAAGGGATAAGTCATGAAATTGCCTTTGATTGTTGCAGCAACGATTTTCTTTCTTAGCGGATGCGTAGGCCCTGCGCCTATGCCGGAACCGGCACTCGTGGAACCCGCAGAGGTCGCTGTTGCTGAGCCGCAATATCCAGATGATACTGAGCTGGACCGTGCCTTGAGGCGTCTGGTCGCCGATTTGGAGACAGCAGTAATGAGCATGTCCGACGACGGGTCAGATGAAAACAAAGACGGCGCGCCCGGCAAATATATGGTTCAGGAAGGGGATTATCTCGACCTGATCATTAAGCGCACCATGGCCGATTCACCGATTAACGAAAGTATGCTTCGTCGAGCCTTTGTTTCGGCTAATCCGCATGCCTTCAAGCGCTCCAATCCAAATTGGTTGTTTGCAAAGAAAGAGTTACGAATTCCTACGGTCGCCGACTTTAAGCGAATCATTTTTAGGACGGGTGGCCTTGAGCAGATGCGCGGAAAGAACAAAGACCCGCGCGCTGGTTGGGTTCAGTATCCTTGAGACGCAGTGTATAGCACCGAGTCAATTGGCACCCAGTCCCGACCAAACATTGTCTATGTTGAAGGGGCTGGCCCCTCTCTACGCTTAGCGCCAGAGCAAGCCCGATTGCTCGGGCTGCAGCCTGGTCAAATCATCCACGGTGTCGTTACTCAAAAAGCAGATGGCAACGTCCTTAATTTCGGCAATAGAGGGGTTTTGCTACCCCAGGGAATGGGCCAAGACGGACAACGAATGTCGCTGCAAATGTTGATGGTTGGCGGCCAAGCGGTGCTACGTCAAATTAAAGAGGGCGGCAAGGATGGCTCAATCGCTTTGCGGGACAGACCGGACGTCAGCGGCCCTCTCGCTAAACTGCAACGTCTGCAAAGCAGCGCAGCCAACACGGGTCATCTCTCCCGTCTTTTTACTGGTGGCTTTCTAGAGAGTCTGCTTGGTAAGGCGAGCAATGAGCCAGCGCTGGCGCAACTCAATAATCACCTTCTAACTAGTCTGCGTTTAGACGGCGCGAGCATCCAGCGTGCCATTCTGCAAAGCGGTTTGTTCACAGAACAACAAATAAAGGCGGGTATCCCGCAGTCCCAGCTGGGGATCAAGGCCGCGCTGATGGAGATCCGTCGTGTCCTGCTCGCCCGAGGCGCGGATGTCAGTACCCTGGGGGGTGCAATAGATGAACTGACGGGACTGCAACTTGAAACGCTAGCGCATGCGACACAACGCTCCGTGTCGCTGCATTGGACGTTAATCTTTGCAGATCAAAATCCGGTGTTAATCACACTGACTAAGGAAAAGGCCAGTGCCGAAGATCAACCGGATAGTCCCGGCCAAACAACTTGGCAAGTGGACCTAACTATTCCCTGGAAGCTCGTAGACGGGCATATGCCGAAAAAGAAGGCGGTCGAAACCCTATCCGCAGAAAATCAGTCTGCAGAGAGTCAATCGGTAGAGCTTTCAGCGAATGTGCGCTATCAGGATTCTGGGCTAGCGGTACGGCTTTGGGTTCCCGATGCGGGTGTTTGTCAGGTCGCGAGAGAGGGAGAACCTCATTTGCGCAAAATGTTGGCCAACGCCGGCGTGACGCTTGGCTCTTTTGTCGCATTCGCGCGAGCGAAACAGAGCAACGAGGCATCTGTCAGCCAAGCCAGCGAAGGAATTTCCATCGATGTATAAGCAGAGTAGTCCGGCAGAATCTACTGACCCAGCAGCGGGTCAGGCTGGCAAAAAAGCGGTCGCGTTGCTTTATGACAAGGTCCGAGCGCCCATTCTCAAAGCGAAGGGAGAAGGCGAGTTCGCGCTGGAAATCATTCGCATTGCAAAAGAGCACAATATTCCTATCGCGGAAGACCCAGTATTGGCAGAAACGCTATCTTATCTTCAGCTGGAAGAAGAGATACCGGAAGAAGTTTATGTGTCAGTGGCGACAGTCTTATCGTGGGTTTACTGGCTGCAGGGTCGGCAGCCGGATTCATCAAGCTAATTAACGGTTCGGTTTGATTCGGCCTAGCTTGGTATAGACGTTGGTGGAAGACGACGATTGGCCTACCAAAGTCGTTAAAATATTTTGCGTCACTTCGACCTGGCGTTTTAAGACCAGGTCGTTGCGTATATGAGCTTCCTTGCACGCCTCGAGGCGGCTGCTTATCGTATCCAGAGCGCCTGCTTGATCAGAATTTGCTTCCTGGAAGGCAGCTGACATCAGCGATTCAATGTCACTGAGCAGCGCGACTTTCTCCGTTTGCAGGGCTTCTAAAGTATCAAAGTCGCGGTTTGAGAGTGCCGTAAATTCTTTTTCGAGCACGAGCGAAAGCGCCTCGACTTGTTGGTCAAGGCGCGATAAGTGTTCTTTAATCAACGCTTAGCCTTCTGAAGCGGCTAAAGTAGCTTTTCAAGTTCAGCAAAATTCTCAGCTATTTTCTTGGCGTCGAGCGGGAAGCGACCTGCTTCAACAGCAGCACGGATTTCTTGAACTCGAGCGGCGTCCATAATTGCATTTGACTCAGCAGACTTAACGGCTTCGCTTAATTCAACCTCGACACTCTTATGCGCTTCAGTTTTATTATTTTCTACTCGCGCAGAATCTCGGGGTTCCACCTCTGCGGTCTTTTTGGCGGCACTGGCTGCGTCAACTTTGGGCTGTGCGTTATTAACTGTTTGTTTTGTGATTTCCATGATTAATCTCAAATGTCTCTAACTCTTAGACACAAATAGTTTATTCGAACGTTAAATCGGTAAGGAACAGTGCAACTTTAGGTATTTTCTAGTTTTTTTCATTTTATGGTCACCGCTTTGGATTCACCAGTAATCTTTACGAATAAATCCTTACCGCTGTCGTTGCTACGCACTTTGATGCGTTCGCCCAAATAACCATCTTCCAGCGCTGTTGCTTGTGATTGGATCGCGTAGCCGGAGCCGTCCGCGGAAACCAATACAGAGTCGCCGCGTCTTATCAGTTTTGCTCTCGTCAACAATCGTTTGGTTAATACGCTTCCACCTTCGACGGTGCGATTAGTAGTAAATAAATTCAAACCTTCGAGCGTTTTGAGCGCGTCCTTCGGTACATCTAAAAGGCGTGACTCAAGGATTACCGAATCTCTTGTTAGAGGAGCACCTGTGGGCAGAGTCCTGGTTACGATTACTACCCTCTGCATCTTGCCGATGTCTTCAGTCAGCAACACATCTCCAGCCGTTACGGGCTTCATGACAAAGTATCCATCGACCGTATCAATGCCTCTAAGTGCGTTACGAGGAATTTGTCGAGTCGGTCGCTGTACCCGCCGCACATTTTCTGCAGTTAGCTGCGCACCGGCGGCTAAGTCCGCAAAGGTTACCCAGGTTGCAGCAGTGCTGGCCGCAGTGGATCGTGTTTGTACCGAAGCAAGTTTCAGCCACCTTTGCCATATAGGAGCGGTGCAGGTGACTTCAATCAAACGAGAAGTCGGCCCGGACCGAGAAAACTTAAATGGTTTCGAACAGTTAGGGACGATTAATCTGCGGTCATTGAGATTAGGCTTCGACGCTTTTGGTAGTCCTTGCTGTTCTAGCCAGGCGGTCATCTGTCCCTCAAGCGCTGCTTTTTCGGATGATCCGGGTGGTGTCGTCGAGTTGGCGAAAGCTGAGCTCAGCGCCAGTACCGTTGCACAGACGCAGACCCACGCCCAGATACAGGCGCGAGCAATTTCAATCAGCCTTGCGATGGCACCTTTAACAACGGGCTCTGCGTCTTTTGTAATTTCTATCATACGAGTCTCGGTTCGATGCACTCAGTGGGGCCGAGCGGGATTAAAGCCGCCGCCGAAAACGTAGCGCTCTTAGGGTGCTTTTTACAAGGCGTTCTGTTGCTTCGCTGCCTTTCGCCTCTTCCTAATTTCTTTCAAGTAACGTTGCAAGGACTCTGCCAATTCTCGACATATACCGGCCAGCGGGCTTAAAGACCTCTCTGTTATACACCTGATTTATCGGCGCCCAATCGCTCGGGATGTCTTTTGGCGCGAAATCTGCAGTGTTTGCCTGGACGGCACTGTGGCATGGATGGATCTGTGTGTCGTGTCGATATTCGGGGGGCACTCGAAGCAGGCATGGCCGCGGTTTACATCGGCTTTATCGTTCTAATGCCTAGTAATAAAGAGGGATAAGCTATGTCAGAAATCAGCAGTCTTTGTCGAAAATCTTTCGCGATCGTCAATATTTTGACGGATATCAAGGCGGCAAGCAGTGTTGCCGGATCGGTGTTGATTTGCCGGTAAATCCATCAGCCCAAAAAGTAACAAAATATAACTTGATGATTTTTATGAAAAAATTGAAAAGCAACAAACGTTTAGCTGACGCTTTAATAGCTGGCACGCTCTTTGCTGTATCGGCTGGGCCGGAACGCTCTACAACAAAGAGATCGGCAAGTAGATCAAAAACTTTAGGACTTTTTAGATAAGGATTAACGAGGCGAGGCGATGCAAATCTACAACAATATTTTCGGTCCAACAGAACAGGCTTTGGATTTGCGCAGCAAACGACTGTCGATGATCTCGTCAAATATCGCGAATTCAGATGTCAAAGGCTACAAAGCCCAGGACATGGATTTTAAGAAAATCATGGCAGAGCAAACGTCATCCGATATGCAGCGAACGAGTCCACTCCACATGGATGCCACTGCCAAGCGGAAAGCAAATTTGGTTTACCGCGTGCCGATTAATCCAATGCAAAACGACAATTCTGTAGAGGTTAACTATGAGCAAGCCCAATTCGGTAAAGAAGCAACGCGTTATTCGGCGACATTGCAATTTTTAGAGAATCGAGTGGGTGGCATCCGTCGTTCCCTCCGAGGTGAATAAAAGAATATTGCTGAAACAAGCAGAGGAATCCTATGTCTATCGTAATTAACACAAACATCGCCTCATTGAGCGCTCAGCGTGCGCTAGCGAAGTCCAGTGACGAGGTGGGCCTAGCTATGGAGCGCTTGGCGTCAGGTTCTAAACTTAACTCTTCAGCCGATGATGCCGCTGGTATGGCGGTATCAAAGCGCATGTCTGCGGAAGTAGCCGGTCTAAATATGGCTGTAAGAAACGCTGGCGACGGGATGGCTTTGACTCAAGCCATTGAAGGATCTCTTGATCAGGTTTCTGACATGCTGCAACGCATTCGCGAATTGGCGATTCAGGCCGCAAATGCAACTTACTCTGCAAAAGACCGCTCTTATATCCAAGAGGAAGTAAATCAGCTGGTTTCAGAAATTAACCGCATTTCGCAAACGTCTAACTATAACGGCGAAAAAGTGCTCGACGGCTCGTT
The DNA here is from genome assembly GCA_002450255.1 of Gammaproteobacteria bacterium UBA6968. Lineage (GTDB taxonomy): Bacteria > Pseudomonadota > Gammaproteobacteria > Pseudomonadales > Azotimanducaceae > UBA4421. The sequence goes on from DJYW01000014.1 coordinate 13,587, forward strand.
TACTAACAAAGCCATTAAGCTGGGCATGTATCAGTCGGAAGAGATCGTGTTGAGCGTACGATCCATCGCGATAGACGATACCGGGGTAAACACCGTTTATGGCAACGGTCCTTCGGCACAGCTCGCGGCAACCACTGCTCCGGCAAACGAACTGACGGCGGCCGAAGATTTTACTGTGAGCGGACGTTTGGGAACGGTGACAATCAACGCGCTGGCCTCCGACAGTGCAAGGGATACAGCCGCGCGTATTAATCAATTTTCGAATCAAACTGATGTGACAGCTGCTGCACACACATACGCAAAGTTGGCTTCTCTGGATGGAACCGCCGGTACTTATAGCCTGAACATTAATGGCACCTCTACCGGCAACTTTAGTATTTCCTCCACATCCACAGCAGATGCGGTCCGCGCAATCAATGCTGTGTCGGGCGCAAGCGGCGTTACCGCGTCATCAACAAGTAACGATGAAATTCTGCTTTTCAATGGAGATGGAGAAGACATCACGATTGAAAATTTATCGACCGGATCGGATTTAACGGTTCAGAAACTGGATTTCCTCGGCGCGACAGAAATCGGTTCTGCAGTGCGGATGATGTCCAGCGGTGGCAATGACGCCGTCATTATCTCGGGATCAATCCGAGCAGACTCCGTCGAAACCTTTGATATTACGCAAGCAAACGACGGTGATAATACTGCTGCGATCAAGATTACTGATGCGGCGTTTACCACCCTAACAGATGCGACCTACAACATTATGGTCAACGGGGTGGCGACTGAGATCACCCCTGCTGCCGCTACCGTTGCAGGTTTCCAGGCCGCGATTGATGCCACGAATCTCGCCGGAGACATCACGGTTGCTGACTTCGGTGGGCAGCTACAGCTGACTGGTTCTGAGACGCTGGGTGACTTCACTTTGCAGGATGCCAATGGGTTGGCAATTTTCATGAGCGCCGCCGATTCAACGGATGGCGAGGTCAAGAGCACGGACATTGCGACCGTTGCTACTACCGACGATACATTATCTTCGCTGACCGCCGGTTCTTATATTATCCAGTCTAATGGCGTGGACTACGCGATAACGCCGGCGGCGGCCACAGTCGAGTCCTTTCAAACAGCAATCGATGCGACCGCCCTCAAGGGATTAGTAACGGCGAGTGCAGTCGGCACGAGTGCCGCTACAGACACCGCTGCCGTTAAAGAGACGGCTGAAGATTTAGCGAATCTAAACGCAGGCGCTTACAACATCATGGTTGATGGTGTTGCAACGGCTATCGCTCCTGGAGCAGCAACCGTAGAGGGCTTTCAAGCGGCTATCGATGCGACTGATCTGAATGGCAGCATCACTGCCGCTGATGTCGGCGGTAAATTGCAGCTGACGGGTGTTGATACTCTTGGCGATATTGTTTTACAGGACGCCGATGGTCTCGCCATCGCAATCACCGCGGACAATTCCACTGATGGCGCGGTGAGTGGCGCTGACATCGTCGGCGTTTCGACCACTACCGATGCTCTCGCGGATTTAACCGATGCCTCATATGTCATTAATGCCGGCGGTGAGGAGTACACGATCACGCCAGCAGAACCAACCGCTGCAGCGTTTCAGGCTGCGATTGACGCAACCGACCTAACTGGGCTGCTTACCGCTAGCGCTGTCGGTGGCGCCGACGTCGAGCAACTTCGGTTGGTAGGTTCTGCCGGGTTAGGCGATTTTACTTTTGCAACCGCAGCCGGTGTCGAGGTAGCTCTTGATGCTGACAATACGATCACCGGTGCTCGAGGTGAACAGCTTCGCTTAACCGGAGCGGCTTCGTTAGGAGGCTTTACGCTCCAATCGGCCGCAGGCGTTGCCCTGGATCTCGACGCCAATAATTCCGTCCTCGGTGCTCGCAAAGTAAGTTATTTCCAGGATGAAAGTTCTAGTTTGAACACTGTTTCATCCTTAAACATTTCGACTATTGCGGGTGCCACTGCAGCTATAGCTACCGCTGATGCGGCGCTAAACCACGTTGCACAAACGCGTGCCGATTTGGGTGCTATAGAAAATCGGTTGGAATACTCAATCCTCAACCTGATGAACGTTGCTGAAAAAACCGAATCGGCTAGATCTCGGATTGCTGACGCCGACTTCGCCTTGGAATCCGCACGTTTAGCTAAAGCGCAAGTGTTGCAGCAAGCGGGCACTTCAATGCTGAGTCAGGCCAATCAATTAAACCAGCTCGCCCTAGAGCTGCTTAGATCTTAATTTAAGGAGATAACCCTGTGAGTCTAGAAAGTATAATTGGAATTGCGGGCGGAGCGATGGATGCACAATCCCGTCGCTTGTCTCTTTCCGCGCAAAATATCGCTAACGCAGACGTTCTGGCCGGTAGCCAGGAGCAAGCCTACAAGGCCAAGCGCGTGGAGTTTCAAACCATCTTACAAAACACGGTTGATGACCGTCGCCGCGAAACTGAAGGAGGCGTGCGCATCGGTTCTGAATATGAAGACGAAAAGATCGTGCCGGCTACTTATCAGCCTGAAAATCCTCTCGCTGATGATAACGGTTTTGTCTATCCATCCAACGTCGACTCAATGCTAGAAATGGTAGAAATCACGCAAGCGAGCCGCTCTTTTGAGAGCAGCATCGAAGCAATGAACACAGCGAAACAGCTGTCTATGCGCACCCTCGAGATTCTAAGGAAGTAGTAACTATGGATTACGCTAACGTATCTAATGTCAAAATGTTCGCTGATATCGCTAATCCCGCTCAAGCGGGCCAGGCTGAGGACCCTTTAGACAAGCATGCTTTTCTAAAGTTGTTTACCACACAGCTGCAAAACCAGAACCCGCTGGATCCCGTTAAAAATGAGGATTTCATTGCGCAGTTAGCCCAGTTCTCGTCATTGGAAGCGACCACGTCGATGGCCTCTTCACTTGATCGTTTCGTAAATGATCAACGCGGCGAAACCATTATGCGGGGTGCATCATTAATCGGTAAGGGCGTATTCCTCCCGCAGCAAAGTTTTGCACAAGCTGGTGGACAGCCGATAGAAGGTTACATCGACTTACCCGTTGGTGCCGAGAGCGTGGAGCTTAGCGTAATCAACGCTGATACAGGTGAGATCGTAAATAAAATCGCGCTCGGTTATCAGGAGGCGGGTTCAGTGCCATTTGTTTGGAATGGTGGCGACGCAACCGGCGCGCCGACGCAACCTGGCAACTATACCTTCCGCGCTGACGCCTTTAATGGCGGTAGAGCCCAAGGCGTGCCGGTTTTTTCTGAAGCGCGTATTCGTGGCGTTTCATGGGACGAATTAAGCAGTGAAGCGCTCTTGGAAACGACTGATGGCGAAGTCGTTCCGCTTAGCCTTGTTTCAAAAATCTCCGATTGAGGATTAACGCATGTCATTTTTCACTTCATTAACCGGCTTGCGAGCGGCGAATACGGAGTTGTCTGTATCTAGTAACAATATTGCTAATGTCGGCACGACTGGCTTTAAAAAGTCGAAAGCTTCCTTTGGCGACATTTTCGCGACGTCCCCGCTTCAAAAGCAAAGCTCCGTAGTGGGACAAGGTGTTGCCTTAAACGGCATTCGCCAACAGTTCAGCCAAGGTAGCATTGAATTTTCTTCTAACACGCTTGATCTGGCGATTTCCGGAGACGGGTTTTTTCCGATGAAATCTGCCGATGGCAATACCGACGTCTATTCCCGCAGTGGCGCGTTTACCCTGGACCAGCAAGGACGCGTGGTAGACTCGGGAGGCCGTCTACTCATGGCTTCGCAGGTGGATGCAGTGGGTAAACCCGTTGGCGACGAACTCATCGGCTTATCTATTCCTGCCCGAACAACCGGTGAGGCTGATCAAACAACCGACATTGGGTTTGAGCTCAATTTACCGGCTGATGCGGCAGTGATTGATGCGCCATTCAATATAAACGACGCAACAACCTATAATAAGTCGTCAGCAATCACGGTATACGATCAGGCGGGCAAATCCTATTTGGCCAACGTTTATTACGTAAAGACTGCTAATGCCTCGGCGGACACTGTCGGCGGCTCGACCAACAATCCGACTGCGAATGAGCCTGCGAGCAAATGGCAGACTTATATGTTCATCGATGGTCAGCGGGTTGTTCCAGATCTACAGCCCGCAGAAAACAATGATGGTGAAGCGCTTTACATCAATCAATATGGTGAGTTGAAGCCATTTTCAGAGATACAAAATGAGCTGGTGAATGCAAAGAGCCAGAAATTCACCTTAGACGGTTTGACGGACGTTAGGGATTCCGTACCGGCCACCCTGGAAGGTCAGGTTGTGCCGAACCAGCTCGGGTTTGGGCAAGGATTTAACTTCTTCAATGATTTAGCTGACGAAAATCCCACTTTTGATGAAGCGGCTTTAACCGAATTCGCATCAATAGATGTAGACGGCTCAGGCAATCCAGTAATGCTGAATCTTCTGGCGTTGGCGCAGCAGGATAAGGCCTTTACAGGAAACGAAATTGCCGAGTTCATTGAAGGTCAGCTGAACGACGAGTTTGGTGACAAGCGTTATTTTGACTTATCGACAGAGGCTAACCGTACTTTCGAAGCGGTTTACAACGATGGTGATGCAGAAACAACAATCGCCATTGATTTAACAGATGACTTCCCCGATTTGCTTTCGCAGACTGAAGCCACCGAAGACCAAATTGTCGCTGCTATTCAGGCTCAGATCGACGCTGAATTAGGCGCTGGAGCAGTAACGGTTGGTTACGATGCGGTCGCCCGATCCTTTACTTATCAGGTAGAAGGTGCGCTTGCCGATCTGTCATTACAAGGCAGCAACGGTCAAACCAACGATTTGTTCCAGTTGGATGCCGTACCTAACGCGGTTGATGAGGATGGTTTTTATTCGGTGGATACGTCAGGCGACCCGGCGGTAGTTATTGCCAACGGTGAGTTGCGTCGTCCTGCGGATGAGCAACGCTACGGTATCGCAGTGACCTATAACAATGCGACGAATACTTTTTCGGTCGCGTCCGGAACCACCGGCGATAGCTCAGAAATTGAACTTAATTTTGACACCGGTACCGAGGCTGCCCCTAATTTCAATGCAGCCGCCGCGACGTTCCTAGGGTTTGCCGTAACTGAGGCAGATCCTGCAGTGAATGTTGTGACTTCCGACGCCGCTGTTCGAGGCCTTGATTCATTGCCGGCGGTTACCCGCGGAGGGCCAATAGGTACCAACGTTGAGGGCGTTTTCTCTGTTGGCGCAGACAACAATACCTTTGAGGTGAATGTAAACGACGTTAAAGGAACAATTAGCCTGCCGGTCAGTGAAAATTACACTATGGACACCTTCACTAGTGAGTTGGAGCGTCAGATTAATCAACTTGAATCAGTCGATGGCGCCCAGGTGTCCGGTGTTCAGGTTGCTTACGACCAGGAAACCAACAGCCTCAGTTTTACCACAGGTAATGTTGGTGATCAGGCGTTTATAAGCGTACGCGGCAGTTCCACCTGGGGCATGTCGAATGCTATGGCGGGCCGCGGTGAAACCACAACCTGGATCAAGCCTACCCAAGCCACCAGTGTGGTTGACGGCGTAGAGATACCTGAATACATCGATCAGTTTGGCGAAGAAACCATTGATCCTGCCGGATTCGAGCAAGCGCCCGCTTGGTCGCCAGTGTTTTTGGATAAGGGTGAGCTT
>DJYW01000151.1:0-9741 GCA_002450255.1 Gammaproteobacteria bacterium UBA6968
CCATTAACTAGACAGCTTATTTTTATTGTTGGGTTTTAGATTTGTTTGCAAACGATGCATCAAAGATCAAGTTGGCAGCCTTTACGCTGCAGAATAGGCAGTAGCTCACGATACGCTGCAGGGGTTTGCATCAGCGGTATGCGCGGATAAAGGTGATGCACAATGTGATATTGCATGCCAGAAGAACCGATATTGCCAAAATTGCTGCCGAAACTGCGGGTATCGCGATAGCGGCTGGTTTCCTCGCCAGGATGATGCGGCTTCCAGCTCAAATAGTAATCGGTATAAACCTGCGCAAAGTGCAAAGGCAGCCACCACAGCAAAGCCGCTTCTAACGCATGACCACTGACCGCAGCAGCGAGCAATACCAGCATATATCCGGCTCGCATCAGCAGAGCCGGCAGCACTAAATCAGGCCGGTTAACACGCTCTAAAGTCGCCTGATAAGTCGCGCCTCTCTGATCAGAGGGCATCAGTATTTCTCTGCAAGCGTTGAAGAAAAACGCTTTTCGATTGGGTGCGTGGATCGATATATCCGGATCAAGCTCTGGATTATTGGTATGCCGATGATGCTCAAAATGGGTGTAACGCAAAAATTGAAATGACGCTGCGCGCGGAATCAACGCTACGTGTCCAACTAATTCATTAAGCCATCGCAATGGTTGGCCTTCACGAGCGATAATGCTGTGCTGCGCCTCATGGGACGGTAAATAGCTTGCGGTAACATTTAAAAAAGCGATGGGAGCGGCGACCCATAGTGGTACAAGATCCATAAAGACAAGCGGCCACAACGCCAACCAAATTAGGGTATTGCCGATGCCCCACAAAACTGCACCCCACGGGAAAATCCGCATGTATTTAGCGGCGATTGCGCGCTCTTTTGCGTCCAACTCCGCCTCGGTTAACCCGTCCCACCGCACAACGTTCATCGCTTCAGCCATACCCAGCTACCTCTAATCTGCGCCATTATTCCAAGGCAACCACCGATCCCTATCGCGATCCCCATTCGCAAGGAAGCATCCGCAAAGAGTCCCAGCAAAGCGAATAGCTCGCCTAATAAAGGGCCCAGAAAAAGTAAACCAAAAGTAATCGGCGCAAAGAGTATTTTTATTAGCGCCACAACGACCGTTTGCATCGGCTGCCCCTGGTATAGCAATGTTTGTAGCTTAGAATACTCGAATAGGCTGCAAAAACTAGCAAGCGAAATCACCCAACAAACTAGAAAAATTGTAGGTGACTCAGAATTTACTGGTTCTGGGCGGCCATATAGGCATCGATCAGCTCCATCCGCTCCGCCGTGGAGGGATGTGTAGAAAGGTAGCGGGATGTCTTGCTAAAAAGGCTCTCGTCTACGCCAGTCGTGTTGTCCGAATCGTCCGTCTCGTCAGTGTCATCAAAAGCACCAGCATACCGCTCTAGCTTAAGTAGGATATTCTTTAGGTGAGCGATATCGATTCCGTTAGCAGACATTGCATCCATCGCATAACGGTCAGCTTCCAACTCAGCTTCGCGAGAGTATGCGAAATTCGCGAGCAAAGCCGGCACCGTTACCAGCAGATCCATATTGGTGACATCTCCGGTGATCAAAAATAGTGCGATGCCTATAGTAGATGCTTGAATTGAACTTCTTAAGAAATGTCGATTCTCCACATGGCCTAGTTCGTGATAAGCCACCGCTATCAATTCTTCGTCCGACTCAATCAGGTCGACCAAACCATCAGTGAAAACGATGCTGCCATTGGGCAACGCCAGGGCGTTCGGCCACCACTTACGAAAGTGCAAACTGTGCTCACGTCCAAGCAAGTGCGGAGCCAAGACCGCTCTAACATGAGCCAACTCTAACTCTGACAACTCGGTCGGCTCGAGCTGCAGTTCATCGAGCAAATCTAGACTGGATGCACCGATTTGATTGACGACTTCTGCGGGCAAGGCAAATGCAATATGCGACGCCGCTGCCGGAATACCTGCCGTGACAGCCCAATAGATGCAGCCCAGAGTCATCACCGCGGCGATGGCTACCGAAACAAGGTGTGATTCCAGGCGATGTAGCAACGCCCCGACCCTGTTGCTACCTGCAAAAAGCCGATCAACCGCATCGTTATCATCCGTTTCAAAAACCGCTTCAGAAAATGCCAAGGTACGCGGAGTATTGCCGAGACGCGACGAGACGACGACGGCTGCCATTGGGGATTGCGTCAATATTCGGCCATCGGGATCGACCACGACCAATCGATCGTTCTCTCGCCGTAACCGCGCCGCAATGATGGAAGAATCTTGGCCGTCCGCGAATTTACCTTCAAGCATATCCAACCCTCACTGCTGACTCTGGCCGGCCGCGGCACTAAATTGCACCAATATCAAAGTCAAACACTTCTCCCAACTCTTCTCCCAAGGCATTCACTTGCTCCTGTTCCGCCGCAATAAAGCCATCGAGAGAACTTGCTGCTAAAAGTGTCAGGCAATTAGCCCGATACCGAGCCAATCTAACCCTGGCAAACGGCAGGAACAGACCAAGTGTTATCACGGTTAGTAAAAAATTGGTCGCGTAAATGCTAAGCAATCCGGGAATCTCTAAACGCGAGTCAAAACCATGCGCTCCGAGCTGCGACGCGTTGAAATACAAATTAGTCGTGCGTGTCATCAAAAATGCCATCCCTGCCATATAGCCAGCAACCAAAATAAATGCACCCACGAGCGGCACGAAATTCAGGAAAATCCCGCCAAAAAAGCCTACTGGCAACATTATTAATATAAAGCGCAAAAGGATAACAACATAATCGTTAGTCTTTGCTGTGAATTGAAAGCGAGCTGTGCCGTAGCTGCTGTTGTTAACGATAAACTCGTTCAGTTTACGCATTGAGAAGGGGTAGAGAATGCCTAGCGTCAACACTCCCAGGATTGGCCAACCAATAATGGCCGCAAAAGCTTGAGGATAATCACCACGGAACCGAAACTGGATGTTTCGATAAGCGGTCATTCGGTTGCTAAACGCGATGCTGCGCACAATAAAAAAAGGGGAAGCAAGCATCACCGCCACCACGCTCAGCGTCGACACCAAGGTTGAGTAGTTGACCAAGACCAAATAAACAACGAACAAGAGCACGGCAATAATACGGCTTTTCAGTATCGTAATAGGGTTTGCCAAGTAACGAAAGCTCTCCCCATCGAGATAAAAATTTGAGTAAAAGTAACGATTACTACGAACCTTCGCCCAGGCCGAGTAAATGCCGAGGGTCAGAATAGTCAGCAGCACATTCACTATCCATATCTTGAAATACTCAACTCCGTCGCCTCTAAATTCGAAAGGCAGAGACTGAGCTCCTTCGGTGCTTTCACTGCTAGCAATGTCGTTACTTAGCTCTTGCATTGGCCAGTTCCCCGTTGTGCTTCAATCAGAATCATGTGCGTTATACCTTGCACATCGCTTTCCATCCCGAAGCTATAACCAAAAGATGACGATCATTTGAATGCAACCCGCATCGGTAGGACTTGATAGATTAAGCGGATTAGCGACAGAACGCTTGAGGCTTTCGCATAGCAAAGGCTCTTGGTTGTCAGACTCTGCTAGGTTAAGGCGGCATCCAACAGTTTCTGAGTGTACGGATCCTGGGGTGCGGCAAAGATCTGACTAGCGATTCCCTGCTCCACTGCGCGACCTTCTTTCATCACCAAAAGATAGTGCGCCAGCGCCCGCACGACCTTCAAGTCGTGACTGATAAACAGATAAGCAACCTGATACTTGCGCTGAACGTCGCGCAGAAGCTCCACAATCTGAGCCTGCACCGATACGTCTAGGGCGGAGGTCGGTTCGTCCATGACGATAAGCTTCGGCTTTAAGATCAGCGCCCGCGCAATGGAAATCCGCTGGCGCTGCCCGCCGGAAAATTCATGGGGATAGCGTTCCAGCATGGTTGCATCCAAGCCAACTTCCTGGAGCACTTCCGCGACTTGCGCGTTGCGCTGCTCAAGCGTCTTCGTTGGTTCATGGATGCGTAGGCCTTCGCCAACGATTTGCGCGATATTCATTCGCGGTGACAGGCTGCCAAACGGGTCCTGAAACACGATTTGCAGTTCCCGGCGAACCGGCTTCAATGCCTTGCGTGGCAGCATCGTTAAGTCGGCACCTAAAAAGACAATGCGGCCATCACTTTTGATCATTCGCAGTAGGGCCATACCCAGTGTCGTTTTGCCGGAGCCAGATTCGCCCACAACGCCGACGGTTTGGCCGGCATTGACCTGCAGCGAAACGCCTTTTACTGCTTGATTAAAGCTTTCTTTACCAAACCAACTTCGCCCAATCGAGTAACGCACCTGCACATCTTCGAGTTCCGCGACGGGTTGTACCGCTGCGCCAGCCACTTCAGGCGGCGGCGACAAAAACTCGGCTGCGAGTAACTGCTGTGTGTATTCGTGTTGTGGCGCTTCAAAAATTTGCTGTGCGTCGCCTTGCTCAACGATTTTGCCTTGATTCATCACACAGATTTTATCTGCCAAGCTGCGGACAACTGTTAGATCGTGAGAAATCAAGAGCAATGCCATATTCAGACGTGCCTGCAAATTCCTTAGTAAATCCAGTATCTGCTTTTGAATCGTCACATCGAGCGCAGTAGTTGGCTCGTCGGCAATCAACAGCTTCGGTTCCTGTGCCAGCGCCAAAGCAATCATGACCCGCTGACGCTGTCCGCCCGACAATTCATGAGGATAAGCATCGACTCGCACGGATTCGTCGAGTCCGACCAAATCAAAAAGCTCACGGGTTTTGGCCACCACATCTTGCTTGGCCAGGATACCTCGACGCACAAGCATCTCGCATACCTGACGCCCGATGTTGTGGAGCGGATTTAAAGATGTCATGGGCTCCTGAAAGATCATAGCCACCTCTGAACCGCGAATCGCTAACAGCTTAGTCGTACCCCCATCAATTAACTCCTCGCCAGCGAGTTGAATACTGCCCTGCGGATGCGATGCATAGGGGTACGGCAAAAGCTGTGGAATAGACAGTGCAGTGACGGTTTTACCCGAACCGGACTCACCTACCAAGGCGACGGTTTCTCCCTCGGCAATGCTAAAACTGACATCCGAGACAACTGTAGTCTGACCAAACGCTACGCTAAGATTCACAACTTCTACCAAATGCTCGCTCACATAGCCTCCTAGACGAGTTAGTCTGCTGTTGACCGAGTCAGGGTTTTACGTGGATCAAAGGCATCGCGGATACCCTCACCCACAAAAATAAGCAGCGTCAGCATCAGGCCTACGGTGACAAACCCGGTTATCCCAAGCCATGGCGCCTGCAAGTTGCGCTTGCCCTGATTCAACAGTTCGCCAAGAGAAGCCGACCCGGCAGGTAAACCAAAGCCTAGAAAATCCAGCGCAGTCAGAGCAGTAATCGCGCCACTTAGAATAAACGGTAAGAAGGTCAGTGCAGCAGTCATGGCATTAGGCAACACATGGCGAACCATAATAGACAAATCATGGTCACCAAGCGCTTTGGCAGCGCGCACATATTCGAAGTTTCGCGTACGGAGAAATTCTGCCCGAACCACCGCCACCACGCTCATCCAACTGAAGGCTGCTAAACAACCCAGTAACCAGAAAAAACTAGGCTCCACAATGCTAGCCAGAATAATCAGAATCACTAGGATCGGCAGACCGGACCAAATTTCAACCAGACGCTGACCCAACAAATCGACTAATCCACCAAAATAACCCTGCACAGCGCCAACGGCGACACCGATAGCGCTGCTGATTAGAGTCAACAAAAGACCGAACAAAACGGATATTCGAAACCCATAAATCAGCCGCGCAAGGGTGTCTTTACCGGCGTCATCGGTGCCAAGCCAATGCCGACTATTCGGCGCCATCGGCGCTGGTCCAGCTAAATACATGTCTGCAGTTTTATAGCTATAAGGAATAGGCGGCCAGACCATCCAACCGCCGGACTCAGCAACAAGATCCTGAACATAGGGATCCCAATAAACGGCAGCCGTTTCCATTTCGCCGCCAAGCTCGCGCTCGGTATAATCAGCCAAAACTGGCGTCCAAAACTCTCCATTGTGATACATCAGAATAGGCTTATCGTTAGCAACAAACTCGGCAAACAAAGAAATCGTGAACAGAATCAGAAACAACACAGCCGACCGATAGGCTCGCTTGTTATCTCGAAACTGTTGCCAGCGACGCTGCGATAATGTGGACATGGCTAGACTCTGTTATTCATCCTATCTGCGGCACCTAACGCGTTTCGAAATCAATACGCGGATCGACCAGAACGTAAATCAAATCGCTCAGCAAATGCATGAGCAGCCCAACAAGCGTCAGGATATAAACGTTGCCAAACATAATCGGATAATCCCGTTTAATAATTGCGTCGTAAGTCAGTAGGCCCATCCCGTCGATCGAAAATATGATTTCGATCAACAACGAACCGGTAAACAATATCGCCACAAAGGCAGACGGGAAGCCGGCGATCACCACCAGCATGGCATTGCGAAAAACATGGCCATACATCACTTGTCTTTCGTTGAGACCCTTGGAACGGGCGGTAAGCACAAACTGCTTTCCCAACTCTTCGAGAAACGAGTTTTTGGTCAACATGGTGAGAGTGGCGAAACCGCCGATGGTCAGTGCGATTAAGGGCAGACACAGATGCCAGAGATAGTCGAGAATTCTGTCCGACCAGGACATCGCATACCAATTTTCGGAAACTAGACCGCGCAGCGGAAATATTTCCAGGTAGCCACCACCAGCAAATAAAACCAGCAAAACGATAGCAAACAAAAATCCAGGCACCGCGTAACCAACAAATATCAGTGAGCTGGTCGCCACATCAAAGCGTGTGCCGTCGCGTACCGCTTTGCGCACACCAAGGGGTATGGAAACGCCGTAAATAATAAGCAGCGCCCACAACCCCAAGGACATGGATACCGGTAGCCGTTCGAGGATCAACTCAAGCACTGGCACATCTTGAAAGTAAGACACGCCAAAGTCGAATACCACATAGCCGGACAGCATGGTAAAAAAACGCTCATGCAGTGGTTTATCGAAACCGAACTGGCGCTCCAGATCTTCGAGCAACTCTGGGTCAAGGCCGTAGTTGTCCGACAGCGCGTCGGTCGCTGAAGCGTCAGCGCCGACATCACCACCGCCGGTAACATTCGCCGTTGTTGAAATATTGCCGACAGTTAGCTTGGAAATGATTTGTTCAATAGGTCCACCGGGAACAAATTGCACCAGCGTGAAATTGATGAGTACGATTGCAATGATGGTGGGCACAAGTAGCAGCAGTCGTTTAGCGATATAACGTCCCATCAACTAATCTCCGTCTAGCCTGGCCATACCTTCGGCGACGCGATCGGCTTTCGCCTGATCCCACCACCAAGTGTCCAACCAAACTTCACCCTGGTTGAGCGCAATGGTGTGGTCCGGTTTACCAAAACGATCCCAATGTACGAGACGATATCCGGGCATGCCATTGTCTGGGATCCAATAGAAATTCCACAACAGCACACGGTCCAGAGCTCGTGTTGCAGCGTAGAATTCGGTGCTATTAGTAGCGGCGAGCACCTTTTGAATTAACGTGTCGACAGCCGGATTGCGAATATTCATCCAGTTTTGCGAATACGCCATATCAGCCGACTCGCTGCTAAACCAGTTGCGCAATGCCAGGCCGGGCGTGGTGGAAGGAATATAGAGTGCGTCGCCACCCTCAAAATTGCCGCTCTGCATGCGGTAAATCCAGTTCGATACTTCTGGCGCGCGCGCAGTGGTAGTAATACCGATTCGATTCAAGGCCTCAACAAACGGCATCGCCTTGCGCAGGTTGAACGAAGAAACAAAGATAAAATCCAGCGTGAGTGGTTTGCCGGTAGCGACATTTGTCATAACGCCATCTACCAACTCAAAGCCGGCCTCGCGAAACAGTGCGAGTGCACGTTTCACACGTTCTCTGTTGCGACCGTAACCATCAGAATCAGGCCGCTGCCAGGGTAGTGTAAAGACCCGCTCAGGCACTTGTTCGCGAAGTGGCCTGAGCAGCGCCAGCTCCGCTTCTGACGGCAAACCCTGATGCGCCATTGGCGAATTAAAAAAATAACTTCCCGCATAATCATAGAACCCGTACATGAGCACGCGATTCGCCCACTCGTAATCATGCATATTCCACAGCGCTTCGCGCACCCGAATGTCGTCTAGTGGCGGTTTCTCAACATTCCAAATGATGGGCCACCACATGCCCCAAGGCCGATCCAAGTAGACCAACTCGCGGTTGAAATAACCCTCGGTTACCGCCGGAAAGTTATATTGCGTCATCCACTGCTTAGAAACCGCTTCATGGCGCAAGTCAATCACATCCGCCTTGATGGACTCCACCATAATTGATTCGTCGCGATAGTAATCACACTTTAAATACTTAAAATTGTGCCGGCCACGCATCGCCGGTACGTCGTCACCCCAATAATCTTCAACCCGCTCGTAGATCAAATAGCGTCCCAAAACAAATTCTTTGATTTTATAAGGGCCACTACCAAGCGGCGGTTCAATCGTCGTTTTGGTGGGATCTCGGGTAGACCAATATTGTTCCGACTGAATCGCAAATTGAGCAACCGCGAAAGGCAAAATCGGATTCCCCTCCGCCTCTTCACGCACCGCGAAATACACTTCGTTCGGGCTTATTTTTTTGACCTCGGCCAAATCTCGAAGCGCGGTGCGAATGCCAGCATTGCCTTTGGTTCTGAAGTGATTAAATGAAAACACCACGTCATCCACGGTAAGGGGTGAGCCATCGTGCCACCTGGCATTTGGCCGTATGCGAAAAGCAAATTCCTTGTAATCGTCAGCAATCCAAACCCCGTCAGCTAAACGGCCATAGAAACTGGCTGGCTCGTCGTAGCTGCTTTGCATCAACGAATCTGTAGTGAAAGTCCGAATTCCCAGCGCTTCCGAGGCAAACGCGCGTCGGCCTTTGTCGACCATGAAGTTAAAGTTATCGAAGGTCCCGAGCTCGGGGAAACGCAGCCAACCGCCGAGCGGCGCATCCGGGTTTACATATTCGAAATGGGCGAAATCGCTGGGGTATTTAAGGGGTTCAAGATAAGACATGCCGTGCTTGTAGGGGTAAGCATCGCCATGTGCGGCCATATTATTAGCCAATACGCTGAATCCGAAAAGCAGGCAACCAGCAAGGTTGCAAAGCCGCAGGAAGTGGCCGCGTAAGCTGGAGAAACGTACGTTTAATTGAGAGAAACGTAAGTTACGGAAGCCCAAGTTAAAGAAACGCGGCAAGGCCAAAGCAATGCAATCGGACTCGGCAAACAGAAAACACAATGCCAAAGTTCGCCTGAACAGACCGGCATTATTGTAATTAGTTACGACGAACGCACGTTGCACCACGACTATTCTCGATCGATACCCATATTTTACAAAGGTTTCGAAGCGCGACACCTGAGACAGCGAGACACAGTGATACGACGCGGTAGCGACCTAAGCGAGCGAATGCCAGACAGTTCGCAGTTTTTCTTAAAAGCAGCAAAACCTACTGTTTAACCTCGCAGCCAAGAGACTGTCGCACCTGGGACGCTGCATCCGCCTAAACCGCGCGCAGCCCTAGTTAGTCTACGACACTGTTTCGAGAGATATATCCGTCAAAATACTGCTCTATCGCTACTGGGAAACCCCTCTCCCGAGCTGATTCCATCACAATCTGTGCAAACATCCTAGTATTAGGTGATAGAAAATATTAGG
>DJYW01000151.1:10094-14207 GCA_002450255.1 Gammaproteobacteria bacterium UBA6968
TATTAGGTGATAGAAAATTTTCCGCGAAAGTCATCGCAACCAGCAGGCCCGGGAGCTGCCTTACTTAGAATCTGCGAGGAAGTTAATTGCGAGTTGCTTGGCAGTTGCTCAACTTTAGCGCCAAGCAGATATTAGTTTGCGCATTTGCGGCGAGTTGAATCGAGAGCACACGCCACTGCTATCAGAGCAACCGAAGGGGCTGACCGAGCAAATACTATGGCATACCGCCCGCAAGCGTATGCCGCTGCAAAAACGACCACACGACTTCTCCACCGGCTATGTCATCGCCACGAATGATTGCCGGCCATACATGCCCCATGGCCACCATTTCAATGTGCTCGACGCCGACATTGTCGGCACAGTTGCGATAGCTATAGCGACGCGGCTGCGCAGTATCACCGTTTACGTCGACGAGTGTGTCAGTGCTCGCAGTGGCGTCGCACTGATGATGCCCAACCCAATAATCCATCGCGTCCGGAATGGAACGGCTCCAGCCATTCCCCGCGTAAGGCACTACATCGTCCACAGTGCCATGAATCTGCAATATCCCAACGGCTTCGCTGGGCGCACATTGATTGTACGTTTCCGGTGTCATCGCGCCGGTAACCGAGGCAACTGCAGCAATACGATGGCTGAGTTGGCAAGCCAGCAAAAAACTCATATAGCCGCCATTGGACATACCCGTGCTGTACACCCGTTGGCCGTCCACAGCATAGCCTTCGCTTACCGCGGTGATGAGTGCGTCTATAAAGCCAACATCATCCACGGTGCTGGCCGAGGTCCAACCGCCGACATTCCAATGTGTCGTGCCATCCAGCAAGCTGCCCTGAGGCGATAGCAAGATGAAACGTTGCTCATTAATGAGGCGGTTTAATCGACTGTAACTGTGTTGACCCACCGCGCTACCGCCATAACCGTGTAAGTTCAGAACCAGCGGTAGCGGCTCGTTAGCACTGTAGTCTGAGGGTAACTGCAGCTTGTAGGTACGCGTTAGGCCGCCATGATTGAGTTGGCAGGAATACGGCAAAGAGGTTTCATCACAGCCCGCTTCAGTTTGGGTGTTCTGCGCCTGGTTGGTAGATTGTGCCGAGGTTTGTGAAGTAGACCCTGTTGTGCCGCCACTTTGCAGCGGAGTCGCGCTTTCGTTGCCTCCGCCGCCTCCGCAAGCCACGAGAATGAAGACGGTAAACGTTACAGCTAGCGTCACATGGATTTTTCTTTGCCATATCCGCGAGACAAAGATGACTCTGTCCACGGCTCTACCCGCGGCTTTGCGAGAACTACCTCGCTTGGCGCTGTTCTTAGTAGCGGACTTAGCGGCGGTCACAGTGCCGGTCTCAGTGGTGTTCTTATTAAAGTTTTTAATGCGGTAAATAATGCATTGCATGGCCAACAGGACTCCCCTTGTTCACTTGCTCCGGTAAATCGCATGGATCCGATCTGCGACACCTTAATTCCTAGCATCCAAACACACCCTCCACACGGATCGCCTGAACCCAGCCAGAGATAGCCAGAGATAGCCAGAGACAGCCTGCGGCGGACCTTAGCGCCTGACGCCTGGGCAGCAAATTCGGGATTCCGAGTCCACATCAACTTTTGGTGAGCTCCATAAAAGATGCAAACTTTACGCAGGTTTTGTATAACGGTCTCTGCTGTTTGGAGAGTCGGCTGTGTTTAATCCTACAACCCTTGCTCGTACTGTATCTAGCTTGTTCGCAAACAGGCTGGCGATGACACTTTCTAGCGCTATTATCGCTTGTCTTTTGCTGTTTTATACCTATCAGGCTTGGCAGTCTGGCGACCCAGGCGTCTTCGCTTTCTTTGCATTAGGGCTTTGCGTTCTAGTGCCTCTGGAACGCTTGATGCCACGCCACGCGCAACCTTTTTTGCGTCCACATTTTGTTACCGATCTAATGCATGTATTGCTTACCGGGTTACTGGCTTATCTGCCAGTAGCACTGATCTTTCCTTTACTTCAACCACTGCGGATCGATGCCACGCACGAGTTCATTCAATCGCTGCCGCTGTTCGCACAGGCCATCAGTGCCCTCATTGTGCAGGAATTTTTAATTTACTGGGGCCACCGGTTCAGCCACGAAATGCCTATTTTATGGCGGTTTCATGCAGTACATCACTCGGTGATTTATCTCGATTGGCTGGGCGGCGAACGCCGTCACCCGCTTGACGCGCTGTTTATGTCTTTTTGTGTCGGCGTGCCTATGCTCATCACCGGCTTCGATCTCGTCGATTTATTACTGCTTGGGGTTTTTAATGCGCTCTGGGATATGACCATTCATGCCAACCTGGGCTGGCGACTGAAATTCCTAGACGGGATTTGGGTTACAACGGAATACCATCATTGGCATCATGCCGATGACTTAGAAGCTCGCGACAAAAATTACGCTGGAGCGCTGCCTGTTTTCGATTGGCTGTTTGGCACCTATCACCTGCCGCCCAATCAAAAACCTGCGGGTTATGGCATCGATTCGGCGATGCCCGATGATTACTTCGGCCAACTGCTACAGCCCTTTCGCCCCATGCGACCCAAGGCCCAGCAAGACGACACTTGAGTGCCACCTCGCTGAGTGTTGCGACTTGCAACGAGCCGCTAAACTTCTTAGTTCCGTGGTGAAACTTGCCGCGCCTCAGACCGCAACCACCGCCGTGACTTCGACCTCCACCAACAGTTCTTTAAAGACCAGTGCGGAAACGCCAATCATAGTGGAAGCAGGTTGATCGGCCTGAGGGAAAAGCTGACTTTTCGCAGCCTGCACTGCTTTGCTGCGAGAACTGTCTAAATCGACCACGTAAGTATTAATCTTTACGACATCCTCCGGACCAGCGCCGGCAGCCTGCAACTCTTTCAGCACATTCGCGTGGGCGATATCAGCCTGCGCTTCGAAGGTTTCGCCGATCTTACCGTCGGCGTAGCCAACCTGGCCGGAAACCAGAATGGTTTTGATTCCATTGGCGGTGTACGCAACGGTGTTGGTAAATCCCATTGGGTGCGGATTGATGAATTCTTTGGTTAGCATTTTCGCCCTCTTGTCATGCCGTTAAATGAGCGCCTTTTGTACCAGTTGTTGTCCACGCCGAATACCACAATCTGCGGGGCCCGATGCAACCAGTTCAGGCCAGCGCGGTGGCTCTACCGAACTCTTAGCAGCGCGCATTGTATGGCGACAACTTGCCAGTATCGAAACAATCTGGTTCGATACTGCGACTGCGTTTCCAGACCATGAATTCGACATGACAGTAGGGGGGGGATAAATCATGGGAAAAACATCACTGAAACGGTTCACGGACACGCTACCGCCTGCGGAAATTTCTGCGGAATTGCGGCCGATCATTGAGTCTTTGGGCATTGCCAAAAACTGTCGGCAGCTCGCGGAACAAGGCTGGACTGTGCTTGAGTCGGCAAATAGCCAAGCACTCAATACACGTTTACGCGACACGATTCTTGCTCTTGCGGGAGAATCCGGCGGAGCAAATATGCTCCTCCATAAAGACCCCGTGTTTGCCGCAGCCGTATTGCTGCCAGAATTGCTCGCCATTGCAGAGTTTTCTGTCGGCCGAGGTTTTCTGCTCAGCCAGGTCGCCGCCAGCGTGCGACAACAAGGCTCGCCATCCATCGGCTTGCATGCCGACCATAACTGGCTGCCAGCGCCGTTTCCGGCGCACAACATGCTGCTTACGGCGTGCTGGGCGTGCGATGACTATACTCAGGAAAATGGCGCTACCTTGATTATTCCCGGCAGCGCCGCCACCCGACGACATCCGACTGATGCAGAGTGCGCTGAGCTAAACGGCGCAATACCTATTGAATGCTCAGCCGGCTCTATTGCTATCTGGGACGGTAACGTTTGGCATTCCAATTATCCTCGTGAGACCACGGGCAAACGGGTGGTATGCCATATCACGTACTCTCGACTAATGATGCGGCCGGTAGAGAATTACCGTACCCATCGAACAGAGTTAATTGATACTTACGGAGACAACATGGCGCAGCTGCTCGGCGAAGCCGACTTTCTAGATAGCCCGAACGGGGCAGACTATAGCAAGCTGATTCAGACCTTTAATAATGCGAAGCGCTAAATCCCAGGAGAAAGTCCC
>DJYW01000151.1:14508-15912 GCA_002450255.1 Gammaproteobacteria bacterium UBA6968
TCCCAGGAGAAAGTCCCGGGAGAAAGTCCCGGGACAAAATCCCAGGACAAAATCCTCGCAAAGTCCCGCGCTAGACCCGATAACAATGCGTCTCGAGAAGCAATATATAGCGCGAGCAGCGCGGCGAAAAAGCAGCAGACACTCGCTACGGCGAAAGATCGTATGGCAATTCCTGCGCGCGGCAAACCTCGCGCGCAACATCAAATAGGCAGACGATGAAAAAAACCAGGCCAATACTTCGGACTGATCCCGCAGCAATAACCAGGCCTCTAGACCAATTAGGGTGGGTCGCTCGAGAAGCGGGTGAATTCACTCAGTTGCGCGACGAGTTGGAAGCACACAACGGCTTACAAGGGCTGGAAATCGTCGCCCCCGATGCGATTGAGGACGCCGTGCGAATCTTCTATCGCGACGGGTTTGTTGTTATTGAAAACGTGCTTGATACCGATCAACTTGCCCATCTGCGCGAGGGAACGTTTGGCTCCATTCGCGCAATGCTGGCGCTTGATAAAGATCGGGTCGGTAACCGTGGTTCGCACCGCTATTCATTCGGCGCGGCAAGTTTGACGGGACATATGGTGCATCATCCGGCCTGGGCCATGCTCATTGATCTACCGCGTCTAACGCCCGTTTTGACCGCACTTTTTGATAGTCCCGATTACATCACTCGCGGTGGTGGCGGCGACTTTTGCTTGCCAGGTGCGACTTTTTACCAACCGCTGCACTCAGACATTGTCGACCGCTTTGTGCACAAAGGCGCAACCTTTGGTTCTTTTTACGATCCAACCGGCGGGCTCACCATTCGTGATCTGCCCTGCCCGTATATTTGCTGCAACTTTTTAATCACCGACTTCACTCACAGTAATGGGCCGACGCGACAGATTCCTGGCAGCCAGCACAGTCGTGCGCCGCTGCCCACGCTGGCCGAGGAACCCGCTTGGATGAAACACAGCACGGTTTCACCGGCGAAAGCAGGCAGCGTTCTAATCCGCGATGTCCGCGCCTGGCATGGCGGTACACCGAATGTATCCGGTGAGATTCGCGCTATTCCAAATATCGAGTACTACGCGCCCTGGTTCCGCGAGCCGCTGCGAACCTGCATGCCCAGAAAGATTTATGAAACCCTCTCGGACCACGGCAAGCGTCTGGCCAAGTTCATTGTTGCTGACGAGAATGAATTGCTGCAAACAGGGTTCCGCTCCGATTTGGGCGGCACACCCGCTTTGTTGAGAACGTGAAGCGTACGAGTTCACGGCGCATGACGAATAACAGCTAACTGGAATAAGCGGGGTTGTTTTGGGGGCAGCGCCCGGACGCTAATAAGTAAAGCGACCAGGACAGCATGACTAAACTGCCGGGTTTTGGGCTGGCGAGTTTTGAGATGGCGGGTTTTGGGCTGACGAG
>DJYW01000151.1:16240-28018 GCA_002450255.1 Gammaproteobacteria bacterium UBA6968
GTTTTGGGCTGACGAGCTTTGGAAAGGACAGCTGAAATTTTATCTTTTAAGGACAAATACGAACGAAGGCCCCTGAAAAAATTGTCTTCATTAAACCCGTTAGATGTCCTCGCGTTGCGGTTACCTCACTGCCGGGCCTAAGTAACGTAGGCTCGACCTTGGCAGGCCATTATCCCGGCAGGTTAGCTTCTATCTTTTCGAGTAGCCGCTGCAGGTTGACCGGCTTCGTATCGAAATCATCAGCTCCGGCACCTAGCGCCTTTTGGCGATCCTCTTCCATCGCATGCGCGGTTAAGGCGATGATTGGAATATCCTTAATCGATGGATCGGCTTTCGCCTGTGTTGTCGCTTCCCAACCATCCATGACCGGCAAACCCATATCCATTAAAACCAGATCGGGTGTGTTATTCCTCATCATGACCAATCCTTCCGCACCATCCACCGCAATCTCTATGTCATAGCCCTTGCGCGATAAACGCCGGGACAGCATGTCGCGGTTCATTTCGTTATCTTCGACAATCAGAATCTTAGTCATAATTACGCTCCATGCCTCTAACGTTAGACGATTCGCGCCACGCCGTCTATGTCAACTATGAGTATACTTGTTGCGCAAGCACGGCTATCTGATCTTCGTCTGTGAAGGTGTATATCTTATCGTTTTTCGGGTTAATTTCTAATGAATCTCGCTTTTCTGCAAGCAAAACGCCTATCACTATTTCGTTGACTTGTTGTGTCGCAACGATGAGATCCTGAAATGCAACGGGCTCATCGGACGGCACATAAAGGTTGGAAGGCCGCAGCGCGATCTCGATACCACCGGCACTCAGCAACTCTTTATAAATCGACGCCAAGACCGGTTGCCGAGACAGGTGCGTCAGCTGCATGCTGACAAATTCAGGACTAACTACCGCGTCGGTCAACGGTGTGTCGCGACACAGCGTCTTTGTATCCTGGTCATAAAACTCGGCTGTCACGCTGGGGAATTCCCCTTCCGTTACTTCCTTAATCTCACGTAACATCAAAAGGGTTAGCGAAGTTCGTGAATCTGGGTCGTAAGCAGGGTTCGACTCATCTGCCAGCACGATGAGGTCGTCATAGCTAGCCACATCCAGCTCACGCAACATTTTTCGATTTGCCGTGTCCGCCGTTTTGTATGCAACACGAACCTGCTTGCCGCTGCCTTCCGCATAGCCGCCGATCGTCCCTGCGACCCGCTCTGCCGAGTAGCTGCTAACGATTGTGATCGCTATTTGCTCGACGGCATGGCCTTCGAATTCCTGCAAAATGTCGCTGATGCTCGCGTTCCAACCGAGAATCAAAACCTTGCTAAAAACAGGCCTTTCGTAAGGCAACACATCCATTTTCGGCTCAAACTCTGTGTCCGGCGCTACGCCCGCCTCTGGACCGTCCGGCGGCGCCAAAATAATAAGCTCTTCGTCATCGAACAGTTCGTAATCTGGCTCGGGATTAAGAATAGCAATACGACGCTCGACGCCGTTTTTTTCTTCAACCCAGCTGACGCCCAGCAAAATCGAGTTATTAAACGCATGCGCCACTTGGCCGAAATACTTGTTCTCGAACCCTTTTACGCTCTGAATAACTATCTCGTTTTCACCAAACGAAAACAAATCCGCATACACATAGGAGTAGCCGAGATAGCGTGAACATTGCACCAGCGTTTTGCTGACAAAATCCGAACTCGACACGATGGGAACGGTAGACTTGGTGGCGATTTCCGCGATATCTACATTTTCGCGGTCGGTAATTTCAACTACGGTATTGGGTTTTCCAGACCGCCAGCTCAGATTTTCGAGCTGCATTAAGGTCTTGATGGTTGGCACGTCCTTAGACTGAATATTACCTTCAGCGCCCTCGTCCGCGAGCATGATGATCGCGCGGCTTTCTTGAACGCCGACGCGCTCCAATTCGGTTGCCAGCGTCGGCGATCCGTGCTGCGGCATGACCCGCACATATTTAAAGCTCCGCTCTACCAGCCGCACTTCCTCGGAAATCATATCGATGTCCGAGTTCGCCAAAATCACCACCGGCTGGGTGCGCTTCAATGCCTCGAAAAACCTGAGGATGGAAATCACTTTGCGGTTCCAACCCAAAATCACGATGTGATTGAATTCCTGCACCTCCGTACCACCACGGCGCAGTTCATCCATACTGCTCTGGATCAGGTTAATGACAAAACCGATGATACCGCCAACGATCACCAAACCAACTAACGTATTGACTAAGCCTATGGCGATAATCCAGCCCGATGCGGAGTAGTCTTCGGAGAACGCACCGGGATCCAAGATATGCTTAAGCGACCAATACAATGTATCTAGGAAACCGTTATCGTATTCGGCGGCAATCCCTTCAGCTTTAAGTGACTCCGGCTCCAAGAGGCCGAAATAGTAGGCGCTCATACCAATGAAGGTGAAAACAGTCAGCAGAACAAACATCATTAATAGCGGAAACACAGCGTTTTTGCGCGTGTTAACTACGAACAGATACTTCAGCCGTTTCCAGCCTATTTTGTTGCCAAGGCCGCCTAGGTCAAATTTGCCGCTGCGTTCGCTCATGATCTAAAGAGGAGTCTGTCAGTCACCTCGATGCAACTCCAGATTAGAAATAAAATTCGTGAGATTAGACATGTCGCCTTTCGGCACAAAGCCTTTCACATTTTCGAATTGTTCCAGTATCTCTTTCTGAGTGGTAGACATGTCTTTGCCTGAGAAGATCACGATTGGCACGTGCTGGGCTTCTTCAACTTGCTCCGCGTAGGCATCCAGGAACTGCAGACCATCCATGCGCGGCATCTCTATATCCAGCACAATCAATCGCGGACGGTCGGCATCGTTGATGGTGCCGGTAACTTGGTCCAGACCATCTAAGCCATCGCTCGCAGTAATAGTTGAAAAACCTTCGTCCGTCAGGATTCGGCTAAGCAGTTCACGCGTATTGGCATCGTCGTCAATAATCATCACTTTCTGCTCTGCCGCATCCGAGCCGAGCAAGCGATTAATCTCTTTCACAAACGAAGAGCGATCAATGGGCTTAGTGAAATAACCGTCCGCCCCCAGAGATTCAGCAAATTTCTCTTCAGAAAGCTGCGTGACCATGGCTACCGGCACATCCTGAATGGTTTCGTCGGTCTTAATTTCACGAAGAATCGACCAACCGTCACGGCCCGACATATACACGTCGAGCAAAATCAAATCGGGTTTGCGTCCTCTCACTATCTGCAGACCGCGCTCGCCATCCGTAGCCCCAACCAACGTTATATTGGCTTTGTTCAACGTACGCTTCACTAATTCGTGCATCGACGGATCATCATCGATCAGCACAACATAAGGTTGGCCCGAGTCCGTGTTTGGATCCGTCTCCGGGATGGCCGCTAAATCTTCCTCATCATCGCCGACGTTGCGTGGGATGATCAGCGAAAAGTTCGAGCCGACACCCATTTCGCTAGTAACGGTTACCGTACCGCCCATCATTTGCGCAAGGCGCTTCGTAACCGCCAGTCCGAGACCGGTACTTGCCTGCACCTGCGCAGACTTCTGCATAGTCGAGGTCTGTACCTGGGTAAATTCATCAAACAGGGTTTCCAGCGCTTCAGGAGGAATACCCGTACCCGTATCGACAACAGAGAAACGGATCATTTCCTTGCTACCAAATTCTTCCGATGGCGCTTCGGTCTGAATCCTCAGTGTCACGCTGCCTTCTTCGGTATTTTTGAAACCGTTGCTAAGGAAGTTGGTCATGATCTGACGGAGCTTGGTTTCGTCTGAGAACATGGCCCCTTCAGTCACCTCGTTCTCAATAAAGTACTTGTTACCGGTTTTCTCTGCTAACGGCGTGTTAATTGCCGACAACATTTCGATAACGTTTTCGATATCGAAGTTGGTTGGGAAGATTTCCATCTTGCCGGCTTCGATCTTAGACAGATCCAACACATCATTGATTAACGCCAGGAGGTGCCGCCCAGAGCTGTTAATCCGCTCGATATCCGGCAGCAAATCATCATAGCCCAGGTCCTCGCACTCTTCCTGAAGCATCTCGGAATAGCCGAGTACAGCGTTAAGCGGCGTACGTAGCTCGTGGCTCATGTTATTGAAGAACTGCGCTCGATTACGGTTAGCGCTAATGGCTTCGTCTCGCGCTGCCTCCATGTCTTCGGTCTTAGCTTTAATCAGCTGATTCACCTCGTCAGACATCCGCGTGAATGCCAGCGACATCATTTCGATTGATGAATCCTCTCTATCCCCGGCTTCTTCCTGAGACAGCTCGCGCATGCGTGCGATATCGCCAAGCATTAAGTGGCGCGCCTCGCCATCCAGCTGTTCCGCTAAGTTGCCCATCTTTTCAAGAATAATCTGATCGCGCTGGCGGCGACGTTCAAACCGCTTTTCCGCATTTGCTTTGTTTTCGAGCAAAGTTTCTCGATACGACTCTAACGATGACTTTAAGTGTCCAACTTCGTCATCATCCGAAGCCAGCAAACCTTTTCGCTTAGGCATCTGCGCGTCTAGGTCGTCGGCACCTAAAGCGTCGAGGACATTAATGGCGGAAGTAATGCCGGCGAAAGCTCGCGAAGTGATATATAGCAGACCTAGGGTTATAAAAATAATCAGCGCGCCAACCGCTATCCCCGCAGTTGAATTGGCCGTTGTTAAGGCGTCGAACTCAGCGCTTTGGTCGCGGAAAATCGCGATGCTCGCCAGCCCTGCCGAGAGGTAATCGCTCAAGGCAAGAACCGTAAATGACACGCCTGAATCAATCAGATTCTGAGTAAACAGTACGCGTCCGTTGCGCTCATCCACTGCGCCTCTCGCGGCATTTGTCAGGCCATCTAATCCGGCCACCCCGTAGATTTCCTCGCTGGAGGCGCCGTAATTTTCCATGGACAGAGTGATTTCCGGCGTTAACACTGCGGCCCGAATTCCGTAGCGCTCTTCAAACAATTCGATGTTCGCAAAGACATTGCGTGCCAGTACCGCCACAGCGACGATTTCTCGCTCGCGGTCTTTGATGGGAAACGCTAAAGCTTGGTTAATGGTGGGTGGCTCTCGCTCGGTAACATCTCGCACAAACACTACTTGACGTTTGGCGCGGACAGTGCGCTGCAAAAACTCTGGCACTGGTGTCAGCGGATCGATCAAGGAAGCGCTGTCGCAAGGGTCTAAACCGTAGTCTAAAGCCGCGCCACAAAACAGTTGGTTGCCTTCCAGATCAAACACCATAACGAAACTGAGCAAGCCCTCATCTAAGTCGGATTCGATGATGTAGCTCAAAATTTCATCAACCAGGTCTTCGTCACGAGCGCCAATGGCCTGGTTGAGTATTCCCGGCTCCGGGTAATCTAAATCCGACAGGTCGGCTCTCGGCCCAAAGCGGTCCACATAATCCACGGAATAACCATCGGGATTCCACTTCTCTAGATAAGTGATGTAGCTGCTTTCGCTGGTATCCGCCCAGGACGCTTCGTATAGATCGGTACTAACTGACGACAGCGTATTTTCTTGCTGAGTATTGGTAATAAACAGTGCACCCGCCATGACGCCGGCTATAGCCAGGCAGGACAGCACCGCGGAGAGAAGGATCTGGTGACGTATTAACATGGCTGCCTTCTATCTTGTTGTTCGATCAGGTTCGCCGCGCTCGACTGGTTGATTAATTATTCGGCAAGCCGATATGCAACATTTGCGCGAACTTTTTCGACTACGGCTGGCACGCCGCCTTGGCGAACAGGCTCGTATTTCCAAGAGCGAACGTAGCGCAATGCGTTGCGCTCAAAACGGTTGGGCGGATTTGCTTCAACGACGAATGCGTCTACGACGGCGCCAGTTACATCAATAGAAAATTCAATGACCACATTGCCTTCGATTTCGCGGCGCTGCGCCGAACTGGGATATATGAACCGACCACGCGACAGGAGCGTCACTTCCACTTCTTCATCACCAATGAATCCAAAAGCGTTCGAGTGAGCCGGTTGGGCTAACGCGAATAGCGCTACCGTGGCCAGGACAACTAAACCACTGGTGCAAAACGCCGGAAACAGCGTATTGAGGGAGATACTGCGCATCAGTCTTTCCTTATTCTTCTTGTCGACTAACAAAACAGCCGCCATTCTACGGAAACCTTAACGTTTTCCAAAGTTGTGGAAGTAAGGGTTTTCGATTCCGTCGAAAAACAGCGGCCCAAACCGAAAGCTCGTTGTTGCGACCTAGCTATGTTTTTGCTGGATCTGGTAGCGCTTTCGGCATTCCGCTTGCTGTGCAAGCGATAACCTATTCATTTTTATGGGGTTTTAACTGATATTAGCCTCCGCGAACAGACACTTCCTGTCTAAGACCTAATATTTCAGCAGGGGTCAATGACAGTGCAGTCGCGACCTCGTTAAAAAAAGCGATCTCCATCTCGCTCACACGGCCGTCTACGTTAATCACTTCAGCCAAGGCTTGGATCGTTTCAACCTTGTCTTCATTCCGCATTTTAGAAGAAGCCGTCGCAAGAACACTACGTAGTGATCGGTTTTCAAAAGACTCGGATTTCGCTGTAATGCGGATCTCATTCAAATCGTATTTAATGCCGAGATGGTTCAGCAACACCTCTTGCACCTTCTCGACTTCGACTTGCTTAATGTTGGTGTCGGCTGCAGTGGCTCGTGCAAGAGTGTAAAGCATGATCTCTTTAGCAAGCTCGTCCTGCTCTTCCTCAGTCGGTTTCGATTCAAATAATTTCGCGACGCTAGACAATGTCCCTAAAGGCATGTGCTCATCTCCTAATAGCGGTGGCGTTGACCTACGACAAGAGCCGGGATTTTATAGCCATTTCCATAAAAATCATATCAGCACACCAATATTTCGGAATTAGTTTTGGGTGCGATCATCAATTCCACTGCACAGCGACGTGTGCGATCGCCAACCCTAGTAAGATTTGTTTAGCTTGGCCTGGATGAGGCCGCGTATTTTCCGCATTTTAAGAACAGCAACGCTCGCAACTACCCCCTCCGCCTTAATCCGGTTGCGAATCCAAGCCCAGAGCAAATCGCTTCTGACAAAACTCAGCCCGAAGCAAGCTTGCCTGGCGAACTCCCTCTTAGCGCAAGATCGCTTTATTACTTGCATCTTTTATATGGCGAGTTTCTGACTGCGTCTTTAACCGCGATCAAATCTTTTTTGCCGGCCCCTCTAAACCTGACCAAAGGACCATCAAGGCAACGCGTATGCAATGACGTGACCGCCGCCCGCGTTGCTAGCTTCGTTAATTTTGGCACCATCAGCACTATGGCTCGCCCCGACCTCTAAGCTCACACCATCACCGGGGACCGTTACCAGCAGATACTGTTTGCCGGTTTTGGGACTGGTATAGCTAATCGGCGTCGCCTGGGAGAACGTGTGCAGCGGATCTGCCCACAGCTCTGCGCCGGTAAACAAGTCAATGGCGCGGACATATCCGTCCATTACTCCAGCATTGAAGATCAACCCGCCTGCTGTGACTATGCTACCCGCAACATAAGGCGTGCCCATATCCAAAGGCACCCCGAGTCGCGCTTCTGGTAGTGCTACCGCCGCCGTCCCCAATGGCCTGCGCCAGACGATCCGCTGAGTGCGCAGATCTACCACCGCCATCTCGCCGTAAGGTGGCTGTAGGCATGGTAGTTCGAGCGGCGAAGAAAACTGGGTAACGCGAGCTGCATAAGGTGTGCCGCGCTGTGGCCCACCGATGCCGTAACCTTGGGTCAGTCCTTCTGCTGCTGGGGTTTCACCTTGCTCATGAGGAATCATCTGCACTTGAAAGGGCAGATGCATATTGTTGACCACCATAAGCTGGTGCACTTCGTCGACCGCAACGCTGCCCCAGTTCATGCCGCCTCCCGGGCCGGGGTATAACAGCGTCCCTTGCTCGGCTGGCGGTGTCATAGGTCCGTCGTAACTCAACGACAGAAGCGCCTTGCGGCAAGCAATTTGATCGAAAGGCGTGATGCCGAACATCAAATCTTCGGTGATCCGCGGATAAGCAAATGAAGGCATTCCCGTCGAGAACGGCTGTGTCGGTGAGGTAAATTCACCGGCTAAAAAAGTCTGCGGCACAGCACGCTCGGTCACTTCTGACAATGGCTCGCCGGTCTCTCTATCCAACATAAATAACTCGCCGCGCTTTGTCGGCACGATGACCGCTTTGCGCCATTCGCCTTGCAACTGCAAATCAACGAGCGTGGGTTGTGACGGTACATCGTAATCCCAGACGTCGTGGTGCGTGGTCTGGAAATGCCATCGAGTCAGGCCGGTTTGCGCATCGATCGCGACAATCGAACTGGCGTATTTCTCCATCGACGCAGTGCGATGTGCGCCAAAATAATCAGGCGTCGCGTTGCCGGTCGGCACGTACACCAAACCCAGCTCATCGTCCGCAGAGGTCAGGCTCCAAACATTAGGTGTGCCGCGGGTGTAGGTTTGACCCTCTGGCGGCAACTGAGTTTGACCTTCGCGACCCAAATCCCATGCCCAGGCCAGTCGTCCTGTGCGTGGATCGTAAGCCCGCACCACGCCAGAGGGTTCATCCACCTCCTGATTATCGACCACCCAGCCGCCCACCACCAAAACCCCGCTTGCTACGGTGGCGGGCGAGCTCACAAAGTAATAGTAGGGCTTCACTTCACCCATGCCGGCAAGCAAAGAAATCTGGCCCTCTTCACCAAAATCCGGACAGGGCTTGCCAGTTTCTTTGTCAACTGCGATTAAACGCGCATCCGTGGTCGCAGTGAAAATACGCTCGGCACAAAACTCACCTGCAGAAGCATCATCCAACATGTGATAAGTGACACCGCGACAATTGCCCAACAAACCATAAGGCACCGATTCGTTTTCTGGATCAAAACGCCAGCGCTCTTCGCCAGTATCCGGGTCAAGCGCAATCATCACGTTCTGCGCAGTACACAGATATAAACCGTCACCGATCTGCAGCGGCGTGCCGCTAAAACGGCCAATGCGACCAGTGCGGATCTGCCAGACGCGAGTAAGGTCCGCAACGTTCTCTCTGGTGATTTCTTCACTAGGGGTATAGCGGGTGCCTGCTTTGTTGCCGCCATAGGCCACCCATTCCGACGGATTCTGCGCCGGGCCAACAGGCTCAGGGGTTAGCGCCACTGCCACACCAGAATTTTGATTGATGCCCATGCCACCCAACACAACAATACTTACCACGGCGCACACCTGAATGCTGCGCAACGCCCAAAACGGCGGCTTCGGGGTTTGCCACAAAGCGCGCCTTACCGCGGGTAGACAGAGCCACAAACCGAGCAGGCCAACGAGCCAGATGCGCGCGCCCACCGTCCAAAAACCGAATCCGGATTCATATACAGCCCACGCCATGGTGAGCAGAAACAAGCCGACAAAAATAAAAAAGCCCGCCCGTTCGCGACGCCAACAAAAAATCCCCGACGCTAACATCAGCGCGCCGGCGATGGCGTAATAAAGTGTGCCGCCCATAAAGATCAAACTGACGCCCTGCCAAATCACAGCAGTACCTATTACCATCAATAGGACGGCTATGATCCACGGCCTGCCATACTCCCGAGTTAACATAGCTATTCCCCTTATTCCCGCTAAAGTCGACCCACCAAGCAAGAATAGGACGACCCGCTGTCTATCGCTAGACGTCGGGTGATCTTTATGCATGCCCTAGCTGACGCCAGAACCGTCACAAAGCCATCCAAAATCATAAAATTGCGTTATCCTTTCCACCATGTTTGGGCCGGCACTATTAACCGGCACGTTCGCAACAGGGTCGGCAGACACCTGTTGCAGTGCCCTGGCCTGATACATCG
Organism: Gammaproteobacteria bacterium UBA6968; assembly: GCA_002450255.1. GTDB lineage: Bacteria > Pseudomonadota > Gammaproteobacteria > Pseudomonadales > Azotimanducaceae > UBA4421. The sequence continues at coordinate 26,064 of DJYW01000151.1, forward strand.
GAAGTAACTTGTAGGATTGAGAAGGACTGAATTGATGGATCACCATGACGTTGTAATAGTCGGCTGCGGCTTTTCTGGCCTGTTGTGTGCAAATTTTCTACGCGAAGAAGGTATTGAAAACGTCCGCGTGTTCGAAATGAACGCTTCGCTCGGCGGCGTCTGGAGTCACGGCGGCGTCGGCTCCTATCCCGGTGCGGCTTGCGACGTGCCCTCTTACACCTATTTACCGCTGCTGGATCGTACCGGCTTCATACCGTCCAAAAAATACGTCAATCAAGGCGAAATCGCTGACTACGCAGAAATGCTCGCCGACCACTGCGGCATCCGCGATTTGCTGCGTTTTTCTCGCAAAGTGACCGACATTCGTTACCTGGGCACGGGTAGCTGGCAGGTGACAACTTGGGATGTCGAAAACGACTGCGAAGGTGAAACCGTGACCGCCAATCACGTCGTTTCAGCTAACGGCCCGCTATCCAGCCCACGGCTACCAGAGGTACCGGGAATGGCATCGTTCACGGGCGAGAGCTTTCATACAGCTGCCTGGGATCGCAGCGCCTCGTTGCAAGGCAAGCGCGTCGGCATCATTGGCACTGGCGCGTCTGCGGCGCAGGTCATTACTTCTATCGCTGACGATGTGGAATCGCTCACAGTCATTCAGCGCACGCCGACCTGGGCTCTGCCTAGGGACGACGAGCCAACGCCGCCGCAGATCGTCAAAGCGTTTCAAGCAGGCGGTTACAGCGAGCGGCTGCGAAAAATCCAGTCCGGCGAATTACCGCCGGATGAAGAAGTACTGTTTTCTTTCGAAATGCTTCATGACGAGGCCCAGAATTCAGCGATCTGCCAGGGCATCGCAGCGCGCATCCGCAAAGAAGTACCCGATCCTGAGCTGGCCGCCGCGCTGACCCCTGATTACCCCTTTTTCTGCAAACGCGTGCTATTCATTGACGATTATTACACTACGTTCAACAAGCCCAATGTGACTTTGGTGAATGAACCTGGCGGCGTTGTGGCCATTAATGCCGCTGGACTCGAGGTTGCGTCCGGCGATTGCTACGACTTTGACGTCATCATTTACGCGACTGGCTTTGACAGCAATTACATCCCTTTCCCGGTCACCGGCAAAAACTCGGCCACCTTAGCGGATCGGTTTGGCGCGAATGCGGAAAATAATTATCAAATGACCGACCCGCAAACATTGTGGGGGCTGCACGTCGCGGACATGCCGAACTTTTATATGATGATTGGTCCGCAAAGCCTCAATCCCGTCACCAACGTTACCTTGCTGTGCGAGGAACAGGCGAAGTATATCGCGAAGCTGGTCGCAAAAATGAAGACAGAGGGAGCGGTTGAGGTCGAACCTACTTCTGCAGCCGTGGCGTCTTGGACCGAGCGCTGCAACGACTCCGCAGAAGGCAAAGTCTGGCTCAAATGCAACAACTGGTACACGAAAAGCACTAAGACCGATACCGGTGCCGGCCGCAAGCGCTCGCGACTGATGTGGATGGAATCCTACGAAAACTATCTAGCCCACCTTTACAAAGAAGAGGGTGGCAGCCACAACGAGCTACTCAACTTTTCGGCCGGTTGAAAACAGGCCAAACACAATGAAGCGCGCGGTAGAGGGGCGGACTAAATATGGACAGCAAAGCATTAATTTTCGAAATTTACCGGGAAACCGAGTTTATTAAGGGCCTTATCCTGTCTCGAATGTCAGAGACCGAGGCCGCCAAAACGAGCGAGTATCAATCCGTAGCAGCGATAGCGGCCGCATGTGGCGCGCACTTAAACGGCGAAGCGTTAGAACCTTATATCGAGCACTTCGTGCGCAAGGAGCTGGAAACTCAAACCGTCGAAGAACTCGATATTTATGGCAAGTTTTCGCCCCCGCCTGGATTCGTTAGATACTCTGACTTAGAGGAGAACGATTAAACCGTTCCTCTCAACACAGTGAC
>DJYW01000151.1:28357-33679 GCA_002450255.1 Gammaproteobacteria bacterium UBA6968
CCGGGACTCACCGGGACTCACCGGAAAATTGAGTCGTTGCGGATAACGGAACAAGCCCAAAGAGAGATCACTCACACAAGCCGAACCAAACCCATCAGAGCAGCGCTTCAAAACAGCGACCTGCCGTGCTCGAGAACGAATACACGGAGACCCACTTATGCTTAACGAAGCCTATGCGAAAGGCGCGACAGCGGCCCTTTTGACAGCAACCATCGGCCAGCACCTGGATCAAATCGCTAGCGACAATCCGACACATCCTGCCTTAATCATGCCACACCAAAATATTCGCTGGACTTATGCCGAACTCGTACAGCATGTGGATCGTTTAGCGACTGGACTATTGGCCCTGGGAATCGTGCCAGGCGACCGGGTTGGCATTTGGTCACCAAATCGATACGAGTGGGTGCTGACGCAATTTGCGACAGCAAAAATTGGCGCCATCATGGTGTGCATCAATCCGGCATATCGACTTTATGAGCTGGCATATGCGCTAAACAAAGTGCAGTGCAAAGCGATTATTTCTGCCGAACGGTTTAAGACCAGTCATTACCTAACGATGCTGGAAGAACTCGCACCCGAATTGGCTAGCTGTGAGCCAGGTCGGCTTCAGGCAGAAAAACTGCCGCACTTACGTTGGGTCATACGTATGGGTGATGCCGTCTCACCCGGCATGCTTAACTTCGCGGATGTTTGTGATTTAGGAACACCGGCAGACGCAGCCGAATTGGCAAGCATCGGGAACCAGCTCGATCCAACCAGCCCAATCAACATTCAATTTACCAGCGGTACCACCGGATTAGCCAAAGGCGCAACACTGAGCCATCGGAATATTCTGAATAACGCATACTTTGCTGGCCAAAGTATGCGCCTGACCAAAGACGACAAGCTGTGCATCCCGGTGCCTCTTTATCATTGTTTCGGTATGGTCCTTGGCACATTAGTCTGCGTAGCACACGGCGCGACAATGGTGTTGCCCTGCGAAGCGTTTGATCCGGAGTTGGTGGTAAAGGCGGTGCAAGAAGAACAATGCACCGCCTTACATGGTGTACCAACCATGTTTATTGCAGAGCTGGATTTACCCAACCTCGGCACTTTCGATTTGTCGTCATTGCGCACCGGCATCATCGCCGGGTCAACTTGCCCAATAGAACTGATGAAACGGTTAATCGAATTGATGGATCTTACCGAGCTCGTCATCGGTTACGGGCAAACCGAATGCAGCCCCATCGACTCGATGACCGCCATCGACGATTCCTTGGAAGCAAGGGTAACAACGGTGGGCCGACCCCATACCAACTGGGAAATGAAGATAGGCCGCGAAGACGGCAGTATCGCTGCAATTGGCGAGACCGGAGAAGTTTGCGCGCGCGGCTATGGCGTTATGTTGGGCTATTGGGAAGACGACACGAAAACCGGCGAGGCAATCGATCAAGAAGGTTGGATGCATTCCGGCGACCTTGGCGAAATGGACGGCGACGGTTTCATTAAAATCACCGGCCGCATCAAGGATATGATCATTCGCGGCGGCGAAAACATTTATCCGCGGGAGATTGAGGAATTTCTATATACCCACCCAGCCATTCAGGAGGTCCAGGTATTCGGTATTCCCGATAATAAGTACGGCGAAACCGTCGCCGCCTGGGTGCAGCTGAGAGAGGGCGAAACCACTACCCCAGAAACGATCCGCGACTACTGCCAGGGGCAGATTACTCATTTCAAAATACCTCGGCACATCAAACTGGTAACAGCCTTCCCCATGACGGTTACCGGCAAAATTCAAAAATTTGTCATGCGCGACCAGTACGCCGAAGAGTTAGGCCTCAACAAATAATCAATCATCGCGACCGATACTTACTGACCAGCGCATACAGCCGTGCAGCCGTATCGGCATCAAATCGCCCGGTATAATGGGTCTGCACATAACGCATTTGAAAAGCTCTGACGACAATCTGCGATTGCATATCTTCCTGCCCCGTCACTTCGATTTGATAGCCGAGTTTTGCGAGCGCGCTCTGCAGTGCAGTTATCGATGGCAGCGTTTTGCTGAATTGCTGCAAGTATCGGTCATAGTCCACTGTATCGAACCAACTGCCATAGCCCTCGTCATAGAGTTTCTTCCAGGGAAAAAAAGGCCCGGGATCGACTTTACGGAGTGGCGCGATATCTGAGTGACCGACAATGTCGATCGGTTTGAGATCGGGATACCGTTGCACAAGGTCTTCTAACAAATCGCTAACCGCTTCGATCTGTCTATCGGTAAACGGCTTAAACTGGCAGGAAGTAGAAAACGCCGGGGTATTTTTCAGTTCCATGATCGGCGCATCACAGCCGGATTCGTTGACGATCTCGATGCCTATCGAGGTGTAGTTCAGGTCAGTATCGCCATTCCAATAGCTTCTGCCTGCATGCCAAGCGCGTTGCGCGTCAGGGACCAGCTGATAGATTGGAGCCTCTGAGCTGCCGGTTACTGAGTCCTTTTCGCGAGCAACTAAGTAATGCGAGCTGACCGGATAGTCGGTGCGCGTGGTCAATAGACGCACGCTCTCGGCGAAGTTCTCGGACGTGTAGTGAATAACCACATACTTTATTCGTTGGTCATAATTTACCGATACATGACTAGTGCGATCAATGTTGATCGCGTCGCGGGACGCACCCGCACAGGCTTGGAGTAAAATGAGAAAAGCTATACAGAAACCTGTGACAGGGAAAAAACCTTGCTTCGCTAACATCGCAAACTCAAATCGATACTCATAGCAATTAAAGTAGCAGGCTCAGTCGCAATACACCATCCGATCACTATCACAGGTAAACTCAGACGCAGGTAAACTCAGATAAACCTAAACTCTGACAAACTTAAGCTCTAGAAGGTAAAAACCAAAGCCAGTAGGTAAGTTGTAGGAACGCTGGATACAGAGACGCCGGGTGGGCTGCTTAGTGAAGCATTTTACAGCGGATGAACACAACTGCTGGCGCATCGTGGTTTTGTTCTGAGCAACAAAATATGGTCTCGCACGCCAGCAATGGTTGTCGCAGCACAGAGGTAATATAAGGGCCGCGCGACGCTGCCCTCTTTTTACGAATAGTTATTGCCTAAGTTCGAGGCTGTTTATGTGAAAACCGTCAACCAAAAAAGAAAGCCCTAAATAAGAGATTAGGACCTACAGACCACCTGAACCGGTGGCCGATACGATCAAGCATAACTCTTAAAAATTCGCTGTTTTCATCGTACGGAAGTCGAGCTTTCCTAAGACTATTGACTAACTCAAATTTGATGCTACCTTTTTTTGCTGTATACCAAAAAGAAACATCTTCGGACCATGGCACAACCGAGCGATTTTCAAGTTAGTTTGCAGCGCAATCCAGCGCACCCGGCCCGGCTCGTCCTTTCGATAGCGGCGAACACACCCGAATGGGTTGATCAAGAGATAAACCTTAGCCTGACCATCGTCACGCAGCGCCTCGCCTCAAAGTGGGAGGGCATTTTAAATCGGCAATCTCGTAATCAGGGTAGAAAGACGATTTATAAAGGCGTTCAGCGTTTGTCAAATGATCCGATCAAGATCGATTTGGGAGAACAGCCTTTCTTTGACTTTAAGGGCGTAGAAATTGAGAGTTTCAGTGAAATCACAATCAAAAGCGCGTCCGGCCAAAGCGTCGTTCTAAAACCGGCCAACCCGCTGGTGGACGACAAAAAGAATAGCCAATCGACAGCAACACTGGCGCAGCATGACAGCGTGAGTGCAAGTAAGAATTTCAACCTTCTCCCGTTATCGACACGACTCAAAGTTTACGCGGCCCAGGCCTGCCTCGTAGCGATAACGTTGGCAATCACCATTTATGGTATTCAAGAGAAAATCTGGACCTGGGAATCATCTTGCAGCGGTAGCAACTGCATGCATCCCGCTCTGATTTGGTTGGTCGCCATCGGCCTTATAAGTTCCGGCGTTTATTGGGTAAGGCGTTTTTCTTTAGGCACGTATATAAAACTAAACCACGGCACCACGTATGACTTCACGCCCGAACCTAACAAGCAATACTTTTTGCACAATCTGCTTGCCGGTAAATCCTTAATAGAGCTCAGCGGTGCTAAGGTTAGAATTGTTTGCTGTAATCGGGAGCGATTTCAATACCTAGATACTAGTGGGAAGTATTCAAATTGGACTGACGGTTTTTGGGATTTCAATGCACACCTGCTATTCGAAAGTTCCCTGCCAACAATCCCTGCCGGCGCCGCACTCAAAAATCATCTCCCCAAAAACGACTTAGTCAGCTTCGACAAGATGTTTGAAATGCTCTTTCCACAAGCGATGGTCACTGAAAAATATGGAATCTCTGTGTATTGGGCAATTCAAATCATTCACGACGAATTGGTCGACCGTGAGATAACTGTTCCTGGGATTCGCCGCAATTGGTCTGCCGCAGACTTCCTTGTTGCGCCGAAGGAATAGGACTGAGTCGCAAGGCTATTACGGTAATTTTATTTTCTGACAATTATCTTATATCACCGGCATTGTGGCTATTGAAGCCAAAGCGATTGCCAAATTACGAAAGGCTCAACCTGCGCAACACCGCCTCATGTTGGGGAAATAAAGCGAGCAACTCAGATAGCTTGCCCATAGTCATATCGACATAGTGAAACTCCGGCACGACGGCCTCGCTAATCAATCCGTATCCGTGATATCCCTCTGTGCTTATTTGTGATGCCTTCCAGACGCCGCCTGGCACAGTCAATTGCAATTGCTGCCCTGCCTCTAAGTCGCTGCCAATAACTGCCGTTTCCAAGCGGCCATCCGGATGTATCAACACATAGCGAATGGGGTCACCGAGATGAAAGTAATGCACGATGTCAGATCGATTCTGATGAAAGTGCCCAATAGGCGAAGTCGCGGTGAGCAGATAATAAATGCTGCTCATGGCAGCCCTCCGTTCACCCTCAGAACCGATCTCCATGGCCACAGTGGAATCTAGCGAACCCGCCGCGATGGTTGCAGCGTATGTACGCCGAAAAAAGCCACCTTCCTCGTGGGGCTCAAGATTGAGCGAACGAATAATCGTCTCTGCCACCAGCGATTGATTAGATGACGACATGCAAGCGTTCCCATTTAATACTGATATCGGGAGCCTGCATGACTACACCGCTAGCATGCAAATTTTTGAGGGATCACAATCTTGATCCGGATCGTAATGCGGTTGAGCGTTCTTTCGCAGCCAATTCTTTTGCCGTTCGGCGCCAGCCAACTCGCTCGCCGCTCGCCTAAATCGAAAGGTTGCGCCCGAACTATCTTGGGAGAATCAAAGCGTGAACTTTTGCATCGCAGGGGC
>DJYW01000151.1:34057-34478 GCA_002450255.1 Gammaproteobacteria bacterium UBA6968
CATGCTCTCGTTTAGTTCGAGATTGGCCGAAAGAGACTCTCGCCATTGACTCGACAAAAGGCTGACGCCAGTATCTGTTTATTGGTTTTTTACGTCTACGCCGATTGCAACAGGGCGAAGCCAGACAAACACGAGGCAACAACTTTCGGAGGGATTCAAAGATGGAACACGGTTTACAGGTAAAGATTCTTAAAGAATTAATGCAGCAATTGGATGAAGGCAAAAACATCGACATTGGCAAGCAGTACCGAATGCCGGTCAACTCGTACGTTTCTCAAGAGCGCGCCGCTAAAGAACAGGAGCATTTCTTCAAAAACCATCCTCAGTTGATTGGCTTGTCGCAAGACCTTCCCGAAGTTGGGTCATTTATGACCATCAACGATTTTGGTGTTCCCGTCCTGGCTACGCGCGCTAAGGGCGG
>DJYW01000091.1:0-9131 GCA_002450255.1 Gammaproteobacteria bacterium UBA6968
TATCAGGCCGACGAGAACCGCAGATTCAGTGCGTCTAAAATCAACTCCGCAGCGCTGAGTTTTACTGATTCATAAACAGTGACTTATGAGCACTTTCATAACCCGACGGCAGGTCTTTCCAGCCTTTCCCAGTCTCCAGCGGCCTCACGGACTCTGAATATTTTAATGCAACCCTGCTCAGCCTACACCCACGTTGAGCCGGAGACTGCTAAGTTGACGTGTATCGGCGCCAACACTCGAATAATAGGAACGCTTTTTGCACTTTGTTAGCAATTGGATTTAAAGCACGAATTTCTCTATTTCGCTCACATTCACGCCTCCTTTCGAGCGCTTGAGCCTGTTAGCGGCAGCCGCACTAGCAGCGACTCGATTGCTTCCATGATCGCTCGTAAATTAAAGCGGTTAAATTTATACCCAGTCAGTCAGGAGCGGAACAGCAGTTATAAGTTCATACCCGAATTACCCGGATCAAGAAGCTTGGGGCACTGCCCATACTGACGTGAACGATAAGTCGCCGAGCATAGTACTTAGTAATAAGCTTCAGCGCGGCGTTAGAATTCTGCAGCGGATGGACCGTGCATTCGAATCTGCTCGTCCGCTCTGCCATTTGGGGTTGGTTCTTTACCACCGGCAAGCGTCACCAACTGTGTAATTCGCATGACTGCAATGACAACAATATGAATTTTGGATGCAACATTATCATTTGGAACCGAATCTTCAGTACTTTCTCGCTTAGCACATCACGCCAAGTGGGTCCAACACAGGCAAACAGCTTTCACTCTAGGAACAATATGCACTCTCTTTTTATTCTAATGACAAACTCACTAAACTATCGCTCGGGCAGAATGCCGCAGGGAGCCGTTGCGAATTGCGTAGATGGCCGTCTCAGCGGCCGACCGATGCAACATCTTTTAGCCACTTTAAAGGCGGCCATGCTAGCTTCTTTGTGCGCACTTTCTGCCGGTGCAAACGCTTCCGATCAGTCGCCATTCATTCCTGAAACGTTTGAACCGCCGGTCTATGTAATCGGCGATGAATTCGTGCTCAAACCGTTAGGACCGGAATTGGTAGAGGTCGACTACGTTGCCTATATGTCTTCAATCGAGCACCTGCGTACAACGTTTTCGCTCGGCAATTGGCCGAGGGAAGACATCAATATGGACGACGCCATGCTGGATATGGAAAACGAGGCGCGCCGGTTTGCGGAGCGGTCATCGTTCGCTTATGCGGTCTTAACTAAAGACGAACAAACGGAGCTTGGCTGTGTTTACGTCTACCCCAGTAAAAAAGCTGGTTATGACGCGATGGTCCGTCTTTGGGTCACACAAGCGGAATTCGATAAGGGCTTCGACGCCGAGTTGTTTGCCTGGACAAAAGAGTGGGTGGCGGCCTCATGGCCGTTCGCTAACCCTGCCTATCCTGGCAGACTTCCTGCTTGGGATGAGTGGAACAAACTGCCCGATTTGGAGTAATCAATAAAGCCTCGCTTCTCGCGAGGTTTTCTATTCTTGATGCCAGGATAGCCGACGAACACCTCGAAATTGGTTGTGGCAATCCAGGCCCGACACGCCGCCTCTATGTGTTCATCAAAACTTTTTGCCCTCTCGCAGTGCCTCTTGCCGTCCTGTCTCGGATCAACTTTATTCGCCTCGCCACCAACCTAGCCATTAACTCAAGTTCCTGCCTGGCTTTCAAAACGACTATTTACTGCATCCGCATCGCTGCTGTTTCACTTTCGATCGTAATGGAAATGCCGCGTGCTGCGTTCCTCATAACTTTTCGACTATTTCGATAAAAATGCTCAAATACAGAGCAGTCACGGTTTTCATTTTCGACTTCCAGTGACCTATCATTTGCGGGAAAACGACCCCGTTCGACAAAGAAAACGACTGCACGCGTTTCCCCACCCTGCCAGAACATGCCCGCGTTCTGGTGCAGCAGACATCCTTTATCCGCTCCCGTTCAATGTGCCCGCTAAGCATTTGGGGCTACGGTGGACAGGCCCCGATTGGATGGAAATACTGTGAGGATGCGACAGATCAAATTCTGAAATGTGCTGGGTATGGGACGGATCGAAAGCCTGTAAACGGATTTCCTGAATGGTTTCGGCAAATTCTGCCGTCGCCTTGATCGCCGGAGACATCGCTCTATCCCCTGAGCAAAACTGTCTGTCTACGACCACCTTTGCACCACGTGAAGCCACATCTACGCGATCGTCTGTGTAGTATTGCGACAGCGCGACTAGGCGCGTGCCAAGATAAACGGCTTCCTCAAGGTCGTGAGTCACAAAAAAGATGGTCATCTTGGTCTCCTCCCAGAGCTCCAAAACAAACATTTGCAGGGCCTCTCGCGTACCAGGATCGAGCGCCGAAAACGGCTCATCCATACACAAAATTTTAGATTTCTGAATAAGCGCTTGGGCTATAGCAACTCGCTGCCGTTGGCCGCCAGATAGCTGCGCAGGATATTTGTGCGCATGGTCGGCCATATCAACACGCTCTAGATAAGCCATCCCTTCCTCGTAAATCGCTTTTCTAGACTGCCGCCATTGCCATGGATATAGCGCTAGACGACGATTCACAGTGACATTGTCCAAGGTGCTGAGATTTGGAAACAAGGAATAGTGTTGATAAACCACGCCTCGATCCGGATTGGGCGGCCCAACCTCGCCGCCCTCAATATACAGATTGCCGCGGGTCGGACTTTCCTGACCAATAACCAGACGCAACAAAGTCGACTTACCGCATCCGGACGGCCCGACCACGGTCACTAATTCGCCGCGGCCTATCGATAAATCGATATCATCGAGAATGACTTTATCGCCATATTCTTTAACGACGTGTTCCAACTGGAATAACACATCTGGCGTTGCCTTTTGCTGCATCGTCATTTCTCCAAACCATACCATGGATACAGTTTTTCAACTGCAAAGCGCAGCAACCAGTCCAACATAAAGCCTAAGAGCGTAATCCAAAGCACATAGGGAATAATCACATCCATTGCCAAGTATCGACGCACTAAGCCAATGCGATAGCCCAGTCCTTCCGTAGCGGAAATCATTTCAGCTGCGATTAAGAACAACCAAGCGGCGCCTAGAGTCAGTCGTGTCGTATCCAGGAGTCGGGGCATAATTTGCGGCAGCACAACACGATAGGACACCGCTAATTCGCTGGCACCCAACGTTAGCGCTTTAATAATCTGTTCGCGTGGCATTTGCATCACGTAAAGCTGTAAATCTCGGGAAATTACAAATACGGTGCCGATGAATATCAGAGCAATTTTTGCTGTCTCTCCCACGCCAAAAATAATGAACAAGATCGGCAAAATGGTGAGCGGGGGAATGATAGATAAGAAGGTTAAAAATGAGCGGCTGAGCGCTCTTAAGCCTGGATAAATTGACGTATTTAAGCCGATCAAGAGACCAATAACCGACCCTAGCACGACCCCGACCAGCAACCGGGTCATGCTTGCAAATGTATCGCTCCACAATAACAACGCACCGGAGCGACGATCCGGTTCTGTAGCCATTCGTATGATCGCGTCATACATGCTCGTAAAAGAAGGCAGCAGCTTGTCATCCGGGTTCTCTGCTATCCGGGCATCGCTGGCGACAGCATAGACCACCAGCAACAGAACAAATGGCAGCGCAGCTAGAAACAGCGAAAAACCCGCGCTGGGCTGAGCATGCAGGCCGAAAAATCGGGACGGCTTCAACTCTTTCTCCGTGCAGCGGAAAGCTTAAAGTTCGTCACCCGCCGCCATTTGCATATAGGTATCGTCGAACCGTAATTTGACGTTGCGCTCGCTGCCCAGCACTTCCCCGTCCGGAAACTCTATACCAATAAAATCTGGCGATGCGGCGCCTTCGCCAAACAGCCCGTTACGGAAGGAGAATTGTCTAACATATTCCATGGTTTGCTTGAGAGCCGCGCTACGCGAAAAATCGGCAGCGTCGGCCGCGTCGTAAAACATCCGCGTGGTTTTTAGCTGAGCAACAAATTCATCCAACGTTCCGCCAGCCAACTCCGCCATAAACTCAACGGCTTCGTTCGAGTTAGATGCCATGTCAGACATCGCTTCATACCAAGCACCAGTAACGGCTTTCTTACAGTTTTCGTCCAGCTCTGTGCGAACCATGATGGTGTCAACTATTTCACCGGGTATTTCGGAGCTGTCAAACACGATCTGTATACCGGCAACACCACGACCCGTTTGCAAAATGGGATTCCAGGTCACGAACGCATCGCCAGGGTCCGATGTGCTGATCAGACTGCCCAGATCGGCGTCTGAAGTATTAATGACTGTGAGGTCACGCTCGGAAAGACCTTCTCTCTCGAGTGCGCGCGTCAGCAAATAGTGGCTTACCGAGAGCTCGACCAATTTAACGTCTTTGCCTTTTAAATCCTGCACACCCACACCAGCTTCGCCGTTGATCAAAATACCGTCATTCCCGTTGGAAAAATCGCCAATCACCAACACTGTTGTATCGACTCCACCAACCGATGGTATGGTTAAACCGTCCATATTTGTGACGGTTACGCCATCAAATGCTCCCGCCGTGTATTGGTTGACACTTTCGATGTAATCTCCAATCAACGTAAACTCAAGATCAACACCATATTTTTCGCCCCATTTTTGTGCGATGCCAGTATCTTGGATGTACCCCGCCGGCTCCCAGCCCGTGTAGTGGCTCCAAGCAATAGCGCAACGCTCTGCCGCCGCACTGGTCGCAGACACACACAAGGCAATCAATACTGCCGATGTGATGAGGGATTTTTTCATAACGAATTCCTTATCGTTGTCTTTAAATCAATGCGCCTTGTGCCACGACAGAGGCTGCATGCAGCCGCAGGATGACTGATTCTTTGCTGCGAAGGCCGCCGCTCGCAATACCAGTCCTCTATCGCTTCTAAACCAACGCGTGTGTAGTGCGGGTCGTTTCTTATCGTGTTCGGTATGCCATTTCTATGCCACCTTTGCGGCGCCACAAGACGGCGCTAGACGCATCTGTTTCGCGTCACTTTTCAGCTGCCGAATCGCCCACGTGCATTAGCCAAACAGCTCTCGATGCGCTGGCAAAGAAACAGACTTCTCAGGCTCGTCAGGCCGGACAGGAAAAGGCAGAAAGATCGCAACTGCGACCAGCAGAATATAAACTGTCTGCAAGTGCTGGTTATTTCAGCAGTTTAAGTACTCTGCCAATCTGAAATAAGTTTTGTCCGCCAAACTTGAAGCCGTATTGGCAGCATCGTAAAGACTGAGGTCATTTTGAACCACGGCTTGTCGCGGCAATGCGTTTACAGGATGCGCGATCCCGCGCCTGCCCGTTTATTTCAATCCGCAGTGCAAATGAACGAGAGCGCGGCGCCGACCTGCTGACGGTCGCACCAATCTGGTGCCACACCAGAATTCCGCTAATTAGCCCAGCAAGACGGGTCCAAAAAGCGTACATAAAGAATACACAGAAAACGAAGAGGGAGGCGCAATAGAGAAGGAGCCCTGCGACTGAATCCTGCGCAAAGACACTATGCCTTAAGTCTCGGCGATAACTCCCTCTCTATAACCCTTCTAAATAACTCTTAGCAAAAGTCAGTACCACAGCATCAAAAAGCCGGCTATGCAATGTCCTGTGCGAAAATATCGCGCGCACCCCTTCGCAAATCCGGTAGAAAATCAGTGCGTCATCGGGCTTTGCATCACCTTACCTCAACCGAACATGCTGATATCTGCAGTCAGGACTTACCGGCAAACACGAGACACTTTTCAGAGATCGCTATTGCCATAGAAAATTTGGTTAATTCGAGCCTGATAACGTAACAGCGAAGGGTTAAAGGTCATGACTGGCCAGTCAGAGAACAGCAGGCTAAGTACGATTCGATGCTCACCGGGAAGCATCGGTCGCACACGGTGCTCAACGTGGTCGCCACGAAACAAAACCAATGAATTGAGGACTTTTGCTTTGGCAAGCGTGGCGAGTTTGCCGTGTGGTTTTAGCTCTAGTTTGGCCGTGTCCTCAGCGGTCTCTTCAAACAAGGTGAGAATGCCGGCCCAGCGCTGGCCCAGATAAATACTTCCATCGACATGCCAGTCAATGCCGTCGCCTGCCGCGGCATCCGCCTCACAACGGTAGTCCAATAAGCTCAATCGATTCGTATCTTTTTTCGGCACTAGTTGCAGGGTGCGGATGCCGGTTGCTCGCTGTACCCGAGCCTGGAAATCATCGCCAACAAGAAATTTTAAGCTCGGCCAGAGCTGGCTATGCAATAACTCATGTCCGCCAGTCGCACCGCCTCTACGCCACTCAACTTTACTGCGCACCACTGCTTTCGCCTCGGCCAGGAGGTGTGTTTGCAGGTGTTGTAGCTCATCTTCTGCGAACACGTTCTCAATAACAAAGAACGCCTGCGCGTCGGCACTAACGACGCCACTTTTATTGCGACGATTGTGACGCAACAGAGCCCATTCGGCGGTCAGACGCTGATATAAGTTAGGTGAAGCCATCATTCCAACGATCTCCTGCCTTGGTTACCTCAATTAATGTGTGCTTGTACATCAGTGCATTTGTGAACTGGCTTAAGTCCGCTTCACTCGCCCGAATTAGGCCGTCGCCGAGACCATCCAGACCGCACTATCAAGCGCGATACCTGCGTCACTTGAGTGTTCGGCTAAGACTGCCTCAACGGCTTGTAGCGCCTCGTTGCGTTGCGCCGGTTCCAGTTCTACCAAGGCTCTCGCTGCGGGACCAATCTTGGTTTGCATAACAATGGCTTCGGAAAGCGTATTGGCAATCTTTAAAGCGCACGTATACGACTGCACCTCAATGTTGTTAAAACCCGCTTGCGTCAAAATCTCCTGCACATATGCCGGCTCAGCGAACGCAAAAGGGCCCGGCGCTTTGGGGTCGGGTTTGGTGTCTGGCTGCGACAAAAACCGTTGCACGGCGCGCCCAGTAATTGACATCCATGGGTTGTGCTGAGGCGGCTGCCAGCACACAAATTGCAGACGACCGTCGGGCTTCAAGGCGCCCCGTAGGTTCTTAAAGGCTTTGTTGGGTTCTGCAAAAAACATGACGCCAAAACGTGAAAATACCGCATCGAACTGAGTGGTAAACTTATGATTGGCTGCATCTGCCTCTATAAACTCAACCGAGCTGCTGCGCGAACGCGCTCGCGCCAGCATCGGCGCAGAAATATCCACCCCAACAACTGACGCCCCGGCCTCATGTATCGCGATGGACGTGTCGCCACAGCCACACCCAACATCGAGGATCTGTTCCCCAGAGGTCGCGCCTAAACGCTTAATTACTTCGTTAGATATTGGCGCGAGCATCGCATCAAGCCGTTCTTGCATTTCTGTCCAAGTCGCGCCCGCCCGATCATTCCAATATTCAATCTGTTCCTGATTTTCCTCGCCCATATCCTCTCCTTTTAACGGCTTGACCGCTGGCTTAGCTCTTTGCAAACCTCTGCCAGCTCCCCACCAAAGATCTTGCTCGGCCATTTTAAAGCGAGTGATCTCCCGCCAACGGCTTGTCGCGAAACAAACTGCTTCGATTTATATCTAGTTATAGCACACTCAGTAAGCTTCTCGTGCTGGGTGGCCGGCAGCAAATAAAAGTGGATTTAAACAAAGGACCAGGTCGCCAAAGCGGGCATATCGCCAACTCCTTAGCGTCTGCGTATCTTCACTACCTGGCACTGCTCAGCACTACTTGAGATTAACAGGAGGATTTCAACCGCCTGTTATCTCAACCCACTTTTTTACCGGATGGTTATTCAAGCGTCTCAATTTAGATAAGTCCGGATAAAAACCTGTAAACGGGCTAACGATACCTCGCGACTAACCTAGAGGCGGCTCTGCGCGCGGGGTTCGACGTTTTTTTACATCTCTTGTCCCGCTCCGCCGCGCTCAAATGATTGCGTCAGAAGAGAATGTTCCGGAGCATTTCGGGATACGGCCAGGCTTGCACCAACCACCGGACACCGCCAAACTCTGGCCTCGCTCGTTATCAGGGGACACAAAAATGCGCAAAACTCTAAGTTTCTCTTTATTAATCGCTCTGCTGGCCATAACCGTTCCAGCCAGCGCAGACATCAAACGCACAGCCTCCGGGAAGCCAGATCTGTCTGGCGTTTATGACACCGCGACACTCACACCAGAACAGCGCCCCGAGTTTTTAGGTGAAACCAAGAGTGTTTACCCCTGGGTCGCCGACTTACTCAGTTGGGGCGCGCAAAAAACCCTGCAGTGGTTCGCCGAGAGTGAGAGTGATCCGGACCGAGAAGCGCCACCTGTCGGTGGCGACGGCAATAACACAGCGGGCGCTGGCGGTGTCGGCGGCTATAACTTGTTCTACCTCGATGTGGGCGATAGCGCCTCCGAAATCGATGGCATGGTCCGAACCTCGATCATTTACGACCCACCAAACGGCCGGCGGCCAGCAATGCAAGAAGGTGTAATCAATCGCGTCGCCGATGTTTATCAGAGTTTTACCCATCAAAACACTGGCACGGCAACCTGGTTAGACAAAGACGGACCCGGACCTTTTGACGGCCCAGAAACTCTAGCGCCTTCGGAACGCTGCTTAATTAGCTTCGCCTCCACCGTGCCGACGTTGCCCAGTATCTACAACAACTATAAGCGCATCGTCCAAACCGACACGCACGTCATGATCCTACAAGAGATGGTTCACGATGCGCGCATTATTCGGATTGATTCCGAGCACACGCCTAATGCCAATCGCAGTTGGCTGGGCGATTCGATTGGCTATTGGGACGGCGATACGCTGGTGGTTGAAACCAAAAACTTCAAAGGCATAAGTGGCCTGGCCGGCGCCGACGAAAACCTCGCGGTTATCGAGCGCTTCAGCATGACCGAAGATGGCAACCTGCTTTACGATTTCACTGTTAACGACGCTACCGTTTGGACTGCTTCCTGGAGCGGCGAATACATCTGGAGTCGAAAAGACGATAGCAAAGTTTACGAATACGCCTGCCACGAAGGTAACTATGCTATGGGAAACATCTTGCGCGGCGCGCGTTTGTTAGAGAGCGAGTGGGTTGCTAAGGATGGTGAAATCAGCAATCAGGGAGAATAAACACTGAATACACCGGGGATAGGCGCACCGGATA
>DJYW01000091.1:9457-24977 GCA_002450255.1 Gammaproteobacteria bacterium UBA6968
GGATAGGCGCACCGGATAAGCGCACCGCATATCCCCGCGATAACCACTACTCTTCGCATCGCTTCTTCCAACACCTTCGGGCTGCGCTTAAATGCTTAATTTAACTGTTAGTTATGACAGCATTGCACTTGTCTAGAATCCGCAAACAGCCGCCTTAAGCCAGACGTTGGCTTAAGGCATTAAGGCCAGACCAAGTCGCGCCAAAGATCGACAAGTTGGCTGGCTGTGGATGCGAGGATAACTTGACGACAACCAACCGAGCGGCTTTGTCGATGTAGATCGTCTGACCATAAATTCCAATACACATCAGCGTCCCAGCACTGGCATCAGCCCAAACCTGATTATGATAATGACCATTTGCAAACAAGCCGGCATAGTCTGAAGCCGCAAACAGTTCGCGCAATTCAGCGTTGCCCGCCAGAGTGCGCCGCACCCAATCCGCTGGAACGATCTGTTGGCCGTTGAAATATCCATCCAAACGCAGCATTTCGCCAAATCGAAGCAAATCCCGCGCGCAAGTGTTCATACCTGCTCCGAAATAAGGAAAACCTTTGCCATCTACGACAACGGCCGCATCCTGTTCTGGACCAAGCGGCTGCCACAGTCGCTCCTGCATTACTACGGCAGGGGATTTGCCGGTTACCCTCTGGACGATAAACGCCAACAAATTCGTCAACACCGTGCGATAGTGAAACTGTTCTAGCTCAGCATGAGATGCCTGCTTCCGACCCAGCAGATAATCGTGCAGCGATGCAGGCACTTCACCACCGTGCTGCCAAGCCACCCATCCGAGCACGGAGGTTTCCGCCCAGAAGTCATCGCTGGGGGAATCATAATCCTCGCTGTAATCCACCGCCGCGGTCATATCAAGCGCTGTTTGCACAGTGGCGCTGGCAAATGCGGTATCTGCCAATTCTGGCAGGTATGTCGTTACTTTGGCCTCTGGATCCACTCGGCCGTCGGCGACCAAAATACCAACCAACATGCCAAGAAACGATTTCGATACGGAATTTAACAGGTGCTGGCTGTCCGACTGCATGCCGTTAAAATATTCCTCGCAAATCAGCAAACCGTCTTGAGCCACTAGAAAGGCATCAGTGTAAGTACGCTCTAACATCGCGGCGAACGACTGATTGCCCATGCGTGTGTCGTTGTATGTCTGACTGAGAATATCCATTGTTTTTAGCTCGAACGAACTAATCGGACCCTGACCGCGTTTGATGCGCGCGGTGGGAAACAAATTTTGCACCGCCTGGAAACTCGCACGATTTACCGGCGCTTGAAGCCAGTTTGATCTATCGAATTCAGTGTTTTTAGGACTCTGCATACAATATCCCTGGCTAGTGCCCTATCCGGCTGACGACAAACTTAGTTAGCTAAAAGATCCAGCGCTGCAGCCGGTGTGCGCATAGGTCTCCCGCTCGACATAACGAGCAAAGCAAGGCTCGGCTAAGGCGCGTTTATTTATGGCACGCTTTCGAAGGCGGTACGTCCAACGTTGGATTGCGGTCAAAAAAGCCCACCGGCATCAACATAAAGCCGCAATATTCAACCGGCATGACCGGCCAATCCTCAGGACGCGGCATGTGCGTGACCCCAGTGGTGTGCCAAAGCACGACGTCGGTGTCTTGTATATTACGGTCCTGCGCTGACCACTTGGGTAAACCCTCACCGCCTTCATTAAGCAGATTAGGATAGTCGCCGGCAGCATTAAAAGCACCTTCGTCGAATTGGGTTACCCATAGGTTGTGTTGTGCGAAACCGGCACGCTGGCCCACTGCCGAGGCGCGATCAGCTAGCAACGTCGGCGATGCGGCGGGCAACAGCTTCCAGGCAACCGGCTTGCCAAGTGCGTTCGTGCGCTCATTATTAACTACCTTCCAATATCGAGACCGCTGCGGGTAGCAGTCTCGCTGCGCCTGGGTTTCGCTCTCTAACAATGTTGTCTTGGCGCGAAAGGCCGTACCTTGCGGGTTTTCGGCACCCATCGGCAGCGGTTCCGCTTCGATCTCATAAACGCTGTTATTTACGCCATCTAGGTTAAAGTCGAGGCGAAAGCAGAAGAGATGCTGGTGTATCGGCGAGGTCACATTCGGCGCTACCAACGGCGCGAATTCCGGCCGTTCCATGCCGTCCTCGATCGCGCTCACACCGATAATACCGGTAAGTTTGACCTCCATCTGAATGGTGCCGTCAAGATACAAGTACCAGAAGAACCCGTACTCGTAATTGCCCACAGTATGAATCGCGCTAATGACCAGGCGGCGTGAGCGGCGCACTTCGGTTTGCTGAGTTAGCGAGTCGTGATGCTTCCAAAGGATGCCGTAATCTTCTTCGTGCATACAGATCGCGTTTTCAATAGTCCGCGCCGTACCATTCCAATTCACCACGTTATGATCAAAATAGTGAATTTCGCCCAAGCAATCGCAGCCGAGAGTAAGCGAATTGGTTAATGATCCAATATTTGCTTCGCCGGCATCAAAGACGTGCTTCCAGCTGTGCATCGGATCGGTATCGCCATAGGGCACAACCATTTCCGACAGCGCAGCCCGATATAAAATCGAGCGATTTTCTTCGCCATCCTGAAAACCAAGTTGATGCAACACCAAACCATTGGTGGGGTGAATCGAAATGCGGAAGTTAAAACCTTCCCAACTGATTGCATGTCCATCCACCGTGAAAGACGTGCCTTCGGGTTGCTCAATATTAATAGGCTTAATACTGTCGCGTAACTTAGGTTGGCTCTCTGCATCGTAACGCGCACCCTCGGCAGGCAGCGGCACAACACCATGATCTTCTAAGTAGGCGACCTTCCCTGCGGTGAGGTCAACATGGGCAATGAGTCCCTGTACCGGTCGCGCATACGCATTATCTGTTGCATCCGCTTTCACGAAACTAATAGCGCGGTGCACACGATGGCCCGCAGGAATGCTTGGATGCTGATAACCACCAGTTGGCCAGGGATCGACTTGCACCAAATCGAAATCGGTGACGCCGCGAGCGCGCATCGCGTCTTGCCAGCCGGTATCAGTCTTGGTGATTTGAATTGCTTGCACAAAGTCCGCCAAGCCAATAGCAGCGTGACCACTGTCGATTCGCTGCAAAGTCACGACCTCGGTAGACAGATCGACAATGGCTTCGAATCCACCGTCGCGTCGCTCGAAGCTCGGATAATCGTAACCGACAAAGCGTAGCTGACGGGTAATCGCATCACCGGGCTGATAAGCCATGACTTCAGCTTTGCGAGGTTCGACTAGATTCACAGCCGAAAAAGTAGCCTGTTCACTCAACTGGGCTTTCACCAAAACAGCCCCTTGCTCAATCTCTGCCGCCGTTAGCGGACTTAATGGATGCTCAGTTGACGTGCTCATGACTGTTCCTTATAGACTGATAATTTATGTTGGATTACGGCGCTCTGGCCGCCACACTTTGGTTTTAACGAGTGTGGTGCAACCGCGATCCCAATAAGATCTGGCGCTGCGTCGCATCGCCTAAGTTAGCTATCCCCGCCTGCGGCTGAACTTGAAAAATAGCGTCGCTTACATGCGCTTCTGCCAATCTCTGCTAATAGTGCTCTGGCTGATGAAAAGACTCAACCCGGGCGGCGAGTCCTCAAACCGAACTTTTATGGCAGTCGACTTGGCCGACGCGAGACCGGCGTATCTGGAAATCTATCTAAAATCTCCCACCGGATGAAGCCAGCGATCCAGTCGTTCCAACAATGGCAACAAAAAGAGCAAGTCTAGCAACAGCGCGACGATGATGATCGGACTGATGAGCTTAGCAACGTTTTGAAAGATATCTGTATTGGAAAACACCAGAATGAAGGTGCCGATTGCAAGACTCAGCGTCGTAATGGTAATTGCAGAACCCGCCTTATCTAATGAATAGGCAATGGCAGCTTTAGGAAGGTTGCCCGCGTTGCGCGCCGACATATATTTGCTGAGAATATGCACCGAGTCGTCTACCACCAAGCCGATACTGATTGAAAAAAGCATCAGCGTGTACGGACTAAGCTGCCCTACCCAAAGTCCCCAAAAACCGAAGACAATCACCACCGGAAACAGATTCGGCATGATGCTGACGAGGCCATAGCGCAGGCTACGCAAACCCACCATCATGGTTACCGTAATAAAGAAAAAACTTAAGGCAAAACCGGACATAAGCTCCTGTGTAATAATACCGTTAATCCGCGCGAAAAGAATGGAGTTATCGCCGCGCGTCACACGCAGCCCCTTGGTGATATTTTGCTCCACCCACTGGTCAATCTTATCGGCAAACGCCAGCAGCTCTTGATTAGATAGATTGGAGGTCGCGATATTGAGGCGCGCAGCTGAATAATCTTTATTGAACAGCGGCGGCAACATCGGCTCAATTTCCTGGATTAGCTGGTAGCCCACCAGATAGTCGATCACCGTCAACTGGTCATCTGGCACGACCTTCCACTCCTCTAAATCGTCGTTGTCGGCTTTGTTACGCGACTTAAGATAATCGGTGTAGGAGTTAACAAAACTCGTCTCTGGCTGCAGCTCAAGCCAGGCGGTGAACTTTTCTACTTCGCCGAGAAACTCGGGATAGGTGATGCCGTAGTAATCCGGACTGCGTAGCACGTAAACCAGCGACTGATCATTGCCTATTTTATCGCGCAATGCGCGAATGACGTGATAGCCATCGGAGCTTTTGTCGACCATGGAATAGCGGTCAAAATCGAGCTTGTTCAGCGGCAACATGGCAAACGTCGCCGCAACTAGAGCGAGGCAGCCCCAGAATAAAGGCTTGCTCCGATGCCCGACTTGAAAGCCAACCCAGTCAATAAAGTGCTTCACCCCTAATGGCTGCGGTACTTTGTTCACCGGCAGCAGTAGTAGCAGCGACGGCAACAGGGTCAACGTCAGCACAAAGGCCCAAACCACACCGATTGCAATGACATTACCGAACCCGTAAATCGCTGGCGAAGAACTGTAATTCAGACTCAAAAAACCCATGGCGGTGGTGATGGTCGCTAAAGCCACCGGTTGGAAATTGATGCGCAAACTTTCTTTCATGGCATCAAGCTTGTCCTGTCCGCTAAGCAGCGCCTGAGCATAAACCGAGGCGATATGAATACCGTCTGCTATCGCAACCACTAACACAACCATCGGCCCGAGGCGCGAAATCTGATTCAAGGCAATACCCAGCCAGCTATATGTACCCAATGTCATAATTACCGTCGCACCCGCTATAATGAACAGGGATAGCGCGTAGGGGATGGAACGCAGACAGAACCAGAGCAGCAGAATCCCGGTAATGATAATAATCGGGAGGAGCACCTGGTTGTCCGTTTTCGAAGCGTAATGACCATCCCGTTCAAACAGCACGTTACCGACGGCATAAACCCCAAGCGATGGGTACTGCTCACGCAGTGAATCCCGCAGCGCAATAGCTGACTCAGCAACGCGTAGGCGCACAGCCGGATCATCGTCGATTTTGCCTAGCCGCACGTAGGCAAGCACCATGTCACCGTCTTTGGAAAGAATGCTCTCCGTCAGGTCTTTATCCGCCAACGCAATCGCACGTATTTCCGGTAAATCGGTGGCTGTGACAGCTGTAATATCAGGTATTAAGTAATCCCGGCCATAGCGATTCGCATCGCTGGGATTTAGTCGTGAGTTAATGATGGAAGTCACGGCGATAGCAGACTCGATTTCTGAGTAGCGCTGGGTAAATGACTCGATCGCGCCAAGCACCTCCATGTTGAAGATGTCTGGCAGGGCTTCAAAAGTAAACAAAATGGATTCTGATGCGGGGAAGTCTGCGCGAGCCTGATCCACTTCCTCTTTGTAAATATCCCCTTCGACAAGAATCGCATTAGAGCTATTGTCCATGGTGGTATAGGTAACCCCCCAACCTATGCCGATTGCGACCAAAATCGTCGCCAGCGCAAGGCTAATCCTTCTATTAACTAATTGGTTGACTAAATCTTCTACCATGCTTGACAATCCTTACTTCTAATCAGCTTGTCTCGAGTTAAACGCCGACTTTGGCTAGGAGATGTTATACCAATGTCACGTGTAAAATATTTGTTAACGCTGTGGATCGTAATGGCCTCGGTAAGCGCCTTCGCCGGGCCTGCCAAGGTAGGCGACTTTGCGCTCCTGGATTCCACCGGCCGCTTCCATCAACTCAGCTACTACGGCGACCAACAAGCGGTTGTTATCACTGCGCAAGCAGCCAGCGCGCTGGCGCGAGTAGACACTTTAAAGGCGCTGCAATCTATAGATGATCAGCTTGACGCAGCGGAAGTCGAATTCTTCGTACTCACCATCGGTGCCGACAGCCTGCGCGACGATATGAACGCAAAACTGAATGCGGCTGACGCTACCTTCCCGATCTTGATGGATCCAACCGGCATCGTTGCAGATGACTTGGGTCTGAATCAGGGTGGTGACAGTGTAGCTATCAACGCACAAACTTTAGCGCAACAGAGCCACGGTGATCTTGCCGCAGTAACGGCGAGCCTTAGCGCAGGTGTGCCACTCACAGCGGCTGCCATGCTGGACAACGCTGCAATGGCGACGCCGGCACGACCAACCGATGTGTCTTACGTCAACGATATCGTTCCAATGCTGGAAAAGAATTGTGTTGGCTGCCATCACGAGGGCGGCATTGGTCCTTGGCCCATGAATAGCCACGCGATGGTAAAGGGCTGGTCGCCAATGATGCGTGAAGTGGTTATGACCAAGCGTATGCCCCCCGGCCAAATAGATACCCACGTAAGTTCAGGCATCAAAGATGTCGCGGGATTGACCTCAGCCGAGCAAGCCAAGCTCATTGCATGGATAGACGCGGGTGCGCCAAAAGATGGTGACTTAGATCCACTCGTTGGCCAGAACTACGCCGGCGGACAGTTTACTCTGGGCGAACCCGATATCGTGTTGACTGTGCCAGCGCAGGAAATTCCTGCCAATGGTGTGCTCGACTACCGCTACGTGCCTGTACAACTTAATTTGGACCGCGACATTTGGATTCAAGCGATGGAGTTTGTGCCTGGCGACAAGCAGGTGTTGCACCACATTATCACTTATCTATCCAGCCCCGCTGACAAGACTGGTGACCGCGATGACGCGGCTGATCGCGGCGAGAACATTGCTGGTTTTGCGCCGGGGCGTCAGCCTGACGCGTTTGCTGATAACAGCGGTCGACTGATTCCAAAAGGCTCTAATTTACTGCTGCAAATGCACTACACCACGTCTGGGCGGGCCACTGTCGACGAGACCACAATTGGTATCTTCTTGCACGACAAGCCACCCAAGCACGTCATGTCTGGGGGTGTGGCTGGCCAGCGCCGCTTTATGATTCCACCCGGCGTAAAAGAGCATAAGCTCAGCGGCGAGATGCTGGTTGAACGCGATGCCATGCTGTACCAGATGACACCGCATATGCATTATCGCGGCCGCTACATGAGCTATACCGCTGAGTATCCCGATGGCACCTCGAAGCTCTTATTGTCTGTGCCAAAGTACGACTTTAACTGGCAATTCAGCTACCGACTTGAAGAGCCGGAGTTTCTCCCGGCAGGCACTAAGCTGATCGCCAGCGGTGCAATGGATAACTCAAAGCAAAATCTCGGCAATCCAGACCCTACGAAGCCCGTGTTCTTTGGTCTGCAAACCATGCACGAAATGTTCTTTGGTTTCGTCACCCTGCGATACACTGACGACATCGTTGAGACGGCGGCCAGTGACGCTGACGCCGGTCAGAGCGATACTGCAGGCGGCGGCTAGCCTCGCTGATTAAAGAATTAAAGATTTTGCCTAAGCGCTACCCGAGCAATCGCTCAGCGAGGTAGCGCTGCCTTGCACAACCACCCCACCGATTGGCTTCTATGATCTGCATCAGCGTTTGTCGCTGATAGTCTTCGAGCAAGGCGATTTATTCGCCTTTAGCACTGCTCTCCAATTGCTTGGAGACAGTACCCAGCGGACATCCTGTACCCTTGCTCAGAACAAGCGCAGAAACGTCTGCGATAAGCGGGACTTTCTACTTGGTGAAGCCGAACGCAAATAGCGAGGCATCAAGCACCCGCAGACACGGACAAGTAGAAATAGATTGTGGAAGCAGTCAGATCAGAACAAACAGATCAACCCAACTAATCTGACTGCAGCTGACAACGGTACAGAAGATCCAATCAGAGCGGCCAATCAGCTTCCCGTTATCCCGATTTTATGTCTAATGTTTCGTCATAGCTTATTTCGTCAGGCTGGTGTAGACGCGATTTACAAAACCCAGAGAAGCGCTTTCTGGCCCATACACTTCGTCAAACTTGCCGGTCGGGTTGGCTGCCATAACCTCTTCCAGCGACATGCCGTCTTCGATCATATTCGCCACCCGCTCGCGCATGGTCTCCAACATGTAAATGTAGCGCTGCAGTGCAGCGGTATCGGTGACCGGTCCATGGCCGGGAATCACGATGGTGTCGGGCTTTATAGCAGCCAGGGTTTGCTTGCAGAACTTAATCATGCCGTCGATGCTGCCGCCACTGTCGACATCTATAAATGGGTAGCCGGAATTGTTAAACACGTCGCCAAGATGCACCGCATTAACACCCTCGAAGTAAATCGCCGAGTCTCCGGTGGTATGCGCTGGCGCGAAGTGTAATAAGCTCACCGGCCCGCCGTTATAATGCAGCGACATGCTGTCGGTATAGGTAATGCTTGGCAGTGCCTCCATCGGATAAGGCTGCTGGTTGTACTTAGCAATGACTAGATTAACCATACCACCACGCGCCATGTCATCTCTGGCCTTAGCATGTGCAACGATGGTGGTGCCTTTTGGACCTAGCGTATTGTTGCCCTCCGCGTGATCGAAGTGCCAGTGCGTGTTGATGGCATAATCGACACCATCGCCGCCGAGTCTGCCGATCTCCGCCTCGATCTTATTCATCATCGCAGGGAACTGATCATCAACGATTAACACCCCATCCGCGCCAATGCTCACAGCAATGTTGCCCCCTGCGCCAAACAGGACATAAAGCCCGTCCGCTACTTTTTCTGAGGTGACTTCCATATTGGCCATATCCCAGCCAAAGGCGTCAGTCAATTCGTCCAGAGTCAGGGCCGCTTCATGATTGTCAGCACGAACGGATGCACTGATTAACAGGCTTGCGCTAAGTAACAAAGCTAAATGCTTCATGGCTATTCCTCTTTTATCGATTTTAATTGCCGAAATCCCATGAGTCGGCGGTTTCGTAACGTCGCATCACCAATTTGGCGATAAGAATTTTATGGACCTCGTCAGGTCCATCAGCAATCCGCAGGGTGCGAGCCCCTTCGTACATGCCCGCTAACGGTAAATCACCCGATACACCCGCAGCGCCAAAAACCTGAATGGCACGGTCGACAACCCGATGGTACGCAGCGGGGACATAGACTTTAATTGCAGAGATGTCGGTGCGCGGATCCGCTCCGGTTTCCATTTTCTCGGCGCAATGAATGGTCATTAATCGCGCTGATTGAATGTCTATGTAACTGTCTGCAACAAAGCCCTGCATAAACTGTTTATCTGCGAGCTTTTCGCCGCCATGAACCTCACGGGTTTGTAGGCGCCCCACCATTAGATCGAACGCACGCCACATCGAACCAATCGAGTTCATGCAGTGATAGACCCGTCCCGCACCTAAACGATCCTGGGCAGCCTGATGACCCGAACCGGTACGGCCGAGTTGGTTTTCCTTTGGCACCCGCACGTTCTCATAAATGATTTCGCAATGGCTCGAGGCCTTGCCCCAAACCGGTACGCCACGCACGACTTTTACCCCTGGCGTGTCCTTTGGCACGATGATTTGCGTCATCCGAGTGTTGCTCTCGCCGTTTTCATCTGCCTCGGATGTTTTGCACATAACGATGTAGAAGTCAGCCGCATGGCCATTTGAAGTAAACCACTTGTGGCCGTTGATAACCCACTCGTCGCCATCTAGTACCGCTGCGGTTTTTATTGAGCGCGGGTCAGACCCCGCGTTGTCTGGTTCGGTCATAGAAAAGCCAGACTGCATGGTGCCTTCGATCAGCGGTGCCAACCATTTTTCCTGCTGCTCCGGCGAGCCATATTTCACCAGGATTTTTTGATTACCGGAATTCGGCGCGACGACCCCAAACAGAGACGCGGCCCCAGGGCTGTAGGACAATACTTCGTTCATGTACGCGTGCTGCATAAACCCAAGACCCATTCCGCCAAATTCCTTCGGGAGATGTGGTGCCCACAAGTTGGCCCGTTTCACAGCAGCTTGCACGCCTTCACGACGTTCTTTTGCCTCAGCTATCGCGTCTTTGTCGCTACTGCCTGAAGTCCGTACCCCCCACAGTGCTGCTTCGTGCGGCAAAATCTGCTCGTTAATAATGGCCGCCGTGGCCATACGTATTTCATTGATTTCATTGTCCAGCGTTGCCACTGGTTGTACATTCATCGCCATGAACCCCTCCTCCAAAGTCTCATTTTGAACCTAGATAAATCGATTAAATTATTGTTATATATTTATTTTATCTCTCACTTCCATGCTCGCTATATCGCAACCGGAGCAGGGTCGACCGGTTTCCAGCAACTTAAAAACCCCGTCGATTACGATAATAAATCCAACGGTCCCGCGCTGGCATCCACCACCTGTCCAGCCGGTGCACCGAGCCAGCTTTCAGCAGCTGTCGCATACACTCGTCGGAAGTCCGTGGTGTGATGCAGATTGCCATCAGCGCTTAGCTTTGTCAGCGAGGGTGGTTCGCCATAGTGTCCGCCTCGCACCGGATGCCCTGCCATAAACAAGGTATTGGCAGTGCCATGGTCGGTGCCACGATTTGCATTCTCGCCGGCACGCCGTCCAAATTCCGAGTGCATGAGCACCAACACTCGATGCGCTTGCTGCATACGCTCCAGATCACGAATGAAGCCATGCACCGCATCCGATACATAACTCAGCAGGCGCCCATGCAGCGCAGCCTGTTGTACATGGGTATCAAATGCATTGTTACGCACGGCAACGTGATAAATCTGCGTCGGTAGCTTCGCTTCAATGCAGGCAGCCACCTTCGGTAAGTCCATAGGTGCAATGCCATAATCCACTTGCTGACGATAGCTGGACCAAGCGCGCCGAATATTCTCCGAGGACTGCTTGGCACTGGCATGCACGGCTAACAGATAGTCTGTTTCGGTCTGCACCGCACTCGGCAACGTCACCGTGTCCGTAAATGTCTGTTCATTCCAGCGCTGACGCCGGAAACGCATCGGATCATCAAATACCACCGGCGTATGCAATCGACTGTTGACCGCCAGCGTTTGTTGACCACCGATGGCAATCAGCATGTCCTGACGTCGCTGCGGTGACAGTTCGTCCGCGAGACGACCCAGCCAGCCATACGCATTACCGCTATGCGGCACACCGGTATGCCAATAGGCCATAGAGGTAAAATGGGAGAAAGAGGGCTGTGCGTAACCGCAGCCGTGGACTACGGCCAAATTGCCCTCCTGCCAAAGCTCGTGCATGCCGGCAAAACCTGGATTAAAGCCAAAGTGATCGTCCAGGCGCAGCAGTTGATCTGCCTTCAAGCCAAGCTTGGGGCGCAGTTGGTAATACGCGTCGTCGCCATAAGGTACGACGGTGTTCAGACCATCGTTGCCACCGGAAAGCTCCAGCACCACCAAAATAGGCACAGCATCGTCATAGGCGCGCTGCGCGACGAGCGAGTTTGCCATTGTAGTCGGTCCTAGCGCGGAGGCTGCCGCTAGCCCACTCAGTCCAGATAAAAATTGTCTTCGCTGCATATTACCCCCGCTGTCTAACTCAATTGATATTCGGGCCGACTTAACATGAGATGCAGCAATTTGCGCAGAGGCTCCTCAAGATAGCTCGCCGCAGCTGGAATATCCGTAGTGCCCAGTTCATCGCGCAAAAAATCGGTTAGTGTCTCGCGCACGCCAGGGCTAAGAGAAACTGAAAAGAAGCGGGCCTCGAAAAATTCGACGACCTCCGCCGGTGTTGCTAACGCCGCAGCTGTCACTTCTTGTGCGAGATTTAATCTGGCAGTGTGGCGCGGGATAGGCAGCACCCGCTCAATCGCCATTTGCCAACCACGCATGCTGCCGTAACGCGTATTGAAGGCCTCATCCCGATCCGCCATAAGATTGGATTGGGCCATCTCTCCACCCTGCTGCATGTTGGTTGGCTTGGTCGCCGTCGATATATTCATGCCGCTGCGCAGCCGGTCCTGCACATTGACGATCTCGGGCGTCAGCATTGGATAACGATCCGGCGCAATAAAACCAATGTCTGGAAACGCGACATCCAGCACAAAGTTCGCACGTTCGAACAACAAAGATGGCGTGATCCAGCTACGGCCCTGGGACCAGCCGGCGACGGTGGGCGGATACAGCAACCGCTGCCCTAATGCGTCGGTGGTGTAATTGAAATCGGGAATCCCGGGCACCTGGGTTAACCCCAGTTTTTTGTATGTGGAGATCACCAACTCGACCGGGCTTTTAATGTGCTGGGCGCGGCTCGCGTAAAAGGCCCGAGAGGTCAACAATGTCCGTAGAAACTCGTCGACCAGATACTCTTTAGAAACCAGTAAACGTCCTAATTGAGCAGCGCCAGCCGGCGATAAATCGGCAGCCACAAAGTAACGATATAACTTCGTGGCGATAAATTCGGCGGTTTGCGGTTGCGCCAGAATGCGATCGATGATGCCTATGCCATCGTATGCCGCCTCCTTCCCGAGAAACACCTTGAGCCCGTCATCGTGAGTCTCGGCATCGACGAAAAACGTTAGACCCTCAACCGACCAACCAGTGAATGCACGCGCCGCCTCGCGCACATCCTGCTCGGAATAATGGCCAACGCCCATGGTGAACAGCTCCATAATTTCACGGGCAAAATTCTCGTTCGGGGAATCCTTGGTGTTGACCCCCGCATCCAAGAACACCAGCATCGCAGGATCCTGGGCCACGCCGATCAATAGCTCGCGAAAGTTGCCTAGCCCTTTGGCTTGAAACAGCTCAACCTGCTGCAACATTTTGCGGTAGTCGCGAACCTTTGCCTCACTGGTGGCAAAATGTCCGTGCCAGAACAATGCCATTTTTTCCTGCAGCGGATGCTTGGAAGTGAGCATGCGATTAGCCCACCAATAAGCGACTCGATCCGTCTCTAACCGACTCGCCCGCAACCAGTAAAAGAATTCATTAACGATAGGCTGAATCGGCCTATCACCACCGGCCTTGACCGCGATACCCAAGGCTTCACCATCGCGCTTTGCCATCGCGGTCGTGGCCGGGCGGCTTGCCGGAAAGGGTTCTAGGTTGTCAGCAAACACGCCAGAGTGGACAAAAGCCTGATCTTCAGAACGGTCAGTGTGTTCAGATTTGCTAGGGCCATCAATAAACAACGCCACGGCTGCGGCGGGTTTGAGGCGGGACAATGTCTTGACCTCCTCGATCGAAGCACCAAACCCGGCCCGCTGGCTAAGCAACTGCGCGGTATCTGCATTCCAGGCTGCCGTCGAAATCGGCCGTAAATCCAGTGGATCGGTCTGCGCGACGGCAATACAGGGCAGCAGCAGCAAACAAAAAAATCGCATAACGCGGCTGGACTTATGGGCAGTCGAAAGACAGTTTTTTGCAGCCTCCCACAAACAGAATAAGGGCCCCCCTAAACAGGTCGAAGTAGGAAAGGCGGGTATGCAAGGCAAAATAGAGGCCGAGGTAGAAATAGCAGAAGCAGAAACAGAAGCTAAAACAGAAAACAACTTACGCCTGCCACGCACCGCCAAAGCAGTACATTGAATAACGTCGGCCGTGTTCTCCGCAGGCTGGCTATACCAACAATTGAACGTCGGCTGCGCCGGGCCAGCTAAGCTGTTTAGTCCGTTATCCACATGCCACCCTCAATTACCCCTCTTACGATGAAAATAGCACAAATAGGTCTATGGATGGCACTCTAAACCAGCCGCTCTGCATATCCTGATTGCGGCTTTACTCCGAGCATAGAAGCGCCAAGTAAACATAGGCCCTAGCGCATATCCCCAACAGCGCTCCGCTGTGACCGCGTCACCCAGGTGATCTATGCCCTTTGGATTTACTATGATTCGAGCAGCTAACACCGGGCGGCAGAACACAGGTTCAAAACCCGCCTGCTAATTTCGCTGTTTCTGCTTTTGCTGTAATCTCTGAAGGGATTACTGTCTGCCTGCATCTGCCGCTTACTGCCCTCTCCCTAGTTCCACCGCGTCTGCTGCTTGTGTCCAGCCGCCATCGCGGTAATCCAAACGCATCGTTCGCTACGGTCTCCAATTATTAACATGGGTGGCGAGGATAAAGACGACTACGGTTCGGACAAAGCCGACTGATCTTGCTTTCAGAATACCAGTGCCTATGCTGTGCCGATGCAAGCACTTCAATACAGCCGCCATGGCGACCCTAGAGTTTTACAACACGAGCACGCGCCAGATCCTCAGCCGGGCCCAGGCGACGTCCTCATTAAGGTCCAGGCTACCGGCGTAAATCGTCTCGACATCGTGCAGCGAAACGGTTGGTACACATTGCCTGGCTTTCAGTTACCGCACATCGCCGGTATGGATATCACCGGCGAAGTCGTCGAAGTCGGCGATGCCGTGGCTCGCAGCCTATGTGGTCAGCGCGTGGTGGTTGACCCGGCACTTACGGGGGTTGCCAGCAACTCCTGCTTCGCCGGTTGGGGTGATGTCTACGGCCGGCTCGGCATTTTGGGCGGGACGCATCCCGGTGGCTACGCGGAGCTTTGCGCTGCCCCGGCGTCACATCTCTATCTGGTACCAGATGCGATGCCCGCAACCACTGCCGGGGCTTTCGCTACGGTTTGGGTTACCGCATTTCACAGTTTGACCGAAATCGGCGAGTTACAGGATGGCGAAACTGTGCTGATTACAGGTGCAGGCGCTAGCCTTGCTATGGCGGCGATCCAACTCGCCCAGCACCGCGGCGCAACCGTGATCGCCCTAGCCCGCACGCCGACAAAGCGCCAGCGTGCGACAGAACTTGGCGCGGTAGCGGCTTTAGACCCAGCCGACGCCAATCTGCTTGCGCAGATCGGCGCGCTCACCGACGGCCGGGGAGTCGATATGGTTTTGGACCACGTTGGCGGCGCAGGTTGGAGTGATGCCATATCAGCGCTTGCACCAGGCGGTCGACTGGTCAGCTGCGGTAACAGCGGCGGTGATAATACAACTATCGACTCTATCGGCGCGGTGTTTCACAAGCGCATCCGCATTCTCGGTGCAGGACTATATACTCGCGCCACATTTGGGCGCGCCTGGGAGATTTATGCGCAAAACGCTTTTGCTCCCTGCATCGATTCACAGGTGGCGCTCGCCAAAGGCTCTGACGCCCAGCAAAAAATGGAGCAAGGTGAACATTTAGGCAAGCTGATGCTAATTCCTTAGATCGGCTCATGCTTTCAAACCACATTTCGCCGTGAGCAGTCTTACGCCGCTTAACCACAAACGGCGACACATAGTCACCCGAAATT
>DJYW01000091.1:25316-27066 GCA_002450255.1 Gammaproteobacteria bacterium UBA6968
AAGTCACACGAAATTACAAAGTCAGTTACTACCGAGTAACTTGCTTTTGTTTGGCCACCCATTGGAAATGCCGGACTAGCGCGTCGTCCTGTAACAGCTGTTCAAGGCTGTTGAACCTTTTTGCCAGGGTCATCTCGTCGTAACGTTTATGAATTCCTCTATGGCAGCGAGCGCATACATAAATACCCGCGTCCAATGCTTGTTTCGAATACATTTTTTTAAACCGCGTACGGCGGTGCATTTTCTTTGGGATGAGATGATGGAAGGAGAGTGCCACATCGCGGCCACAGCAGGCACATGGCCCAGCGCGGCCACCACGCTGACGGCAAGGTAGAGCTGACGCTTCCGCCTCTGTCATGCGAGCGGAGCGGATGGCAGGTGACTTTTGAGCCGCGCTAACAGCATCTGGTAGCACTGAACTGACAGATAAACTGACGAATTTGTTTGCAGGTGCGTCGCTTCCAATTGCCCGGTTGCGTCGCACCTCGCTTTGCTAAAACCTAACGACATATTCATGCTGATAAGACGCCGTCCAAAGCAAATTCGACGGCTGCCTCGCAATGCAGCCGGGTCGTGTCGAATAACGGAATTGCCGGTAGGTCTTCTTGACGCAGCAAAGTGAAAATTTCTGTGCATCCCATAATGAGGCCCTGAATACCGGCTTCTGCCGCCAAACGTTGCGCGATGTCCACGTACACCTGACGCGACTCCAACAACACCTTTCCTTTTACTAACTCATCAAAGATGATTCGGTCGACGGCAATCTGCTCGGCATCATTAGGAGTCACGACCGAAATTCCAAATTGCTCTGCGTAATGCAATTTAACCTGTTCCGACTGCATTACCGGGCGCGTGCCCAAAAGCGCAACACGGTCTAGTCCCCGTGCTCTGATGACTTTGCCGGTCACTTCAACAATATGCAGAAACGGTGTCTTGCGCTTGGCGACTACGCGCTCTAGCGGCGGATGCAAGGTGTTGGATACACATAGCACAACATCAACATTGGCAGCTTCAAGCTGATCCACTTTGCTGTGCAAATACGCTTCCATCGCCGCGTCGTCACCGGTTCGAATCCACGCTTCGATATTGCCGAAATTCATGCCAACTATCAGCGTCTCGGCGATTTCCCAGCCACCTAGACGAGTATTCACAAATTCGTTAAGCAAGCGGTAATACTCGGCGGTAGCCACATTGCTGCACCCCCCTAAAACACCGATGATCTTCTGTTGGAGAGGCTTGGTGCGCATCGCGTTTCCTTATTGCCGGTACTGATTTCAGTTCAGGTTAGCGTTCTTCTAATCTTTACACGCTTACCTGTTTTACACACGTCGTGTTGACTTCATGGGCAAGCGGTTCAAAAAATCTACCGCCTAGGGATTTCCTAATGTTACGTCGCCCCAATTCCTTTGTATACTTTTCTAGTTTTGTCTAACTTTTTTGCGAATATCCGCATATTTGTAAAGGTTTTATCCAATATATTCCGGCTTTAGTTCACATTTTTTTGAAACCCTAGTGACTACTCTGCCGCCCAAATTTTAGGATGGATCTCGATATGCACTTACGCCGCGTTTCTATATTCCTAGGTATCCTCGCTCTGGGCGCTTGCGGTGGAGGTGGAGGCGGAAGCAGCTCGGATTACTCAATGAGCAGTTCTTCCACGGCCGCAACAACTACTAGCGCAAGCGGCACGAACTCTTCCAGTTCTAGTTCCACTTCCTCTAGTGCTTCTTCCAGTACTTCCAGTACTTCC
>DJYW01000042.1 GCA_002450255.1 Gammaproteobacteria bacterium UBA6968
TTCTAAACTGGTGTTCGGCAGCCCAGTCAGACCATGCGCTACCAGTTGAAACAATCGATTCGGATCCGCTCGGTCGGTGCGTTGAGAGACCCACGCGAGCAATCGAGCGCGCCGCAGAACCAGAACCGTAGGCGCAAGAGCAATAAGCGCCACAATTAACCAAAGTACCGCACTGCCAATGCCCAGCGACTGCAACTGATTGCCAAGCATGGCACCGGCATTCGGATTATCCGCGAGCAAAGCAAGCACCAAGACGCCACCACCTGCCAACACCTGCAAGTCCATCACTCGAAACCACAACAACATCGCGGTTCCCCGCGGCAAAGGCAGCCCAAAATGAGACTTCAACAACACCGGAAAACTGACCTCGCCAGCCCGTGCGGGCAACACATGATTGAGTAGATTATGTGTCAACATAACGCCGAGCATGCGCAACAGCGCGCGCGACGAGTCGCTCAGACTAGCCACTGCATTAGGTAAATGACGCAAATAACTGTACATGCGAACGGTTCGAAGAAAGTAACTGAGGCAGAGCAAGCCGATGCTACCAACCAACAAGCCGAGCTCGAGTTTTACCAGCGGCGCTAACACTGCGCGCCAGTCGAGCAAATACTGGACCATAACGAGATAAGTGAACGCCACAGCAACGCCTAGCCATGCGCGCGGGCTTAGCTTTTTTAACCTTTCTGTCAGCACGGTTGAATTTGCATCGTTGTCTTCATCCCAATCAGTACCTCGGCCGGACACCTAATCCGACTTATCACGCATCTTAAAACCCTCGCATGATAAATGATCTAATAGCGAGCCTGATACCGAGACCGCCGCTGGGCTTCACAACCAGGCCGATGACTGGTCCGTTAGTCGGACCAATTACTGCGTTTGCTGCAATTACTGGATTTACTGCACTAGAAGCTGAAGTACGAAGCGGGATAAAAACCGCAATAAAAACCCGCCAAAAACCGCTATAAGAATCTTCTTCTAACCCGGCTACTGTCAGGCATTTTCCCGCAGTGACGGACAAAAGGCTGGCAGCGTCGTTCGG
Organism: Gammaproteobacteria bacterium UBA6968; assembly: GCA_002450255.1. Taxonomy (GTDB): domain Bacteria; phylum Pseudomonadota; class Gammaproteobacteria; order Pseudomonadales; family Azotimanducaceae; genus UBA4421. The sequence goes on from DJYW01000042.1 coordinate 1,043, forward strand.
TCACACTGCGGCTTTAGCAAACACATGCCAAACGACCGCCACTGTGCGCAGCTATGAGCGCCACGGCAAATCAGGACACAATACCTGACGATATTCATCGTGATATTATCACCCAGGCCTGCATGGCACCGTCGTATGACCCAAGCGCTGCCTGCCGTATTTCAACAAAATCTCGGAGAAATCATGGGGAAAAAAACACAAGCCGGCGGTAGACAGCGGTTGTCCGTCGTCGTCCCCGTTTACAACGAAGAAGAGAATGTCGCACCGCTTGTAGCCAGCGTGCACGAAGCGCTCGCGGACTACGCGCACGGGTGGGAACTGATCATTGTGGACGACGGTAGCTCCGATGGCACCTGGGGGGCACTAGAAAAAGCCTCTGCAAGCTACGGCGAGCACGTTCGCATCATCGAGCTTAACCGCAATTTTGGTCAAACCGCTGCACTTCAATCCGGGCTCGATCAAACTCGCGGTGACTTGGTGGCTACCATGGATGGTGACTTACAGAACGACCCGCGCGACATTCCCGTGCTAATTGAAGAACTGCTTAACCGCGAGTTAGATATGGTGTCTGGCTGGCGCAAAGATCGCAAAGACAAAACCGTAACGCGCAAGATTCCATCCTATCTCGCCAATCGCCTGATTGGCCGTGTGACTGGCATCAACATGCGTGACTACGGTTGTTCACTGAAAGTGTATCGCGCCGATGCCATCAAACGCCTTTCTTTATACGGCGACATGCATCGCTTCATTCCTGCCTGGGTCGCGGCCACCACCAAACCATCGCGAATCGCTGAAATTCCAGTACGCCACCACCCCAGAGTAGCGGGCAAATCGAAATACGATCTAAGCCGCGTGTCCGCCGTGTTAGTCGATTTGATTTCGGTATTTTTCTTTTTACGCTACGAAGCCCGGCCCGGCCATTTTTTCGGCGGCATTGGCCTATCTCTCGGCGGCTTATCAACATTGATCTTCACATATTTAGGCTTCATCAAATTTGCCGTCGGCGAAGACATTGGCAATCGTCCGTTACTGACCGTCGCGGTGGTCATGGCTATCGCCGCCGTCCAGCTACTAACAGTCGGCGTCCTGGCCGAAATGATGACTCGCACCTACTTCGAGGCCGGCAAACAAAAATCATATGTGATTCGAAGCCGCCAAAAGCCTACAGAGGACCAGTGGTTTAAGCGCGAGCCAGGCGATTTTGGCACGACCAGCCGGCCAACCACGGCTGCGAATGGTCGCGACGGTGGTCGTGACTACATCGACGCTAACGCGGATGCTTAGTGACTTCAGTAAACGGCGGAGCCTACCCGGTTCTGCCCGACCCAATCTCGCTACCCATACTCCGTACTCAGCAGTGTCGCGGGACTGCAAGCTGTAGCGTTAGCTCTTGACCATCGTACCCTGACTCTATGCGCCTAATGAAACCTTTCCAATCGGTTAGCATGCTGCGCCTTACTGCGGCGTTCTGCGTTGCAATCGGTTTTTTTCTGAACCTGGGCGGATGGCCGTTATTCGATGTCGATGAGGGCGCATTCAGTGCTGCTACAAGCGAAATGCTTCGCTCCGGAAATTGGATCACTACCTACAACTATGGCGTGCCGCGCTTCGACAAGCCAATCCTGATTTACTGGGCGCAAGCGCTAAGCGTAACGTTATTTGGCAGTAACGAATGGGCCTTCCGCTTGCCTTCTGCACTTGCCGCCGCCATTTGGGCTTGGGTGTTGTGGCGTTTTGCTAGGGAAAATCTCGGCGATGCACTTGCCTTGCGCGCGGTAGCGCTGTTGTCTCTCAGTCTGGGGTCGCTTGGCATCGCCCGCTTTGCTTCTGCGGATGCTTTGCTAAACCTATGGCTGGCTCTGGCCTTTTGCGACTTATATCGCTACTGGAAGCAGCCGAAACCAGGCCTGCGCGCACGCATCTTTTTGTGGCTCGCGTTGGGTGCGTTGACCAAAGGCCCAATTGGTATGTTGATCCCTTTTGTAAGCGGGTTTTTGTTTTACGCGTCGAGCGGCAAACTCAAAATATTTCTGAATTCGGTATGCAACCCATACGGCTGGGCAATTCTGATTGCAGTCGCCGCCCCCTGGTATATCGCGGCTTATCTGGACCAAGGGCAAGCCTTTATCGATGGTTTCATCATGCAACACAACGTAGGCCGCTTTACCGAAACGTTAGAGGGTCACGGCGGCAACTGGCTCTATTACCTACCCGCGCTTGTGCTTTTGGTTTTACCCTACAGTGGCTTACTGGTGGCGCGTCTTGCGCAACGGCCGCTGATCCGCATCGACCCAATAGAACGCTACTGCGTACTGACATTCAGCTTTGTATTTCTGTTCTTCTCAATGTCAAGCACTCAGCTGCCGCACTACTTACTCTACGCCATGACGCCTTTATGCCTATTGTTAGCAAATGCCTCGGCAGGTGTCCGCTCCGCTACGCTGGTCTATCTCCCGGCAGTGTTGCTGTTACTGCTATTTGCTGCCTTACCCGAACTCTGCCGCGTTGTTGCCGGCGACATCGCCAACGCCCAGCAACGCGCTGCTATCGAACTGGCGGGAGAACACGCCGGTCCGGCCTACTACGCAATAACAGCCATTGGCGTCGTCACAGTAATTGCCTTGTGGTGTTACTACAGGCGTCATCCCGAGGGGGGCTTTATCAAACTCGGGCTCGTACAAGCCTTCGTTTTGGTGCTCGCGGCGCTGCCGTTTTTGGGACAGACCTTGCAAGGCCCAATCAAAGAGGCCGCGTTATTCGCGGCACAGTTGCCCGCCCTAAAACCGGCTCAGTTGCTAGCAAATGAGCAAGCATTCCCAAAAGCAGAAACAGAAGTCGAAGAAGCAGCACAGGAAGAGCGAGAACAGAACACCCTCGGCGCAGCGTGGCAAGCCAAGACAGTCGTGTTACATAAAGCGCATCTGCCGAGCTTGATCACATATAGCGAACTCAACATCGTGCGACGCACGCCCCGGCCCTGCGAACACGTGATCACCCGGATTCAGCACATCGACACCCTGCCGAAACATACGCTGCTATTCAACCGCGGAGGGATCGTCGTTGCGGCGATCGATTGTCCTAGCGCTGCCGATTTGTAATCCGTCACAGCTGCTAACGCGACGACAAACCTTCCGGTTCGTTCGGCAGCGGCCAGAAACGAAGCGTTAGCATACCGGCAATTCCGCCGATAAATGCGCCGGTCAAAACGTCCGACGGCCAGTGCGCGCCCACCGCAATTCTCGATAATCCCATCAGCACGGCAAACGACCAAATCGTATATCGCAGCCACGCAGGTGCGCATAGTGCGGCCAATATGACTGCACCGGTAAAAATGTCCGCGCTATGCCCAGATGGAAACGAATGCCAAGCGGAGTCGAACTTCCAGCCGGTCCATTCGCCCGGCGACTCACTGCCCGGCCGCCCCCGGCCTGTAGCCATTTTAAGCAAACGAACCGTGACAAAGGCGCCGAACATTTGCGCCACTAGATAGCGCCAGAACAGCGCTCTAAGAATTACTCGGCGAGTGCGTACCCCAATTAACAGCGCGCCAACAAATAAGGCGTAAAAACAGTATAAGCCTGCATCCGTTACGACTTTAAAAAACGCATCCCAAGGTCCACTACTAATGTCTGCGCGGAGCTGCTGTGCCCACAGGATTTCATCCCAACCACCGGCGCCGTGCATTAACAGGATACAAACCAGTACCACCGCTAACCCAACAAGCACCGGCACAACGCGCGCAATCAACTGCTCCGGCGTGGGCGGTTTTATTGCTATATGAGGAAGATGACGAGACTCAAGCATAATGACATTATGGCATCTGCCACCGTAAAAGCGGATGCCAAATATGGCTTCGAAGGCCAGGCTCGGCTTGTCCCCATTTCAAGACCCAGCAACGCTGATGAGAATTGGGATAAAAGCGTGCGCTATGCAATCAGCAGTCAAGTGGCCGTAGAGCGAATTGCCGACCATGAACCGAGCGAGATTTTTTTGAGCATTGCCAACCGTTACATACAACAGCAATTGATCGCGAGCTTCGCGACGCTATGCTTGTTTTTTACGCTGGTTGCGCTCGGCAATTACCTAACAATGTTTACCGAAAAAGCTGTCGCCGGACAGTTGCCTCGCGAAGAAGTGATGGCAATTGTGCTACTCCGCCTGCCGGAGGTTCTGCAATTAGTCATCCCCATTTGCAGTTTTTTAGCACTCACGTACACCCTTAGCCGCCTCCACGCTTCGCAGGAGTTGACCGCCCTTTTGTCGCTTGGCTTAACCGTAAACCGCTTGCTGATTTGGCTCGCGCCCAGCGTTGTAATGGTCGCCACAGGGGTCGCGCTACTCACGTTCCTGGTCACGCCAAGCGCCCGCGATCATTTGGATCAGTCGCTGACTCGGGCACAAGGCCAAGCCGCACTGGTCGCATTTCGGCCGGGTGAGTTTTTTAGTTTCGATGCTGGCGATGTGGTTACCTTCACTGGTAGTACTGACGCCAACAACCTGAAAAACTTATTCATTCGACAGCAACTCCCACAAAACCAACAACTACTGATTTGGGCCGCAGCGGGCAAACGCACCCAGGTCGAGGCTTCCGGCGAACAGAGCTTGCAGCTTTCCGACGGTCATCAATATCAGTGGGTGCCAGGACAACTTAACCCGCAAATCATGAGCTTTAAGACGCTGGAAATCCGCCTGCCTGCGACGGTCCAGTTACGGCAAAAGGACTACCAACCTGAGCTTGAAGGCCGCAAAACCTTCAGTCTCGGTGAGTCTGCCGAGGAACGAGGTGAACTCTATTGGCGCATCGCACTACCCCTGTTCACGCTGGTCGGCGCGCTGTTGGCAATCGGCGTCTCATACGTTCGCCCGCGCCAAGATGCTATGGCAACCTTCCCAAGAGCCTTGGCTTATCTAGTGGCCTATTACCTCGCCATAACCGCCAGTCGTTGGTGGGTAGAACAACAGGTGGTTCCAGATTGGCTGAGCTTTAGCACGGTGCACGTGGCTTTTCTGCTCCTGGGCTGGCGAACGCTGAATGTTTTGCGGCGTCCTGCGGATCCAGCGCGATAGCCACATGGCCAGTGCTCGAGTGCCACCGGGTTAGCGTGGTGGCGAGAGCCGTCGCCAACGTGCTAGCGGGAGCGCTAGCCAATAGACTATCCAAAACGCAAACACCACATCGGAAGCGTAGTGATTACCCTGCATCACTCGACCCAAGCCGACCAACAGACCAATCGCAATACCTAGCTGGAAATAACGTCGTCGACCCGTCACCCAGGCTAAACCGATAAACCAAAACCCCAGCGCCGCATGACCACTAACAAACGAACAATTGCTTTTGCATGCTCCGGAGAAGTCTAAAAAATCCTGGTGCTGCGCCGAACCGCCAAACATCTGCGTATCGTTAGGTCGTTCGCGTCCAGACGTTTTTTTAACCACCTCATTCACTGCCAGGCCCGGCCCTAGTAACAAAAGCACCAACAGAAACAGCACTTTGCTCCGTACCGAGTCGGCATGCTGCCCGGAATTACGAACTCGGTTAAAAGTGTATACGGCACTCAAGATCAGTAATATCGGCCACTGTAAGACCGCGAAGGTCCGGTACAGACCCTGCACCCAAAACACATCCGCCCAAATGAAAGGATTGGTGCCAGCAGCCATCGGGTCATAAAACAACGTGGTAATCGAGTAGTCGATCTGCGGGAAAAACACAAATAAAGCCACGCAGAGCGCGAACAACATCGTATCTCGGCGCAACCACTTATTCATCGGCAACCTCTGCGTAACCTCTAAAACCCTGTAGGCGATACGTATATAAAGTGCGCACTAAATCGGGATAAACCGTGATCTCAATTGGAGGCAGCAGCTCACTTGACACAAAACGCTGTAATGCCGCGTCCGGCAGCGGATTGCGCGCGACAAACAAAAACTGCTCACCACCCACTTCACTCAAGTCAATGGTTAGATGATAGTGATGATCGACAACTCGACCAGGATTCCAAGCCGCAAAGGTGGGTGGGTGCTCGCGCAGATAATAATGCGCCTTGGCAAGCACCAAACGACTGTTCGACAACAACACCAAATTCGAGTCAGCCTTCAGATAGGGCTGCAACGCCTGAACCGCTTCGCGCCAGCCGAGCAAGCGGTCGTAAGGATCGTTCGCGGCACTAGGCTCTACGCCTATGACGCGCAGAACCCCGTGATAACTTTGAAAGGCTAGCATCAAGGCAAGATTTAAAGCTAAGCCTGCAACAGCCCAGCGCCGGCTCTTGGCTTTGCTGATGCCCCAGCCGATCACCAAGGCGATGCCCACAAACCCCGGTGCAGCCCAGTTCGCGTTCGCTCGAGAAATAAAAGCTTGGATGCCGATGACCACAAATACAGCTGCGGCGAGGGATATTGCGAGTTTTAATCCGTTGGATTCACGCGTTGCAGCAGATGCGGTGCCCGCTGACTGCATTAGGGTCACAGCAGATTCTGGGTCGGGCTTAAGCGCCGCTGCCGTCGAGGCATCCGCATCAAGTCGGAACGCCTGATCACTGGCAAGGCCGCTTGGAAGATATTTGCAGTAGAACAACAACCACGGCCCAACACAGATCAGCTGCGCTGCGACAAACTCGAACAAACCGCTGAAATTAAAACGAGCGCGATCCACTTGAGAGATTTCTGCGGTATGACTCCAACTGACAAAGTCGTTAGAAACGTTCCAAAAAAAATTCGGCGCAAACACGATCGCCGCCACCGCTGCTGCCCAATACGGCCCAGGGTGGGTAAAATAATGGCGATAGTCGCGCGCCCACAGGCCAAAAACCAAGACGCCAAACAGAAACAGACCCATGCTGTATTTGCTTAGCAAACCAAGGCCTGCCATTACACCCAACGCAGTCCACCAACGCCAACTATTCGTCTGTACCGCATGGCTAAGCGCCCAAGTTGCAGCCGCCCAACAAAGCACCATCGGCGCATCAGTGGTTATAAACAAAGAATTAAAGCCCACCAAGGGCAGCACCAACAACACGGCTCCGGCCCATGCGGCGGCGGCCTCAGAAAACCAAAGCAAGCCTGCTCGCCAGACAAAAACAGCGGCAAGCGCATAACACAGCGGGCTGGTTAGACGCACCCCCCACTCTGCACTGCTGATCTGGGTTGAAGCAGCAATCAGCCAAGCAACCATCGGCGGTTTAGAAAAATAACCGGCGGCAAGTTCCTGACTCCAACTATAGTAGTAGGCCTCGTCATAAAATAGCGGTAGGTCCAAAAGAACCAGCGCCGCAACGCGATAGACCGCGATAACGGCCAGAAAAATTAGCAAGGCCGCAGCCGGCCGGATTGTGCTCAACGCTGAGTACGCCTATAAAGTTTTGGTAAATCGCTATCGTGCCAATCACGCGAGCCCTGCCTGCGACGTCAGAAAAAGCAGCTGACGCCAAACAACGCGACGCAAACCAACGACCAACGCTGCGATAAAGGCGACTATGCTAACGCTTAAATATGGCCCTGACGAGTAAGGCGCTCCTGGCAGAAGTCAACGGTCTGCAGCACAGCATCGGCCAAGGTCAGATCGCTTGAATAAGTTGAACGCATCGGAACAGGCGCATTATGATCAGGCTCATTATGATCAGGCAACCAAACACCGTGATCAGTCTATGTAACGCAGCTATTGTCGTGCGTTGTTAAAAAAGAACTCCGCAATTGCCGGGAGCCATCGGAATCGACTCGCCAATGTTGGAATCGGCCGATCTGATGACTGCGTTATCAACTGAGCGAGCGATGCGCCTACTAATTTAAGGCAACGGAATTAAAGCGGAATTGTTTCGTCGCCAGGTGTGGTTGCGAGATTCACGCCAATTTCCTACCAAAGTGGTGATCACCAGATTGAACGACTCCCAGGAATCAGCGAACGGCAGCCGTACCAGCGAAGCAACAGCGGCAGCGATGGGCCCGGCACAGTGGCTAGGCTACGCGGGCGCACTGCCAGTGCCAGGTTTGGCATTGCTGATGTGGTTATTGCCGGACCTCGTACCTCGACTAGGCAGCTACGCTATAAGCTATGCGGCACTCATTTTGAGCTTCCTAGGCGGTATTCAATGGGGCTTAGCGATCAGGCAAAACACCGGTCATACAGTATCGCGGCTGGTGGTGAGCGTACTGCCCAGTTTATGGGCCTGGATTGCATTGTTTCTGCCGGGCACCTGGCCTTACTTTTTCTTAATCAGTGGACTGTGGGCGCTGTTAGGCTATGAACGCACACGCAAGGAAGCACAAATTCCAGCCTGGTTCACAACTTTACGACTTCGTTTGACCATACTATTGTCAAGTGGTTTGGCGCTCTGTTGGGGCTCACAGGTGTTTTTGTTGTAGAACCGTGTGAGTTGACCTAAAGCGAATTTCGCTATTTTCAACGAGATATTCATCGGTGTAAGGAAACGCCCATCACTGCCAACTGTCACGGCTTTCTATCTTTAACGACTATAGGACAATGCTATGCGTCTCTTATCTTTGTTTCGGCAAGCTTTTTCAGAGCCATTCGCAACTGGCAGCGATTATCGCGGCGCAACTCGGATTGCCGTGCTGTACCACACCAAGCCGGCACGGTCGAAGACAGCTGTGCAATCTCTGCATCGCTGGCTAATCGTTACTGCAGCTTTGCTCTTAGCAGGTACGGTAAGTGCGAACCCGCTAAATGTGGAACTGCGCAAACTCGCAAGCGACGACAGTGTGAACTTGTCCAGCGTGTATGGTGGCAAAGTGATTCTCGCAGTCAACACTGCCAGCAAGTGCGGCTATACCCCGCAATTTACTGGTTTGGACAAGCTTTACGATGAATATAAAGCGGCAGGCTTCGCGGTACTCGGTTTCCCATCTAACGATTTCGCCGGCCAGGATCCCGGCTCCGAAATCGAAATAGCTGATGTCTGCTATGTGGACTACGGCGTAGGTTTTCCGATGTTTGAAAAAATTCATGTCCGTGGCGCGAATGCACACCCGCTGTACCGCAGCCTAACCGAGGCCACCGGCGTGAGCCCCGGTTGGAACTTTCATAAATACCTGATCGGCAAAGATGGCCAGGTAATCGAGCAATTCCCGAGTCAGGTCCGGCCGGAGTCGGCCGTGCTGAAAAAAGCAATCGAGCAAGCTCTCGCTAAGTAAAAAGTAGGCGTAACGCAGGTGGCGCTTCCCACCCGGACAGCCATAGGATTGCCCGGGCCACCTCTTGGGGTTAGGCATACCCACTGGGTGGGCTTTGCCGTTCGGCTTTGACGCTGGCTGCCATAGCCGTCTCGGTCAAATCGTTGACAATGGCCTGGAGAATATCCGGAGGGCTGTGAATCATACGGGCGCGGACCGCGACACTCATGCTGAGAGCCTGCAAAACATCACCATTACTCGTTGTGCCAAGCACATTAACTTGGTCGTCGATGGTCGCGAGCACAGCAGTCAACAGCTGATGTACCCTCACGGCGTCTTCGGTGTTTTCGTGAAGCGGAAAATCAATATCAAATATGTCGCCAGTAGCCGTGGTCGCACGATAGGGCAGGTACTTCATTGCTGTATCTCTTGGTTTTTGATGATTGCTGCCTATGCTGCAAATATTTTCGACACAAGACAAATGCTTTTGCGTGCCGGCTCGCACCAATGTGATGCACTGACACAAGGAGAAAAACAATGCCAAAACCGAACCCATTAACGCCTGCGGAAATCAGCCGCGTCATCGAAATGGCCTGGGAGGACAGAACGCCCTTTGAGGCAATTCAATCTCAGTTTGCGCTGCCGGAAGCAGAGGTCATTCGGCTAATGCGAGCAAACATTTCTGCCGGCGCGTTCAAACGATGGCGCAGTCGCGTAACCGGCCGCAAAACGAAACACCTGCATTTGCGCGACAAGAGCATCACGCGCCACCAATCTAGCACCCACAATAACGTGCACCGCTGAGGGATTTTTCAAATTTTCCCGGTGCCGCCAGAATCAGACCAATCGACTTGCGACGATTGACGCACCGCTCTAACAATTCACTTCTTCCACTTAAATCGGCGTGCCCTGCTCGCTGTTTTCCTTAGCCTTGCTAAGCGTTTGCTAATGCCTTGGGCACTAATGCTCTTCCATCGCTACTGGAACGGCAGCTGCTCACTTTCTTCTTTCAATAGCTGTCGCATACAGAGCTTAACCAAGGCGCCGTGACCTGACCCCACTTCTGGCCTATAGTTATCGCTCAAGCAAAGTGCAGGCTGCGCCAACTTACGCTTTACCAGCTCTACCCACCTTGCACGCCATTGGTTCTTTGAGATGTGTTTTATGCAAGGGTTTTCGCTACTCAACCGGCTTTTCACTACCGCTCGGCTCTACCCGGTAAGGAAAGCCGTCGCACTCGCCGCTGAATACATGAAGCGTTACCTCCAGTTCATCATGCTCATTAGCTGTATTGCCTCGCTCTCACTCGTAACAGCAGCAGCTTATTCGGCGGACCGCGGCCTTCAAGACGACAGCTCAAACGTTGCAAACACGCTGGCAAAACAGGGCCAGGTTTGGATTACAACGCTTGAAGACGAGGTGACTCAACGCCGAGTAGAACGTATTGCTAAAGATTTACAAGCTGCAGAGGCTGGTGCTGCCTCTGCGCTGCTGTTAAAAATCAATACGCCAGGTGGCAGCTTAGAAGCTACGCGCTATCTCATAGAGGCCATACTGGATGCCGAAATTCCCGTCATCGGCTACGTTGCGCCCGCTGGCGCGCGCGCGAGCAGTGCCGGCACCTACATCTTAATGGCCACACACGTCGCGGCCATGGCACCAGCGACTAATCTTGGTTCGAGCACCCCAATCGCTTGGAATTTGGAGAGTTTGGAAGGCGATTTGCGAGAGAAAGCGCTCAACGACGCCGCCGCGCAATTGCGAAGTCTTGCGCAGCTCCGCGACCGCAACGCCGATTGGCTGGCTAAAAGCGTGATCGAAGCTGCTAATGCTACTGCCGAAGAAGCCTTAGAGCTGGGTGTTATCGATCTGATTGCGGTAAACAATAACGATCTGCTCGAACAGACTAAAGGCCTCACGGTCGATTTACAGGGCCGTCAGTATAAAATTAATCCTGGCGATCTGGCAGAACCAATCGAAACCGACATGAGCGAATTTCCACCAGCGCTGGTATGGATCTTATTCGGTCTATTTTTGTGCTTACTTGAACTCGCTTTCGCTAGCTTCGTAATCGTATTTTTTGGCGCAGGCGCGATCATCACCGGTGTTTTGATTTGGTTCGGTTTGCCCTCAGACGGCGGCACACCCTATTGGGTGTTCACGGCCGCCTCCCTTGCGACCTTATTCACGATTCGCTTTATGTTCCGCGACTTCTTCGTTGGAGATATGCATGAAGAAGGGTCGTCCGAACTAGGTAATGTCATGGTCGGCCAGTATGTTGAATACGTGTCGGGTTTTGATTTGGAAAAACCAGGCCGAGGCACAGTGTTGTATCGTGGCTCGCATTGGCAAGCCCGATCGCAAACCGCGCAGCTCAGCCGAGTTCAAGGGCTGCGTATAACCAAACTCGAATCAAATACCCTTTGGGTGGAGGAAGTTAAAAATGGATCTTAGTACCATACTTGGCATTGTTGGCGCACTGATTGCGCTATGGCTTTTATTTCAACTGATTCGCATCGTTCCCCAACGAGAAGCGTTTGTGGTTGAGAATCTCGGTAAATATCAGAAAACCCTTACCGCAGGACTACATATTCTTATCCCTGTCGTGCAAAAGGTCTCTTACAAGCATTCACTGAAAGAGCAAACCTTCGACATCCCGTCGCAAAGCTGTATTACCAAAGACAATATTGCGGTGGAAATAGACGGCATCTTGTATGTACAGGTTCAGGATGCGCAACTGGCAAGCTACGGCATTGAAGACTATCGGTTCGCAACTTCGCAACTTGCGCAAACCACGTTGCGATCGGAAATCGGTAAAATCGAACTGGATAAAACCTTTGAAGAACGCGAGACCATCAACGCCCAGGTGGTGGCTGCAGTCGACGCCGCGGCAGCACCTTGGGGTGTTAAAGTACTCCGCTACGAGATTAAAGATATCAATCCACCGGCAACTGTCCGCGATGCGCTGGAAAAGCAAATGCGCGCAGAACGTGAGCGTCGTGCGGTGGTGGCTGAATCTGAGGGTGACCGCCAGGCGCGAATCAACGTTTCCCAGGGCCAAAGACAGGAACTCATCAACTTATCCGAAGCCGAAAAGCTAAAGCAGATTAACGAAGCGGAAGGTAAGGCTCAGGAAATTGAACTGCTGGCATCGGCAACTGCAGCGGGTATTCGTACCATCGCCAACGCGATCAACTCGCCTGGCGGCATCGATGCCGTGAACCTTCGCGTTGCAGAGCAATACGTGAATCAGTTTGGGAATCTGGCGAAGGAAACCAATACATTGATCTTGCCTTCAGATGTGGGGAATATTGCAAGCTTCGTTAGCACCGTGACAACGGCGATGGGACAAATCAAAACAGAGGATAAATAAGCACTATAAGCTTCCTGTCCTCGCCTCTATCTGTCGGCTGGGACATCCAAGTGCCACGGCGCTGCTTAATCGGCAGCGCCTATTTATGCCCAACCCCTATTCCCCTCCTCCTAGTCAACATCTCTTCCTTCGGATCTCTTTTTCATTGCTCTTTTT
>DJYW01000025.1 GCA_002450255.1 Gammaproteobacteria bacterium UBA6968
CGCAAAATAGCGGGGCGCAAGACGCTGAACTGGAAAATGCAGCGCCGGTCGAGAACACTTTAGGCGATTCGGGTTCAGCAAACGTTTTGGCGCTAGGTAGTCTGGTCGGTTTGGTGCAATCGGACTTCTTCTTCCTCGCAAAGAGCACTCGATCTGACGCGAAAGGCGCGGTTGTTGGTGCGCTTTGGCTTAAATCCGGTTCAGCGCGCCCTCAAGAATTGGTGCGAGGTGTCAGCGCTTTACAGTTGCTGTTTGTCGTGCGCCGCAGCTGTCAGCCGAATATGTCGTGCATCCGGCCTTATAACGTGCTTCCCGCCAAACAGATACGCACAGGCGATTGGATTTTGGGTGTGTGGGTTACTTTGACCGTGGATAATTCGTCCGTAGCTGCTGCGGTGGCGCAACCAACGCCGAAGTCCTACCAGCGCGTTCTGATTCTCGGTCGTGCGGTCCGCGTTTAAGGCGCAAACTAGCATGGGGATGAGTATATCGATGATCCCGACATTGCCGGCAGGGTTATCAGGCTCAAAGTCACTGCAGCTGATTGACGTGCTTTTCGATTGTCTGGTCTTGGAGGCCTACCCGATTTCCCGTCAGCACACAGCAGGGGGTCGGGCCATTGCACCGAGAGGAACCGTCTGTCCACGCTCTCGACAGCGAGGCTTCATACTGCTTATGTCTCTCTGGATGGTCTTATTCGTGAGCGCCGCGGCAACTTTCAGCTTTGATCAAATCAATAGAGTGCAGCGATTACGTCAACTGGCTTTGCAGGCGGCTGTTCAGCGCGATTTAGTGAGCAGCGCATTGTGGTACGCAACCTTCGACTGCTCTGCTACCGGCATACTCAATGCTCAGGACTATGCTGTTGCGGGCTACTCGGCAGATTGCACGCCTGCCAGCCCGATGAAGAAAGCGAGCTGTTCTTGCCGGAATATTTCGGTCGGTCACCAGGCAAATCTGGCGCGAAGATCCGGGGCGGGAGCGGGCACTGGCGTCGCGAAGCGCGCAGCGATGACGCAAGCAAGTGGCCACAGCATTTGTGTACACAGTTTGCTGCTACAGCCTGCTTCGCCAACTGTTCGCCATTTTGAGGTGACAGCTCAGTTGTTTGATGCAGCGCAAAATAAGTTGGTAACACGGCGGCGCATCTTGCGCTGTTGAGTCTTTCGACTCGGTACACCCTCAACTGCTCTGGCGAAACTGCTTGCACAAAATTTTTCTAACGGAACGAATCAGTTGCGTCTACCCCTTCATTCCCACAATCAAATTAGCTGATGCAAAGCGCCGTGTCATTTACGATTTATTCGTAGCCCAGCGTGATCCTACCGGCAGTCGAACCCAGAGTTTTAGTCCCTGCAAATCATTATAAGAGTGCATCAAAGCCGGCTTTCGCAGCCCCAGTTTTAGGTACGCTTTTTCTTTCGTGGTTTTCTTGCCGGAGTCGGTTTGTCTTTGACTGAGCCTTTGTGCTTATCGCCAGACCGTCCCGCGACCGCGTTAGGCTTTAGTTCGCTGATGTTAAGCTGCTGTCCCGCAACCCATACTTTTCGTAGTCCCTTAAAGATTTCATCCGGCATGCCTCTGGGTAAATCGATCAAGCTATGGTCGTCGAAAATCTTAATATGTCCAATAAATTTGCTGTCCAAGCCTGCTTCGTTGGCGATTGCGCCAACAATGTTGCCGGGCTTCACTTCGTGTTCGTGACCGACTTCAATACGATAGCGTTGCATGTCTTCGTCAGAATGCCTGGCATTGTCTCGGCCCGTTTTCCTCGGTGGCCTGTCGCCGCGGCGGTCCGAATTGCGAGCGCGGTCTTTGAACGGATGATCTTCGCCTCTCGACTCAGGTCTATGCTTTAGGAGAAATGGCGCGTCGCCTTGGATTAACAGGGCCAGTGCAGCTGCAATGTCGGACGCGGGCGTATTATGCTCCTGTTGGTACTGCTCGATGAGTTTGCTAAACAACCCCAAGTCTTCGTTAGCAAGCGTATCGGTAATGCGTTGCTTGAACTTTGCGATGCGTTTGTCGTTGATGATTTCTACCGAGGGTAGTTCCATTAACTCAATTTTCTTGCGGGTTGCTCGCTCTATCGCTGCCAACATTCTCTTTTCGCGCGGAGCGACAAACAAAATAGCATCTCCCTCGCGTCCCGCGCGGCCGGTGCGTCCAATTCGATGCACATATGATTCGGTGTCGTAAGGAATGTCGTAGTTGATGACATGGCTCACGCGATCAACATCCAGGCCGCGAGCGGCCACATCGGTAGCGATCAGAATGTCGATCTTGCCGTCCTTAAACTGCTTAACGGTTCGCTCGCGTAATTTCTGCGCAATGTCACCATTCAAAGCAGCGGTTGCGAAGCCGCGCGCTTCCAGCTTGTCCGCCAGTTCAATGGTGGCGGTCTTGGTACGAACAAAAATCAGCAGGCCGTCGAAGCTCTCCGCTTCGAGTATTCGCGTGAGCGCATCCAGTTTATGCATTGGACTGACCTGCCAGTAGCGTTGGCGAATGGTGTCAGCGGTTTGGGTTTTGACCTTAATTGTTATTTGCGCGGGATCGGTTAAATGCTTGTTCGCGATGCGTCGAATCTGATCCGGCATGGTCGCTGAAAACAGCGCGATCTGGCGATCCGGAGGGGTCTGTTCGAGCACCCACTCCACATCATCGATAAAGCCCATGCGCAGCATTTCGTCGGCTTCGTCGAGCACTAGCGTTTTTAGATTATCCAAGCGGAGAGTTTCGCGGCGCATATGATCCATGACACGTCCTGGTGTGCCCACCACAACGTGCACACCGCGCTGTAGTGCGCGAATTTGACTGCGATAATCCTGACCGCCGTAAATGGGTAGAACATGAAACCCTTTTAGTTTGGCGGCGTAGGTCTGGAACGCTTCGGCGACCTGTATGGCAAGCTCCCGAGTTGGGGCTAATACCAACACTTGCGGTTTTTTTTGTTTCAGATCGATTTTCGACAAAATGGGTAGGGCAAAAGCGGCAGTTTTGCCAGTACCGGTTTGTGCTTGCCCCAATACATCTTGCCCTGCTAACAGCAGCGGGATGGTCTGAGCTTGAATGGGCGAGGGCGTCTCGTAACCGATATCGCTGAGCGTGCCCAGGAGCGACGGTTTGAGCTCGAGGTCAGCAAAGCGAATAGAATTGTCAGCGGTCATATTTTTCCTGTTGCCACATCACGGACTAATACGCGTTATCGCCGTAACAACGGCGAGTTCGATATTCATCAGCAACGCATGCATTTATAACTTATCGTTTTGAAAGGACTGCTTGCCGACAGTTAGCTGTCGAGAACAAAGAGTGCTTAACGTGCGCTTGGTTAGCTAGGGGTTTGCCTCAATCGACTGCTGCTCTGCTAGTGGCTCGAAGCAGCGTCGAATCTTCTCACAAAGTCCTTAGAAAACCGTTGGACGGCTAGCATTCCATTGAGTTAATGGCGCTCACACAGTTGCGCTTGTTAACCAGATTGCTGTAGCGACCGGTAGTTTGCCCTAACGGCTAAGCACGAGTCGCTTAAGATGAAATGAAAGCAGTGTTAAACGAGTCGGGATAGCCCCGACCGGTTTCAGGGCGCGGATTGTACAGCAAATACAAGCTGCTGCTCGGTATTCTTTTAAGACGACGATAAATTAGCTGCACATTGGGCAAGGAGTCCGTCTTAGGGCTGGGCAAACGACTCGATCATTACGCTTGCAAACGCATTTTATGTTGCGCCGCAAAAGGTCGAGGCGCGGTAGCTTAATCATCAAGGCTGCTAATTTGGTATTACGCCACTTAGCGCTTGGTGTTCTGCCGCTGCTCGTTTCGAATTCAATCTCGCGGGCTTGAATATTGAAGCCTACCAAGGGGTTGCAAGCCGCTTAGCAACGCATCACCCCAACTCTGCTAACTGTGCTACCTGTTCATTTAAGGTACCTAGCGCTGTTTCGATGTCTGCTGCCTTATGCTGTTCTTTCGCAACCACCTCTGCCGGCGCCTTCGCCACAAACGATTCGTTGCCCAGCTTGCCCTGAATACGTTTCAGTTCTTTAGTGAGTTTTTCTAACTCTTTGTCTAGGCGTTGGCGTTCCGCGGCAACATCTATCAAACCGGCGAGCGGAACCATAACTTTAAGGTCGCCGACCAAGGCAAGGGCGTTAGGAGGCGCTGTTTCGACTGCCGCGAGCCAATTAATGTCGCCGACATTCGCCAGTCGTTGTAGGACATCTTTGTCACGCTCGGCGCGCTCGCGATCCTCTTGGTTACCCCCCTGTAATAGCAGATTAACCGCCTGACTGGGTTTTATGTTGGCTTCGCCACGAATGGTTCGGACGCCGGTGATAATCGCTTTCAGCCAATTCACTTGTGCTTCGGCTTGGGCATCGAGCGTAAATTCATCGGTCTGCGGAAACGCTTGCAACATAATTGTTTCGCCGCTGATGTTGAGCCGCTCGCGCAGGGTCTGCCAGAGTGTTTCTGTGATAAAAGGAATGATCGGGTGCGCTGCCCGCAGGAGCGCTTCGAGGACGCGCAGCAAGTTAAGCTTTGCCGCATTCTTTGCGTTTTCGGTTTCTGCATCTGTGTCTTCGCGCCAGAAAAGTGGTTTGCAAAACTCCAGATACCAGTCGCAGTATTCCCCCCAAGCAAATTCGTAGACGCTGCTAGCATAGAGGTCGAAGCGATAGGTTTTTAGAGCTAACTCACTGTCTTGTATTAAGCGATGCATTTGGCTGTTGACCCAGCGGTCGATGATGCTGGGGGCGGCACTCTGTGCTTTTGCGATGTCCAGGTCTTCGGTATTCATAAACACGAAGTTGGCTGCATTCCATAGTTTGTTACAGAAATTGCGATAGCCTTCGATGCGGTTTAAATCAAAGCGCACGTCGCGACCGGTCGTGGCAAGAGCGCAAAAAGTAAATCGCAGTGCATCACAGCCATAGGCTGGTATGCCGTCGGGAAAGTCGCGACGCGTGGCCTGCTCGATACGCTTCGCCATTTTTGGTTGGGTTAGATTGCTGGTTCGTTTGGTAACCAGCGCGTCGAGTTCTATGCCGTCAATAAAATCCAGCGGATCAAGTCCGTTACCCTTGGTCTTCGACATCTTTTGACCTTCAGCGTCACGCACTAGGCCATGGATATAAACGGTTTTGAACGGCACTTTGCCAGTGAAATGCTGGGTCATCATGATCATGCGAGCAACCCAGAAAAAGATGATGTCGTGGCCAGTAACGAGTACGGAGGAAGGCAAAAAGTCCTCCAAAGTGGCCGTTTCATCCGGCCAGCCTAAGGTGGCGAACGGCCACAGCGCCGAGGAAAACCAGGTTTCTAAAACATCGTCGTCTTGGCGCAAGGTGACATCGTCAGACAGATCGTACTTGCGGCGCGCCTCGGCTTCCGTTGCTGCCACGTAAATCTTGCCTGCATCGTCGTAAAAAGCCGGTATGCGATGTCCCCACCAGAGTTGCCGACTAATGCACCAATCTTTGATTTCACGCATCCAGGCGAAATAGGTATTTTCATATTGTTTTGGCACAAACTGAATGTCGCCGTTTTCGACTGCGGCAATTGCAGGCTCGGCTAACGGCGCAATCTTTACGAACCATTGGTCCGTTAAATACGGCTCGATAACGGCGCCAGACCGATCGCCGCGTGGCACCA
The DNA here is from genome assembly GCA_002450255.1 of Gammaproteobacteria bacterium UBA6968. Classification (GTDB taxonomy): domain Bacteria; phylum Pseudomonadota; class Gammaproteobacteria; order Pseudomonadales; family Azotimanducaceae; genus UBA4421. The sequence continues at coordinate 5,650 of DJYW01000025.1, forward strand.
TTAGCTTGTGGTCGTCGATCTTTGCGAGCAGCCCAAGGTTGTCCATGTCGGCCACGATGGTTGTGCGAGCGAGGCCGCGATCCAGGCCGCGATAGGCCTCTGGGACAGTTTCGTTAAGCGCGGCCGTATCGGTGAAGATATTGATAAGCGGCAGGTCGTGGCGAGCGCCCACCTCGTTGTCGTTAAAGTCATGCGCTGGCGTGATTTTCACACAGCCGGTACCGAATTCGCGATCAACATAATGATCAGCAATCACCGGGATTGGTCGATCAACCAAAGGCAGCTGCACATGACTGCCAATGAGATGTGCGTAGCGCTCGTCATCTGGGTGCACGGCTACTGCGGAATCGCCGAGCATGGTTTCCGGGCGAGTAGTTGCAACAGTCAGGTGGGTTTCGCCGTTTGCGGTTTTGGCGCCATCGAGAAGCGGATATTTAAAGTGCCATAAATGCCCGTTTTCTTCTGTATTTTCAACTTCCAAATCGGAAATAGCGGTGCGCAATACCGGGTCCCAATTGACTAATCGCTTGCCGCGATAAATCAACCCTTCATCATGTAAGCGCACAAAAACTTCGGTGACGGCTTTGGCGTACCCGGGATCCATGGTGAACCGATCACGCGACCAGTCCAGGCTCGAACCTACGCGACGTATTTGTTGGGAGATATTGTTGCCCGACTCATTTTTCCACGCCCAGACGCGCTCTAGGAATTTTTCCCGACCCAGGTCGTAGCGTGTTTGTTGGCTTTCTGCGAGCTGTCGTTCGACCAACATTTGCGTGGCGATGCCCGCGTGATCCGTGCCCATTTGCCAGAGCACCTTGCCGCCTTGCATGCGCTGATATCGAATCAAGGTATCCATTAGCGTGTGCTGAAACGTATGGCCCATGTGCAGGCTACCGGTTACGTTCGGCGGTGGAATCAAAATGCAATAGGGGTCGCCGTTGCCGCTGGGTGCGAAATAGTCGGCTGACTCCCATTGCTGATATAGCTCCGCCTCAATGTCCTGGGGCTTAAATTTTTCCATTACAGTGCGTTAATCCACTCTTGCCGGGTTTAATTTTCCCAGTCTTTGATGTCGTGATGCGATAGATGGTAACCGCGTGTTTGGTAGTGCCGATAGCGTGCTCGGCCGGCTTCTTTTTGGTCGGCCACGATGATTTCCGCGACGCGATCGAAGCGCCCAAAAAATTGCGGCACGTCTGGTGCTAGATTGATCATGCAGCCGTTGTCCAGGCGGGGCGCAGCAGTTTTAGTTAAGGTTGCTTCCGCCGTCGCGGTAAAACCAATGTGAATCGGATACAGCTGCAGTGTGTCACCGGCAAGGTCTAGGCGCGCATGCGGCAGGAATCGGTGCGCAGGATAATCCCAGAGCAACTCGTCTACGGCTTCGGCGTCAGCCTCTGTGCCGGTGTGAATGTGCACAGGCATATCATTTTGACGCGCACGGAGGGCGAGCTGACAAGCGAACCGCATGGCGGCAGCCTGTCCGACATCTTCCAACACATAAAAGTCGACGCGCGTCATAGTGCACTAACATTGACTGACGAGGTAATTAAACAACATCGGTACCGGTCTGCCGCTTGAGCCTTTGCGCGCGCCGCCATGAAATGCGCTTCCCGCTACATCTAGATGAGCCCATGGTACGCCGTCTATAAATCGCGCTAAGAAACAGGCTGCGGTCACGCTACCTGCTTCGCGGCCACCGATGTTGGCCATATCAGCAAAGTTAGAATTCAGGGCGGTTTGATAATCGCTCCACAATGGCATGCGCCAACCGCGGTCGTTACCGTCTTCGCCGGCTGCAAGCAGATTTTCCGCCAGTTTATCGTCGTTGGCGTACAGGCCTGAGGCGTGGCTGCCCAGTGCGACAATGCAGGCACCGGTGAGTGTGGCGACGTCAACAATGGCTTTTGGCTTAAATTTTTGGACGTGGGTGAGGGCGTCGCAAAGCACCAGACGGCCTTCTGCGTCGGTGTTGAGGATCTCCACTGTTTTGCCTGATGAGGTTGTCACGATGTCACCCGGGCGCGTGGCGCGACCGCTCGGCATATTCTCGGCGGCGGCCACAACGGTGATCAAATTCAGCGGAAGCTTGGCGTCGATCGCTGCTTTAGTCGCACCGAGAACGGCAGCCGCGCCGCACATATCGAACTTCATCTCATCCATGCCAGGCGGTGGCTTTAGCGAGATGCCGCCGGTGTCGAAGGTGATGCCTTTACCGACCAGTGCAACCGGAGCGGCTTTAGCTTTCCCGCCCTTGTACTCGATGATGATCATACGGCCAGGATTGTCGCTGCCCTTGGATACGGACATAAAGGCGCCCATACCCAATTCAGTCATTTTTTTCTCGTCGAGTTGAGTCACAGATACTTTGTCCTGCCGCCCCAATTTACGCGCTTCACTCAACAGATAGTTGGGGGTGCAGACATTCGGCGGTTCGTTACCCAGGTCCTTTGCCAGTTTTAGACCAGCATCTAAAGCGTTGCTGAGTTTTACTTGGGCGCGTAACGCTGCGCTGTCAGCTTCGCCGCCCAGGAAACGCACCCTAGCCAGCGTTGGCGCTGGTGCGGGCTTGCTTTTGTAGGTAGTGAATCGGTAGCTCGCATGAGACAAAGCCTGCATTACCGTTGCGCCAACCCACGCGCTGTTGCGGCCTTTGACGCGGACATCGTTCACCGCGGTGACCGCTTGATTTATCGGCAGTTTGGTTAACTGTGTCGCCAGAACAGAGCTGGCTTTGACAAATTCTGCCGGGCTTAGCGGGTTGTTTAAGCCACCCATGATTAGCAGTCGGTCAACGGCTCCGCTTAGAGGCACGCTAACGAATTCGCCTAGCTTGTCATTAAAATCCTGCGTGTTTTGCTTAAGTTCTGCTTGCAGATTGTGGGCGCGTGCATAGCGTCGTGCAGATCTCAGGTCGGTTGCCAGGCAAGGGGTGCGGAGGTCAGCGATTGCATCGCTAGCTAGAGCATATTTCATAGGATGTCATTCTTTTAAAGCGTCAAAGGTCACCGATTGTATGCGGCAAGGCGTTAGGACGGAATAGGTGGTAGAAATTAGGCGGCTAGAATTTTGCGATTGCTGTGGTTGTCGGCGTCTGCAGAGACTTCCATCCTGGAGGCGATAGCGCAGCAAAGGCTGTAAACGATGATACGCGGCAGCTAGCGTGTCTTCAGTCGTCTGGAATATGCACCACGAAAGTCTGGCTCCAGCGGTCATGCCAAGTGCGCTTTTCAGGATCGACAAATAACCAAAGGTAACCTAAACCCAAGCAAGCGAGTGAGATCGGCGCGAGTGCGACACGCTGTACGGCTTTGGCAAGCGAGACCCGCTGGCCGCTACCATCGATTAAGCGAAGACGCCAAGCGCGCATGCCGAGGGTTTGGCCGCGATTGCGCCAAAAGAAGACATAGAAGCCAAACCACTCTAGCGCAAGCATCAGGCGAAAGCCTAACCCTTGGGCCACTTGATTGGTAAGCGCGACCCAGATAAAACTGCTCAAAAACCACAGGGCAAGGATCAATAACCCGTCGTAAAACATTGCACCCAAGCGTCTTCCCAGACCGGCCGGATAACCCGAGCGAGTGGCGGCGGCATCAGTGTTACTGGCTTGAGCTTGCCCGTGCGGGCTATCGTTGGTCATTAGTTAAGCGGGTATCCCATGGTGGTCTTTAGCGTTGGTGCAGCAAAGTCAGGAGCTTATACAGACCTAGATAGTCGCCACGTGATCTTTCAGGTGAACGTCGGCACCACATAGGTCCTGCTCAATCAGCGCTTGCAATACATCCTGATCTCGACATATGCCCCAAGCGCGCCGGCCATCTTGTAATCTTGCAGCGACGAACGCTTTGTCTAGTCCATCTGGGCCGTACATAACGCCGTAGCTCTCAATATTGCCACTACCCTCGTGGTCGATGATCACATCGCGCTTTGGGGTGGCATCTACCTTCGCCTGAAGGTCTTCATGGCGGAAAGGTTGCTCTGGCGCAGCATTGGAATAGAAGCCAAACGCATGCTTGGTGATGTAGCCGCCATTTGCCGTGATTAAGCCCTTTTGCGTCTGCGAGGCCTCGCGCAGCAGCTGTGCTGTGCGCACGATTGAGTGCATAACGTAATTGTTGAGTGGCCCGCCTGCCCAGGTCAGTCCACCGGTAACAGTGAGTGGGCGTTCCAAGTCTAAGCCGAGCTCACGGCAGGCAACCTGTACGGCTACGGGAAAACAGCTGTAAACGTCCACCAGATCCAGCTCATTCGCGCTGGTGTCGGCCATTTCCAGGCAGCGGTTGCCGGCGAATCGAATGGCAGGGCTAGAGTAAAAATTATCGCGGTTCGACAGGTAATAGTGATCCTGGGCGTCACTGCCACACCAGGGATAAACCCATTGTGATTCGGGCACTCCCAGTGCCTGCGCTTTTGCAACCGAGCAAAGGATAATGGCTGCCGCCTGATCCACGTTGTTGTTGGAATTTAGGAATTTGGTATACGGAAAAGAGACCGGACGATTGACCTTGGAAATCGTCTTAATTTCTTCTGCCGTCCGCGCATCTTTAATCCAGGCATTTGGGTTGCGCGAGGCGACATCGCTAAAACGCGACCAAAGCTGAGAGATATGCTCCAGATGGGCGCCAACGCCAAGGCCCAGTTCGTGGCGCAGCGCGATCTCCATGATTGGATAGACCTGTATTGGTCTGCCCAGTCGAATCGCGCGTTCCGCGTTGTGGCGCATATCTTTTTCAGCGCCGATACGTCGATCTGGTTCACCGGGGAGGGCTTGCCAGTTTAGTTCAGCTTTCGCCTTGGCGGCTTTGGCTTGGGTGTTGCCGCACTCGGCACCCGTCATGATAATCAGATCATGCACACCATTTTGGATGTCCACAGCGGAAAGGTTCATTACCGTCTGTACAAAATTCCCACCAAACGGTGAGATGACCGTCTCAGCGCCAGTGTGTCCAATGCGTTCGGCAATCGCCTTTGCCGGATTTTCGTAAGGCCAACTGCCTTTGATAACCCGGATTGAATTCGGTTTAAGGACCTCTAAGTTACCCGCGTCCGCGGCAGCCTCATGCACCGCGTCGATCATCAATTCGATAGGTTCTTTAGCTATCGCGATGTCGTCCTGGCGTTGTTCGATATGGCTGATACCAATGATGACAGGTTGTCTGGTATTCATAATGAGCTCCTTGGTAGCCGGGCGTTGCAATGGATGATTTCCCGAGTGAGTCGCATTAAAGGGCCGCTTCGATCACGTGTATCGATCGCATTTTTCGATTAGGTGCGCCGATCAGCGAGGCTCTGCTCAGCGCGATAGCGCTCACCCTATGCTTATCTCTAGGCTTATTCAGTGTTGGCAAGAATACCATCGAAGTGGAAATGCTTGCACGACAGCGGATAGACCTCTCGTGCCGGTAGAGAAGTTCCTGCCAGTCTCGCCGCTACAGCGATTGGTTTACCCGTGCAAAGTCCTGGCGGTAACCGCGTTCGAACAAGCGGATTAATGGAATGGTACACGTAGTAGGGTAAACGCAGAAAAGGTACACGCAGAAATCGAACGAGGTGTTCGATTCGACACCGAGATAGATTCTGAGCGGGCAATCGAGGCGCTGTCGCCTCGGCTGCCCAGGTGAACCAACGCCACCTCTCGCGCTGTTTAGTGGTTCCACCAAGCGAGGTCTGAAAAGGCGCGAAGATCCAATTCATGCGTCCAGGCAGAGCGATGCTGTTGTGAAACGTGGAAATACGTTTCGGCCATTTGCTGCGGCAGCATAAGGCCATCGTTTTCCATACCTTTGGATTCGCGTAGCGCTTGGAATTTTTCTGGCCCAAGCATTTTGCCAAGCGTATCAGGCGCGTCGACCGCACCGTCAATAATAAAGTGAGCAATATGGACGCCCTTTGGACCGAATTCCGCATTGAGTGACTGGCACAACATACGCCGTCCGCCCATTGCAGAAGCGTGGGAATGCTGGCCCGCATTTCCCCGCACGGCCGCGGTTGCCGAGGTGACCAGAATAGTGCCCTTACCACGATCTTCCATATAAGGCGTGACGGCTGAGGCAAGACGAAACAGGCCGAAGTTACCAAGCCGCCAACCCATCTCAAAAGCGCGATACGAAGTATCTCTAAGAGAGCGATTGCCGATTTGGGCGCCAAGATTGTAAACAGCAACCTCGATCCCGCCGACCTCCGCTTCAATGGTTGCTACACGGTCCTCTATCGTGCCATCTTCGACGGCATTAAGCAGATAACCCGAAGCCGTTCCACCGGCGGCATTAATCTCTTCCACCATCCGCTCTAAGCCTTCTGCATCACTGCGGCGGCACAGCACCGCATGATAGCCGGCCATAGCAAAACGTTTGGCGACATTGCCGCCGATTCCCGCGCCGGCACCGATTACTAGACAAACTGGCTTCATATTTCCCCCTCAAAGTATTTAACCGCTGCGCGACCGAAGTTCGGCAGCGCTGATACTTCGGAAGAGTACCAAGCCGGTGTTTTAGGTGCACTCTTGGATTTAATCTGCCTCTTGAGCAGGCCTCTTGAGCAG
>DJYW01000023.1:0-15417 GCA_002450255.1 Gammaproteobacteria bacterium UBA6968
CCTCTGCGCTGATACCTCTGCGCTTTGACCAACACTGGTTCTTGCTACCACCGACCTAGCCGATCTCGCCTGGGTTCGATTAGCCTTTTTGACTCTCGCTATTCTCCGGTTTTAAAAAACTTCGGCTAAAGACATAGTCCCAATTTGCAGTGGCTTAACGTACATTGGGTCCGGAAGTATTGGCCTCGATCCGATAACGATTTCTTCTTCACAGCAAACGCCGTATACCATTGCTTGGCGCCACAAATTTCAGAGATAGCGCGGAACGCACCTATGACCTCTGCAAAAATATTTCAACACATTGAAGTCGTTCGCGAGGAAATCGCAGCTGTCTGTAAGAAAACCAGGCGCACCGTCGACGACATCACACTGATCGCTGTGTCCAAAACGCGACCCGTTGCAGACCTGGAGGCGGCCCACGCAGCGGGTTTGGTGCACTTCGGCGAGAACTATCTGCAGGAGGCCGAGGCAAAAATCGCCGAGTTACGGCATCTTCCGATCGTTTGGCATTACATCGGATCCATTCAGTCCAATAAAACCCAAGCGATCGCCAGCAACTTCGACTGGGTTCATACGGTAGACCGCAATAAGATCGGACAGCGCTTAAACGATCAATGCCCACCGCAAAAGCAATTGAACGTGCTGTTACAGGTCAATTCTGATGACGACCCAAATAAAGGGGGCGTTCCGCTAGCAGACTGCGCTGCGCTCACCAACTTCCTTTGCGGTCTGCCGAATCTTCGCATTCGTGGGCTAATGACGATTTTAGCGAAGGATACCGATCCGGCTGTTGGCTATGATTTAGTACAGAGTCAATTCGCGGCAATAAAAAAGCTGCTCGCCGACGACTTTCCAGACCGGTTGGCAGACTGGGATACCTTATCTATGGGCATGAGCGGAGACTTCGCCACCGCGATCGCTTATGGCAGTACGCAAATCCGAATAGGGACCGCATTGTTCGGTCCGCGCTCAGACTAAGCACCGGGCTACTCCGCACGCTACGGGATTGCGGTGGTGCGGGGAGACAGCTGAAGGCTTTTTATCAAAACGGGCAAAAAAAGATTAAACTGGCGCGTCAACATTTACTCGCAATCTAATCATTGGGAACCCTCTAGCATGAAAGTCGCTTTTATTGGCGCTGGCAATATGGCTTTTAGTCTTATCAAAGGCTTGATCGCCAGGGACTTTGATCCATCTACCTTACGTGCGGCAGATCCGGCACCGGAGCAACTGGCACGTTTGCAGGCCATGCAAGTCGCTACTTTCGCGAACAATGCAGAGGCGATTGCCGACGCTGACGTGATCGTCCTGGCCATCAAACCGCAGTTAGCTGCCCAGGTCGCCGGGTCTTTGACACCCCTCGATTCGCGCCAATTGGTGGTTTCGATTATGGCCGGGATTAACCTGGATAGCCTTGCCGCGTGGTTCACCGCTGAACAACCCATCGTTAGATGTATGCCAAACACGCCCGCTCTGCTCGGCGCGGGTATTACCGGACTGTACGCAAATAGCCATGTGAGCGAAGCCATGCAAATAGCCGCGCAGGCTATCCTGGATGCTGCCGGAACGACGCTATGGCTCGACAACGAAAGACAGCTTGACGCGGTTACAGCGGTATCCGGGAGCGGGCCCGCCTACTTCTTCTATCTTATGGAAAGTATGATCAATGCGGGCAAGGAGCTTGGCCTGAGCGCCGAAGTCAGCCGGCAACTGACGATCAAAACTGCCCTGGGGGCCGCTTTGATGGCAGACGCACCAGGCAGCGATCCGGCCAAACTGCGCGCCAACGTCACTTCACCTGGCGGCACCACTGCCAGCGCACTAAGCGTAATGGAAGACAAATCACTTGATAAAATTGTTAGCCTGGCGCTTGCAGCTGGGTATCGTCGCGCCAACGAGCTAGCGTCGGAATTTGGAGAATAAAATTGCTTAGTACAGGCTTTATGATAGTTAGCTTGCTCTTCCGTTTGGTGGCGCTGCTTTTCCTGCTGCGCTTTGTGCTGCAGGCCACGCAGGCGGATTTTTATAATCCAATAAGTCAGGTCGTTATTAAAGGCAGTGACCCTCTGGCGAAGCCGTTGCGCGCGCTATTACCTAACCTCGGACGCTGTGACTTGGCGTCGTTGATATTGGCTTGGGCCACCGGCGTAATCTTTATTGCGCTTATCTCACAAGGTGCATTGCCGATCACTTCAATGCTTGGCTTGGGTCTCGTTACGACCCTTAGCGTTCTTGTGGATTTTTACTGGTGGACTCTGCTTTTTGTCATCGTCATGAGCTTCATTAGCCCGGGCAACAGTCACCCCGTTTTGTCACTCGCTGACCAAATGATCAATCCGCTGCTGGACCCTATTAGAAAAATACTACCGACAGCAGGCCCTCTCGACTTTTCACCCTTAGTCTTCATCTTGTTGTTGTCAATATTGCAGAATCTGCTGCAGGGGCTAGTGCGCTAACAATGTCAGGTAGCCAGGACAATTCGGTTGGCATTGTTAAGCCGCAGCGCTTCGATCATCGGGATACGTTTGCCCTGCAAAGCGGGCAAACTCTCCAAGGCTTTTCTTTGGTGTACGAAACATATGGCGCACTCAATGAAAACAAAGACAATGCCGTTCTGATTTGTCATGCCCTGTCAGGTAACCATCATGCCGCCGGTTGGCATAGTGCAGCAGATCGCAAGCCGGGCTGGTGGGACCAATGTATAGGGCCGGGCAAAGCCATCGATACCAATCTCTTTTTTGTAGTCAGCTTAAATAATCTAGGCGGCTGCGATGGTAGTACCGGGCCGAACTCAATTGATCCCGCCACTGGCGAGGCCTTTGGAAGCGCATTCCCAACTGTAACCGTAAGCGATTGGGTGAAAAGCCAGGCGCTTCTCGCCGACTACGTTGGCATCCAACGTTTTGCCGCTGTCATTGGGGGCAGCTTAGGCGGCATGCAAGCGCTACAGTGGGCGATCGATTACCCGAATCGCCTGTACGCTGCAGTCGTAATTGCCTCTGCAGCAAATTTAACGGCACAGAATATAGCGTTTAATGAATTGGCCAGACAGGCCATTCTTACCGATGAAAATTTTCGTAAGGGTGACTACTACGCAGACGCGTCCACGCCCTCTCACGGCTTGATGTTAGCGCGCATGATCGGCCACGTTACCTATCTGTCCGACAATGGCATGGACAATCGCTTCGGGCGTGATTTGCGCTCCGGTGATTTAGCCGTCGGTGAGAACGTGCAATTTGAAGTGGAAAGCTACCTAAATTACCAGGGGCGCGCGTTTACTGAAAAATTTGATGCGAACACCTACCTTCTTATGACGCGAGCCTTGGATTATTTCGACCCGGCGAGAACCAGCAACAACAATCTCAGCCAGGCGTTAGCAGACGTCACCGCAAAGTTTATGATTGTGTCTTTCACTAGTGACTGGCGATTTTCTACGCAACGATCTACCGAGATCGTCGATGCTTTGATTGCGTCCAACAAGGATGTCGTTTCTGCGGTAATCGAATCAGAGCATGGCCACGATTCGTTTTTGTTGCCTCTACCCAGATACATCGAAACGCTGAAGACTTATTTGCAATGCCTGCACCAGGCGCACTGCACCTCTGATTCACTCGCGGCGGAAGCCTAAATGCGATCCGACCTTGCCCTTATCGCGAATCTAATAAACCGCGAAGCCAGAGTGCTGGATCTGGGCTGCGGCGAAGGTGAATTGTTGGCGGCTCTACAAAAAGAGAAAGCAGTTAAAGGTTACGGACTTGATCGCGACGCAAATAACATCCTTACGTGTATAACCAAAGGGGTAAATGTCATCGACCAGGATCTGGATAATGGCCTGGCCAACTTTCCCGACGATAGTTTCGATATGGTCATCATGACCGAGACATTGCAGTCCGTTAGAGACCCAAAGAATCTGATGAAAGAGATGCTGCGAATCGGTCAAGAGTGCATTGTCACTTTTCCTAATTTTGGCCACTGGCGTTGTCGCGCTCAACTTGCGCTTACTGGACGCATGCCCGTTTCACAACATCTTCCGTACTTCTGGCACGACACGCCGAATATCCGCCTATGTACCTTCAACGACTTTGAATCTTTCTGTGCTGAAGAACGGTTTCATATTATCGAGCGGCGTGTTGTCAACGTCTCGCACCAGGAGAGCTCGATTCTTAATTTGATCCCTAATTTTTTTGGCGTTTATGCTTTTTACCGACTTGGAAGGCCGCAATGATCCTAGCTTCTCAATCTCGCCTTAAATTGCAGCACTTGTTTGCGCTGTTTTTCACGCTGCTTCTGTCGGCGCTGCCGACGCATGCCGAACAAGTGCAAAAGTTTAAGGGGCATGAAATCCACTACATCGTTTTCCCGTCCACCGTTATTCAGCCAAAGATTGCTGGACAATACGCAATCAACCGCGGTCGTGATCGCGCCGTGATCAATATCGCCGTGCTAGACAAGGAGAGTAACGCAGTTAGCGCGACGCTTTCTGGCAGCAGTGCAAACCTAATCGGACAGCCCCAGAACCTTGAGTTCCAGGAAATACGTGAAGCCGGCGCCATCTACTACCTAGCGCAAATCCGCCATTCTGATCAGGAAATACATAAAATTACGATCGAGGTTGATATTCCCAAAGTCGGCACAGCAACGCTCAACTTTCAACAAAAGCTATACTGGGAAGAATGATGAAAGTCGTTTTAGCGAGCGGAAATCGCGGCAAGCTTGGCGAGTTACAAACACTCTTAGCGCCGCTGGGCCTGACACTACTTAGTCAGGCGGAACTCGATATTGCTGGTGCCGCTGAAACCGGCACGACATTTGTTGAGAACGCTATCTTAAAAGCGCGCCATGTCTGTGAGCTAAGTGGTCAAGCAAGCATTGCCGATGATAGCGGGCTCGTTGTAACCGCCCTAAACGGCGAGCCAGGGGTCTACTCCGCCCGCTTTGCCGGGCCCGATGCAAATGACACGGCGAATAACCGAAAACTGTTGGCAACCATGACAAATGTTGCCGAGCGTCGCGCTTACTTTTTCTGCTGCATGGTATATATGCGCTCCGCCAGCGATCCTGCACCAATCGTTGCGTATGGGTCTTGGCAAGGGGAAATTTTGACCGCAGAACAAGGAAGCGGCGGCTTTGGTTACGACCCGATATTTCTGGATTCTGCAAGCAACATGAGCGCAGCCGAACTACCTGCCGACATGAAAAACAAAGTGAGTCACCGTGGCAAAGCTGCTGCGGTGCTGCTGGAAAACCTTCGTAAAGAATTGGCGAATGTTGCCTAACCCCAGTCTCTATATGCACTTCCCCTGGTGCGTAAAAAAATGTCCCTACTGTGATTTTAATTCACATCCGAGCAACGGCGATATTCCTCAAGAAGCGTATGCGTCAGCACTGATCAACGATCTCGAAAAGCAGTCCAACGATTTATTTGGGTATCAACGATTTGCTACCGTATTCATCGGCGGCGGTACGCCAAGCCTGTTTGATCCATGCCAACTCGATCGAGTGTTTGAGGCAATTGATCTTACAGCAGATGCCGAGGTGACCATGGAAGCGAACCCCGGCACGACAGAGCGATTCAGCTTCTCCGCTTATCGCTCAATCGGCATTAACCGGTTATCAATTGGCGCACAAAGCTTTGATGACGAACACTTGCAGGTATTAGGCCGTATTCATGAAGCGACCCATACCGCTGCAGCCTTTCAGACTGCGCGCGAGGCTGGCTTTGAAAATATCAATGTCGATTTAATGTGGGGACTACCACAGCAGACCACAGCACAGGCCATGCAGGATCTCAGTACCGCTATCGCGCTTTCGCCGGAGCACATCAGTTGGTATCAGTTAACCTTGGAGCCGCGCACGGAGTTTGCCAAACGTCCTCCGATCATCCCGGTGGAGCCTATCCTCGCGGAAATCGAAAGTGAAGGTTTAGCGTTATTGGAGAGCTCGGGCTTCGAGCGGTATGAGATCTCAGGCTTCGCTAAACCGGGTTTCACTTGTGCACATAATCTCAACTATTGGCGCTTTGGCGACTACGTCGGGATTGGCGCGGGTGCGCATGGCAAATGCACATCCAGCGATCCGATGCCAGTACAGGTGGCGCGAACCAACAAAGCCAAACAGCCGCGCCTCTATCTGCAACGCGCTACCGACATTGACATTAATCCCGTCATAGAGGACGCCCTGCCACTAGAATTTATGATGAACGCACTGCGTTTGGTAGACGGCGTTTCACAGGAATTATTTGCACAACGTACCGGTATCGACTGGCACAGGATAGATGAGGTTTGGTCTAACCTCGCGGAACGGGGCCTAGTCTATGCTGACCGCTGCGCAGCAACCACCATGGGGATGCGCTATTTGGACACAGTTTTAGGAGAGTTTGTGAATTGACACCAAAGGCCATCGTTCGCTAATTCAGCTTTGCAGAAAGCTTAGCAGTGCAAGCATTTGGAGGTAGGCGCCCCCGTGGTTAAGAGCAGGGGTAAGTAACAAAGCCCCTGACTGAAAGATCGATAAGCCGAAGAATCGATAAATTGAAGCACCAGTTGGTAGAAACGCCCGCAGATTGAAACGTCACTTAATCGAAACGCCAGTTAACTCAATGCAAGCGGGCTTAAAATCGTGTTACGAGTAGCCGTCTTCACGACCCGGTCAGCCATGTGAAGACGACGGCGTATGACTTAAATCGCTACGGGCGAATATCAGGTCGCGGATCGCATGGCCTAGCCGCTCTCCTCGTTGCTCAAATTTTGTTCGCTCTCGCTGCAACTCAATGCCATCCGAGGCGTTACTAGCAGGATCATCACCTGGCCCTCGATATTGATTCGCCACCAAATCGAAATGTGGATTATTGTGAAAGCACTCAGCTATCCAATCGCCATATTCTGCCCAATCCGTCGCCAGCCAAACCTCAGCGCCGGTTGGTAAGACACGCGCTAAGCTGTCTATAAACTCAGGCTGAATCAGGCGTCTTTTGTGATGGCGTTTCTTCGGCCAGGGGTCTGGGAAAAAGATGCGAACCTCATGCAACCGCTCGTTCGGAATATCGGCCAGAAATAACTGAGCAGGTAAGTCGCTGTAGCTAACATTTGCTATCTGCTCTCTTTCTAACTCGGCGAGCAGCGAGCCGATACCCGGTTCGTAAAGCTCGATGCCAATTAAGCACCAATCCGGCCGCGCCTGAGCCCATACGCACAAATGCTGGCCCATGCCAAAGCCTATCTCAATACCAATAGGTGTCTCGGTTGCAAGTACTGCCTCAAGATTAACTCGATAGCGCTGCTTCAGAGTAAGCAGCGCGGATGTCTGTGCCTTGGTCGCGCGGCCATGTCTACGGATATAGCTGAATGCATCTTTGGGGGGGCGGTGCATGGCAACTCTTAGGATCAGGTCTGTGTCCGCCAGGCGGTGAGGACAAGCATTGCCCAACCGAAAATGAGCAGGCCACCACCAATTGGCGTAATCGGACCGAATATTGGACCGATTATCGAAGCAGGGAACAGCGCCAGCAGATAGAGACTCCCACTGAAGCACAACACACCGGCAACGAATACGTACACAACGAATCGGGCTGGTCCTGTGCCGGTAGTCCTTTGCCAGAGACCGATTATCAGTAAGACAAGCGCATGCATAACGTGGTACCGCCAAGCGATTTCCCAGGTACTTTCTCCTTGGCCCGATAACGTGTTGTCTAAGGCGTGGGCGCCAAGTGCGCCGAGGAGAACCGCAAGGAGGCCATAAAGGCCGCCACTGACCAATGCGATTTTACTCGCCGCTATTGCTGAAGAGGTCAAACCAAGCCCGCGGCTAGGCGACGATCGCTTGTTTCAACTTTTTCATCGCATTTTTTTCTAGCTGACGAATGCGTTCGGCACTGACGCCATACTCTGCAGCCAGCTGGTGTAGGGTCGATTTATCATCGCTCAGCCAACGCTGCTGCAATATGTCTCTGCTACGCTCGTCTAAACCAGCAAGGCCGGCGCTAAGACGTAAGCTAACATCTTGTTCGGCGTCTTCAGCGGCGACTAAATCAGCAGGGTCTGGTGCAGACGAGGCTAGGAAATGCGCGGGCGCTGCCCCCGCTTCATCATCATCTGTATAGCCATCGAATGCCATATCGTTAGAGCTTAGACGCCCTTCCATACGCGTGACTTCAGCAGCTGAGACGCCTAAATCGTCTGCAATCGCTTGGGTTTCGTCCTGCGACAACCAAGACAGAGAGCGTTTTGCGCTACGTAAATTAAAGAACAGTTTGCGCTGTGCCTTGGTGGTTGCCACCTTTACGATGCGCCAGTTACGTAAAATGTACTCGTGCATTTCGGCCTTAATCCAATGCACCGCAAAAGAAATCAGCCGAACGCCCACATTTGGGTCAAAACGCTTAACAGCCTTCATCAGGCCCACATTCCCTTCCTGAATCAGGTCGGCCTGCGGCAACCCATATCCTTGGTAAGAACGCGCAAGATGAACTACAAAGCGCAGGTGGCAAAGCACCAGTTCTCTTGCGGCATTGAGATCGCCATCGTCAAAAAAGCGTTCAGACAACGCTTTCTCGTGCTCGGGCTTTAAGATAGGAAATTGCCCGATGGTCCGAAGATAGGCATCGAGATCTTGGCCGGGCGCAATGCTCGGCAACGTCATTACATTTGTGCTCATGTGATACTTCCGGTAACACTTTCAATTATTTTAGCACTCCCTACCTTAGAGTGCTAATAAAAAAGATAGATGAAAACAGAACGTTAGTTGCGATAAGTCATCGATAGAGGAAAGAGGATCAGAAACTTTTGAAGTTAGGCGCTTTCTAAATCGCGTATTCGTTGAGAGGCCGCTAGACGCGCACCAAATACCCCTAATGCTCCGCCGACCAGCAAAAGTCTGCCCAGAAACTCAGCATCAAACCCAACCACCCTGAGGGGCACTTGATAACTGCCTAACAGAGTTTCCAGCGGCTGCTCTATCACGCTGAGTGCCAAGGCCAGCAACATTGCTGCGATAACCGCACCGCCAAGCCCATAAAACGCTCCAAAGTAAAGAAATGGACGCCGAATTTGACGCGGCGTTGCCCCAACCAAATGGAGCACTCTTAGCTCTTCTAATCTGGCCTCAATCGCAAGGCGAACAGATGCTCCGGTCACTAAAACAGCGGCAACACCGAATAAAACAGCCAGGAGAGCACCAAGCCGCTGAACAATTTGGGTCATATCCCGCAACCGCTCTAGCCAGGTACGTTCCAGCACTGCTTCATCGACATGCACATGCCGCGAATACTGCGCCTGTAATCGATCAAGCTCGCCCAGTTCACCTTCGGTCTTGATCATAACTTTGATGGACGCGGGTAAAGGGTTATCGTCAATCAATGCCAAAGCACTCCGAATCACATCCGTTTGCGACCCTTCGGCAAGGAATTCCTGCAATGCCTCATCTGCCGACTTGAGTGATAACTTATCCACCACCGGATCCTCTGCCAACGTCGCACGCACTTCATCAATCACTGCTGCAGGTGTCGCCGGAACAAAATAAATCGTCATACCGAGGCGCCCTTGCCAATCAGCGCCAAGCACTTGCATATTCATTTGGACTAGCCTGAGCCCGCCTGGCAACGCCAGCGCTATGCCAACCAAAAGCCAAACGACCATGCTAGTGCCCAAGCGCTGGCTGACGAAACTGGCAGTTTCAGCAAGCGTGCGGGCGTGATCGCGCAGCCAGCTACGCAAGGACCAGTCTCGCTCACCAATTAACTGCTCCCATGCACTAGGACGCTTACTCACCGTGTCATCCTTTTTGCATACATATTCGCATACACATCACAGTCCGTTCGCTGCGGGCATGTCGTCAACAACTTTGCCTTCCTGAAGATGCATGGTGCGCAGGCCAAGTCGGCGTATCAGTTCTACATCGTGAGTCGCGATGATGACTGTCGTACCAATCTCATTGAATTGGTTGAACAATCGCATAATGCTCTCGGAAAGGTAGGGGTCTAAATTACCCGTGGGCTCGTCAGCCAGTAGAATTCGCGGTCGATTGACTACCGCACGAGCTATACCAACGCGCTGTTGCTCGCCGGTAGACAGATAGCTTGGCAACATGGTTTCTTTATCGAGCAGTCCGACCCGACCCAAAGCACCTCGAACACGACGGGCAATATCGCGTGGGTGCCAATTCCTAATCAATAGCGGAATCGCCACGTTTTCGTAAATGCTGCGGTCCGCAAGCAAATGGTGGTCCTGAAAAACAACGCCAACCTGACGTCGGTACCAGGGCAGTTGCTGCGCCGTCAGTCCGCCGATATCCACACCATTAACCAAAACGCGGCCTCGCGTCGGTCGGTCTGCACCAATCAGAAGTTTCAGAAAAGTACTTTTGCCAGCCCCGGAGTGGCCGGTCAAAAAGGTCATGGAGCCCTCGTCAAACTGCGCAGAAATATTCGATAACCCTTCCTGCCCGTTATCAAAGCGTCTGGTGACATGTTGTAATTCAATCGTCGACATAGCGATTATTCGGCCACTGTAGTCTCTTCCGCGAGCAACGCATCAACAAAGTCTTCTGCATTGAAGGGGCGCAAGTCATCCTCACTTTCACCCACGCCGATAAAATAAACAGGCAGTGACCCACTAGCCGCATCTTCGTCGCTATTTTTCGCAGCGTTTTCCAGGCCACTTTCGGCTATGGCAAATACGACCCCTGCTTTGGCGCTACCGTCTAACTTGGTCAGCACTAAGCCCGTTAACGGCACTGCCTCGCCGAATAATTGAACCTGGCTCAATGCGTTTTGGCCCACACCAGCGTCGAGCACCAAAATGACCTCATGTGGCGCGTCTGCATCCAGCCGCTTTACCACTCGATGGATTTTCGCTAGTTCGTCCATTAACTGAGCTTTGGCTTGCAACCGGCCAGCGGTATCCACAAGCAACACATCGACGCCTTTGGACCGGGCAGACGCTACAGCGTCGTACACGACTGATGCACTGTCCGAACCTTGAGCTTGAGCGACCACCGGCACATCATTCCTATCACCCCACACTTGTAACTGCTCGACTGCAGCAGCTCGAAACGTATCACCAGCCGCGAGCATGACGCTGTGGCCTTCACGCTGAAACTTTTTGGCAAGCTTCCCGATCGTCGTGGTCTTGCCAACCCCATTTACGCCAACAAAAAATATCACTCTTGGACCAGGCGGTGACACTGAAAGTTGGCCTTCCAAAGCAATCAGTTTTTGCTTGAGCAACTCACTAAGCGCGCTGTGCAATGCACGCGTGTCGGCCAATTGGCTGCGTCTAACTTTCTCGGCGAGCTCAGCGATTATCCCTTGCGTCGTGGCTACGCCGACGTCTGTGCTCAATAAAGCCATCTCCAGGTCATCGAGCACTTCGGGACCGATTTCTTTTTCACCGAGCAGTAAGTTGCCCACCCCTTCCGCCAACTGCGTACGGGTCTTTCGCAAGCCGCTGCGAATACGCCCCAAAAAACTAACTGATTTTTCTGGCGGCGTTTCAGCACTATCATTACCGGAATTGCTCATGGAACCGTATCTCTATGCCTACTGAAATTGACGCATGCTTTCGCTCGATGGCGACCTTACAACGAAACGGCGTTTGCTGCGGTGAGCACAAACAGAAATCGATTTATATTGACGTTTACACAACGCTTGCCGAAGGTCGCGACTGATGGCTTCTTACGGCCAAGTTCGCATTATCAGCGGTAAATGGAAAGGGCGAAAGATAAGATTTCCAGCAGCCAAAGGTCTAAGACCCAGTTTGGGACGTAATCGTGAAACCCTATTCAACTGGATCCGTCCGGAAATAGCCGGCGCTCGCTGTCTCGACCTTTTTGCAGGTTCCGGTATTTTGGGATTCGAAGCCGCGTCCCTGCAAGCAAAAAGCGTCGATTTTATCGACAGTAACCGCGAGGTAGTGAGAGCGCTGCGCGAAAACTTGACCGTTCTGAAAGACAACTCTGACGGCCCAAAGATGGAGGTCTACCTAACAGACTCAATCCGTTGGCTAAAGCAGGCAACCGAGCCTTACGACATCATTTTTCTGGATCCACCTTACACAGAACCAGCGTTATTAAAGTCGGCGCTTAAAAGCATAGAAACTCAGCAGTTGTGCGGTGGCCTCGTCTACGCGGAATCAAACGCCAAAGAAAGCCTGATCACTCAGTGTGAAACAACGGGATTCGAGGTGCTAAGATCGGTGCGCGCCGGTGACAGCTTTGCGATCCTAGCAAGCCCGATCAATCGCTAGAGCAAAGCAAGCTTTCCGTCCGCGTCGCCCCTATCAACTCCAAGCGTTATCTGCTCCGAGGCAATCAAAGACAGGTAAGCGGAGAAAGCCGAGCATGCGTCAGCGCAGAATTTGCTGAGTTTGCTAAAGGCGGAGAGAGTCTGTAAGAGAGACAGAGCATCGACTAGTTGAAGAAAAAATAGCCGAACGAAAAGGTTGCAATAGAGGCTGACGCTTGCAGCCCAAAATGCACGCCGCTACCATCAAAGAAATTGTCGAGTTGTACGTCAGCTCATATAAAGGTCTAGCTATGACAGAACGAGTAGTGGTATATCCGGGATCGTTTAACCCCATCACCAACGGCCATACGGATTTAGTCGAACGTGCACTACACCTCTTTGACCATGTTGTGCTGGCAATAGGAACTTCGGCACAGAAAGATCCAAAGGTGGACTTAGCTGATCGCATTGGGCTTTGCAGTGAGGTCCTAGCCGAATTCGGGGGACGGGTTTCCGTTGAAGGATTCAACACCCTTCTCGTGGATTACGTACAGAGCAAAGGTGCGCGCTTTATTCTGCGAGGCCTCCGTACGGTAACCGACTTTGACTACGAGTTTCAGATGGCGGAGATGAATCGCTCGTTAAGCCCTGCTATCGAATACGTGTTTTTACCCACATCGAAAGATTGTTCGTTTATCTCTTCTACACTCGTGCGAGAAATCGCCGCGCTAGGCGGTGATATTTCTCAATTCGTGCACCCAGCTGTCGTCAACGCAATAAGCAACCACTAGCGCCAACCACTGTAACGCTGACACTGCGGGCAAAAGACCGTAGAGCGTTGTCCTAGATTTTGCTTCCTTAGTGTCGCGCCACAGTTACGACACGGCAGTCCCTCACGTCCGTATACCTTTAGGCTCTGTTTAAAGTATCCCGGCTGGCCATCTGAATTGACGAAATCACGCAGTGTCGTGCCACCCATATCTATGGCCCGAGAGAGTATCGCGCGAATCGCCTCAGCGAGTCGGTCGTAGGCTTTTCGGGTGACTCGATGGGCTTGAGTACCGGGGCGAATCCCGGCGGTGAATAACGCCTCAGCGGCGTAAATGTTACCCACGCCAACTACGATATTGGCATTCATGATAAATATTTTGACCGCAACGCGCCGCCGCCGCGATAGACGAAACAGGTAATCCCCAGAAAACTCGTTGCCCAACGGTTCTACGCCAAGGTCTCGCAATAACCAATGCGTTTCGTCTCCCGTTGGCTGGAAATGGAAACTGCCAAATCGACGCGGATCGTTGTAGCGCAGAACCAGGCCAGAACTGAGTTGCACATCAATGTGATCGTGTCGCTTTGGCGGCACATCAGGATTAACTAAACGCAAACTGCCAGACATGCCAAGATGAATAATGATTTGCCCTTCCGGGATTTGTATCAAGATATACTTCGCACGCCGGCGTACGTCGATAATCGGTTGCCCGATCAGGCTGGGGGGAAGTTCAAAAGGCCAGCGTAATCGCGCTTCGCGCGCGGTTATCGCTGATATTTTTTGGTCGCAAATATGCGGCTTGATGCCGCGACAGGTGGTTTCGACCTCGGGTAGTTCAGGCACTCAGGAGAGCAGCCTGTTACTTGATCTTGCCTTCTTTGTAGATGACGTGTTTTCTGACCACTGGGTCGTACTTACGAATTTCCATCTTATCTGGCGTATTTTTCTTGTTTTTGTCTGTCGTGTAGTAGTGCCCTGTTCCAGCACTTGAAACCAGCTTAATCTTGTCTCGCATGATTCGATCCTTTAACTGTGAGCCTATCGTCTAACAAGCTTCGCTTGTTGTTGGGCTGTATGCCTAAACGCGCTGCCCCGCAGCCCGCATTTCCTTTATCACCTCGTCGATGCCTTTCTTATCGATGATACGCATCCCGCGAGAAGACACGCGCAACTTAACGTAACGCTTCTCCGACTCTATCCAAAAACGATGATAATGCAGATTCGGCAGGAACCGACGCTTAGTCTTATTCTGCGCGTGACTGACGTTGTTTCCAGTAATCGGACGTTTACCCGTTACCTGACATACCTGAGACATGACCTGACACCCAAAAAATTTGAGGCGCGTTTATAGCAAAGCTCAGCCTCATGAGCAACTGGCTCGTTCAGATCCAGCGTAATATCCGTCATGGTAGCAGCCCACGAGCAGCGAACGACACATACTGCCGTGGAGACACGACGATGTGATCCACAACACGAATGTCGATGCGGGCCAGGAGATCGACAAGTTCTCGAGTCAACGCGACATCAGATTGACTGGGTTCAGCAACGCCAGATGGATGATTATGGGCGAGGATGACCGCCCCCGCGTTCAACTCTAAACCGCGCCTCAATATTTCACGGGCATGCACGTGAGCGTGATCAACAGAGCCGCGGAACAATACTTCAAACGCGATTAAATCGAGCCGTACAGAAAGAAACAAACAGGCAAAATTTTCGCGCGGCTGATACCCGAGGCGTTGCTGCAAATAGTTAGCCACGTCCTGGCTCTGCGAAAAATTGCGCGCATCGGCCAGCTCCGACTCTGCGCCGCGTGCTCCGAGTTCCGCTACAGCCTTTAACATAGCGATTTTTGCCGGACCGAGTCCGCGCACGCCATTGAGATGGGTAATCGGCGACAGCAACAGCTTGCGCAGTGATCCGAACTGGGTCAACAAACGTCTAGCCATACTCACTGCGTCTTCGCCGCGCAACCCAGAGCCGAGGCAAATGCCGAGCAGCTCCGCGGTAGATAGTTGTTCGGCACCAAATTTCGCAATGCGTCGCCTGGGTTGATCCTCGATTGGCCAGCCGCTGATGCTTTCCGGGTTTTGGTCGGGTAAGCCATTGGTAGGTACAGCACCAGGCAGAGAGTCGAGCACCATTTTCGCTTGGCGACTTGATCGTTTATCGATAGATGTGTTTTTCAAGCTGTCTCTCTTCTTATGTTTCACGTTTCAATTTTTAGCTACTTCCGAGGCCTCTTATTCGAGAAAGGCCGTTTCTTTGTTGGAACTGGTTTGAACCGGATACAGAAAAACACTGCTTGTGGCTGTACCAACGCCGAATAGCTTGCCGCGTTCGACACCCGCGTCGCCCTGACAGCTAGCTGTCTTCTCGCCTCGCTATTTACCCACCTATACCCACCTAGCGCTTTTTTTGTTTCGACCTCTTC
>DJYW01000023.1:15750-19801 GCA_002450255.1 Gammaproteobacteria bacterium UBA6968
CGACCTCTTCTTTTCCCATCTCTTCTCTACCACCTTTTTATTTCCAACCTCTTTGCATCATCCTGTCGCGGCGTGTTTTGGGTTCATGTTGCTTTGGTCTTTTGTCCGAGTATTTCGTTGCAACCAAAGCGTGCCTCCGGTGAAACGGCGCAATCCAAAGTACAGGCACGCTTAACCTGCCTCTTCACTGTTAGTCGGAACATCGTTACCCTGCGGCTTCGACAGGGTGATCCTAATACAGCCACTTCAGCCGCATAGCGGTACATGTGGCAATAGATGATTGAATCATCCACTTATCTCTTAGTCAGACCGCAAGGCGCATAGTGTCCAGCTTAAACAGAACGAAAATTCTACTCGGCATTACCGGGGGCATTGCAGCCTACAAGGTCCCTGCGCTCGTAAGACTTTTGCTCGCTAACGGCGCAGATATTCAAGTCGTTTTTTCGGCAAACGCGCATCATTTCGTTACGCCGACCGCCATTCAGGCGTTAACGGGCAAACCCGTTCGGGACAATTTGTGGGATGCTGAAGCGGAGTTGGCAATGGGCCATATCGAACTCGCCAGATGGGCAGACCTGATTCTCATCACCCCAGCGACCGCAAATAGCATCGCGAAGTTCGCAAACGGTATCGCCGATGACCTGTTATCCACTTTGTTATTGGCGAGCGAGGTGCCGGTTTTATTGGCGCCCGCTATGAATCAACGTATGTACTTGCATCCCGCGACCCAGAGTAATCTGCAAAGACTTTCCGCCTTTGGCTATTCCTTTATCGGGCCTGATTCGGGGGAACAAGCTTGCGGCGACGAAGGGCCTGGCCGTATGAGTCAACCGGAGGCCATTTGCGAAGCAGTGATTCAAGCTGTCAGCGACACGAACCAGCCGCATGCCAGCACCAGCGGCAATTGGCTTATCACGGCTGGCCCAACCCAAGAGCCAATCGATCCGGTACGCTATATCTCTAATCGCAGCTCCGGCAAGCAGGGATTGGCGCTGGCGCATGCCGCTCTTGCTGCAGGCGGCAACGTAACGCTAGTCGCCGGCCCCGGGGTTCCTGCAAGCAACCCGCGCATAAATCGCATCGACGTCATCACCGCCGTCGACATGCATGCGGCGGTTCACCGAGCGCTAACTGACATCGACGTATTTTTAGGCGTTGCTGCTGTCGCTGACTATCGGCCAACCGCGGCTGCGGAGCAAAAGATCAAGAAAACCCAAAAGGCCGACGATTTGACATCACTGCCGCTAACCGAAAACCCCGATATTATTGCTAGCGTCGTCGCAAGCGGCAGCGCTAAATGCGTGATCGGTTTCGCCGCCGAAACCGACAACACGCTGCAGCACGCCAAAGACAAAAAGCAGCGCAAGGGCCTCAACGCCATCATCCTGAACGATGTCTCTGATCAATCAATCGGCTTTGATAGTCATCAGAACGCCGTTATTTTCATTGATGATAACGGCGCAACAAGCTTCGAAAAGCAACCCAAGGATCGTTTAGCAGAGCGGCTGGTTCATGAAATCATTAGCCGTTTTGACGTAGCGTAGTTCGCAACTAACTAAAGGAAACCAATTGAACACCACACCATCCCAACCTGGTCAGTATGGCAGCTTAGATGCCGGCAACCTGGACGGCGGAGTTTTCCGAGCCTATGACATTCGTGGCATTACGACTCAGAATCTGACCGCCTCTGTTGTGTATTGGGTTGGCCGCGGCTTTGCGGGCGAAGCGCAAAGCCGCGGCCAACAAACCGTTGTCATTGGAAGGGACGGCCGACTTTCCAGCCATGATCTGCAAAATGCGCTGGCACAAGGTTTACAGGATGGTGGCTGCGACGTGATCGCCATTGGCGAGATACCAACGCCAATCCTCTACTACGCAACACATGTGCTTGAAACGGGCACCGGGATAATGATCACCGGCAGCCACAACCCGCCCGAATATAATGGACTCAAAATGATGATCGGTGGCGTTACGCTGGCTGAGGATCGTATCCAGGCCATCTTGCGCAGACTACAGAATGCTGATTTGCCCGAAGGTAACGGCACTTTCCGAGAAACTGAAGTACACACGCGTTACCTGCGGGAAGTAACCGACAAAACTAAAATGGGGCGCTCGCTTAAGGTCGTAGTGGATTGCGGCAATGGCGTAGCGGGCGAACTTGCACCGCAGCTTCTTAATGATTTGGGCTGCACGACTATTCCTCTCTTCTGCGAAATAGATGGCCACTTTCCAAACCATCACCCAGACCCAGCCGAACCAGAAAATCTAGCAGACTTAATGGCAGCCGTACGAGAGAACAACGCTGACATCGGTCTCGCATTTGATGGCGACGGCGATCGCTTAGGAATTGTTACCGCAACCGGAGCCATCATCTGGCCCGACCGTATGATAATGCTTTTTGCAGAAGATCTTTTGCAACGTAATCCGGGGGCGGAAATTCTTTACGACGTGAAATGCTCCAGTCATCTGCCTCGGATCATTACAGCTGCTGGCGGCACCCCGACCATGTGGAAAACCGGGCATTCGCATATGAAAGCCAAGCTCAAAAGCTGCGGCGCTTTGCTTGCCGGCGAATTCAGCGGTCATATTTGCTTCGCAGAAAACTGGTACGGGTTTGATGACGCGTTATACACCGCTGCCATCGTGTTACGTATATTGAGTCAATCAGAACAGGATGCGGACGGTCTTTTCGCAGGATATCCAGATACGTTCAGCACCCCAGAAATCAAAATCACCACCACCGAAACGCGCAAGTTTGAGGTCATGGCAGAGCTCGCTGAGCGAGCCGATTTTGGTGACGGCGAGCTCACCGAGATTGATGGTATTCGAGTTGACTTTGCGGATGGCTTTGGCCTGATTCGTCCATCGAATACCAGTCCTGTTTTGTCGCTCCGCTTTGAGGGCGACAGCCCGGAAGCACTGCAGCGAATTATGCAAAGCTTTAAAGCGCAATTGGCGTTAGTCGACAAAGACTTAACCTTCGCCTAGCCTGTATTGGTATGAGCCCTATCGAATCCACAACTGTCGCCCAAGTTCTCACCGAGGCGCTGCCGTATATCCAAAAATTTCATGGCCAAACTGTCGTAGTAAAATACGGCGGTAATGCCATGACTGACGCTTCCTTAAAGCAGCTATTTGCTCGCGATGTGGTATTGATGAAGCTCGTCGGCATGCACCCCATTGTCGTCCATGGCGGAGGGCCGCAAATTGGCGAGCAGCTTGATAAGCTCGGAATTGACTCCCACTTTGTAAACGGTATGCGAGTCACCGACGCCGCCACTATGGATGTCGTACAGATGGTCCTGGGCGGACTCGTGAACAAAGAAATTGTTTCTCTGCTGCAAGCACAAGGTGGCCAAGCAGTAGGCATCACCGGCAAAGACGGCGAGCTTATTCAAGCGGAAAAACTTGCCGCAACCACTTTTCAAAATGCTGAGCAGGACGCCGAAATTGATGCGTCGCAGCCGGTGGACTACGGTTTTGTTGGGCAAGTGAAGCACATCAATACCAGCCTGCTGGATGCACTCTACAAAGAGCACTTTATTCCAGTTATCGCCCCAGTTGGCGTAGGCAGCGACGGCGTTTCCTACAATATAAATGCTGACATCGTCGCCGGTGAAATTGCCAAAGCGTTGCGCGCGGAGAAACTCATCTTGCTGACGAACACACCAGGCATTCTTGATCCTGAGGGACAGACGCTGTCTTCGTTGCAACGCCAGGATGTGGAGTCGCTTATTACGCAAGGCACTATAAGCGATGGCATGTTACCCAAGGTTGAATGCGCGCTGGAGGCACTTGCGGCCGGTGTAAGCAGTGTGCAAATCATCGACGGGCGAGTGCCTCACGCATTGTTGCTCGAAGTGTTTACCGATGGTGGCGTAGGAACCCAGATAGTAGGGTTTTAGATAGCGAGCACTGAGTTAGGCAGCGTTTGGATAACTGAGACCTAAATAATAGCAGTTCAAGTATCCGTCTTTGCTGCAGAGCGAGCCTGACCAAGTTCGTTTACAGCTGCATCCGCTTACAGCCAGCCCGAGCCCAGCCCGAGCCC
>DJYW01000023.1:20106-23678 GCA_002450255.1 Gammaproteobacteria bacterium UBA6968
GCCCAGCCCGAGCCCAGCCCGAGCAATGTAGTCAGCCCTTTTTACTGTTACCTCGGAAACAAGATGGTAAGACCGCGCATTAATCGACGTCAGGAAATTTTGGAAGCCTTAGCGCTGATGTTGGAAACTAACCCTGGCGATCGCATCACCACCGCCGCGCTAGCCAAACAATGCAGCGTTTCGGAAGCTGCCCTCTATCGGCACTTCCCGAGTAAGGCAAAAATGTTTGAGGGTTTGATCGATTTCGCGGAAGAAACCGTGTTTACGCGGATTACGGACATATTGAACAAACAACCCCACGCGCCGACACGCTGCCACGATATTTTGTTCCTCACGCTGTCTTTTGTGGAAAAAAATCCTGGCTTTGCACGTTTGTTCGTAGGCGATGTGCTGCAGGGTGAATCCAGCCGCTTGCGCCATCGTATTGATCACTTGCTGAATCGAATCGACACTCAAATGAGGCAGCTCCTACGCGAACATGCGGCGACGCAAAGTCGCTTTCCGCCCATTCCTGTGGCGGCAATCAGCAATCTACTTATGACCTCCCTTGAGGGACGCATGCTGCAATTCGTCCGGTCTGAGTTCAGATCCAAACCGACCGAGCACTGGGCGGAACAATGGCAGTTGCTTGAAACCCTGTTCGATGAGTAGCCACAATGAAGAATATCGGCACGGCCATTAAGTCTCGCACCTTAGAACGTACAGTACTCTTTTTGATAAGCCAAAAACCGATCTAAGTCATCTGAGGATAGCGAGTCCAATGGGTGCGCTTGAAGATAGGTGACTATGTCGGCGAAAGACAAAATACTGACCACCGGGGCCTGTAATGTTTCAGCTAAGCCTTGCACCGCGCTGGTACCAGACGGGCCAACCTCTTGTCGATCCAAGGCAATCACCGCGCCAACGATCGTAGCATCGCTATCGCTGAGCAATGCTGCCGCCTCGCGTATGGCCTTACCCGAGGTCAAGACATCATCGACGAGCATGACGCGCCCAGTCACATCGGCACCAACAAGTTGACCGCCCTCGCCGTGCGCTTTGGCCTCTTTGCGGTTGTAGGCGACCCCAATGTCACAACCCGCGCCGGCCAGGGCAACTGCTGCTGTGGTTGCGATAGGAATGCCTTTATAAGCGGGCCCAAACAACACATCAAAGTCTGTATTTGAAGCGAGTATGGTGTCCGCGTATGCAGCTCCCAGTTGGGCTAGACTAGCGCCGCTGTTAATCGATCCTAGATTGAAGAAATAAGGGCATCGACGGCCGGATTTGAGCGTAAAGTCTCCAACCTGCAACACCGAATTGGACAACAGCAGCTCAATAAATTGGATTTTGCTTGAATCCAGTATAGACACCTTAAACTCCAATTAATGCTTCCAGATAAATGCTCTTGGGGCTCAATCATCGAGCTTTAGCGTTTGGGCTTTACTATTCTAACGCTGTATGCGCCTTACAACATACCTGACAGTTTTTAGTCTAAGAAGCCAGCGCTGCGCGCACCCTACCACCTGAATCATAAAGGCCAAACGAGGCTACATCGCCAAACACCATGCTAATTTAGCCGTTCAAACGTAACCCACCATATTCGTATTTTTTAGCTCTGCTCAAGCGCCCGTAGCTGTGCCGCAAATAACTCCTGTGTGCCTTTCTCAGCAAGCTCTAACAGCGCGTCCAGATTAGTTCGAGTGAATGGCGCTTGTTCACCGGTGCCCTGGATTTCAATAAAACCGTTGTCGCCGAAGCAAACCACATTCATATCGGTTTCCGCTCGCGAGTCCTCAGCATAATCCAAATCTAACACCGGCTGGCCAGCGAAGACGCCAACGCTTACCGCGGCGACTCGGCCCAACAGTGCGTCTTGGGCGCCAGGCAGGGAGTTGATGGCATCCACCAAAGCAACCGCGCCACCGGTGATTGAGGCTGTCCGTGTGCCGCCGTCGGCTTGAATTACATCGCAATCAATGCGAATGGTACGCTCTCCGAGGCCTTGCATATTCACCATTGCCCGTAGCGAGCGTCCAATCAGTCGCTGGATCTCTACCGTACGTCCGCTCTGTTTACCACGCGCTGCCTCGCGATCATTGCGGGAATGAGTCGCGCCGGGAAGCATGCCGTACTCTGCGGTCACCCAACCCCCACCTTTGCCACGTAAAAAACCCGGCACTGAGTTTTCCACGCTAGCCGTACAAATGACTTTGGTCGCGCCGCACTCGACCAACACTGACCCCGCGGCATGCTCGGTAAAGCCTCGGGTAAATTTAATCTCTCGCAGTTGGTCGAAGGCTCTTCCGCTCGGGCGCATGATTTCTCCTCAGGGATCTTAAAATTATAGGCCAGTCGCGCGCGCCTGGCGCCGCCGCAACCGGTACACTGATCGCCGGGGCATGTGCTGACGACGCGTGCTGAAAACGCAGACTATGCCTATTCGGGACCAAATAGAATGAATTACGTTAATAGTATGACCGCTTTTGCGAGCGCGATGGTAGATTGCGGCACCTTCAACCTCAGCTGGGAAGTACGATCGGTTAATCATCGCTATTTGGAGACCCAATTTCGCCTGCCAGAAAATCTGAGACAAATTGAGCCGTCACTTAGAGAACAAGCCCGCAAGCACCTTAAGCGCGGCAAGGTAGATGCAACGCTGCGGCTAGAATCTATCGGTGAGGGACAAGACTTACAGCTCGATCAAAATCTAGTGACCCAGTTGATTAGAGCGGCCGAGCAGTTACGCGAAACAACATCCATGGTCACCACCTTCGACGTTATGGAAATATTGCGATGGCCAGGCGTAATGCGCAAACACGATGTGCAGGCCACAGAGCTGACCGTTGCTGCCGCAGATTTATTCCGGCAAGCAATTGATGATCTCGCAACAATGCGCGGCCGCGAGGGTGCGGATATCGCCGAGGTCATGAGCACGCAGTTATCCGAATTAGAAGCGCAACTTGCAACGCTAACGCCGCTCGCCGACGGATTAGCGGCGCAGCAACAAGCACGCCTGAAAGAACGTGCAGCCCAGCTGCAGGTCGAAATCGATCCGGAGCGACTTGAACAAGAAGTCGCGCTGCTGGCGCAAAAAGCAGACGTGCGTGAAGAATTGGATCGACTTGCGATTCATACTAAGGAAGCGCGCATACTGCTCGGCTCGCCCGGACCTCATGGACGTAAATTGGATTTTCTTATTCAGGAGCTGAATCGCGAAGCAAATACGTTAGGTTCAAAAGCGACGAGTATTGAAACGTCGCAACGCGCGATCGACTTGAAGGTAATCATTGAGCAACTGCGCGAACAAGTGCAAAACCTAGAATAATCACTGACGCATGGGCAGACGACTGCGTCCAACTCAAGACGCGTTAAGTTAAGAAACTTCGTGCCGACGGGCCAGCGTTTGCGCAGAGTTGTGTTGATAAGAAACGTTAATAGGTCTTGCAACAGAGCACGCGCGATGCGGCCCTCTCGAAAGGAGTGGGTGCGCCGGTATGCCGAGTGGGCGATACTATAGCGGCGCGATAGCCCGGCCAATGTGGTGCAGAGAAAGCGCCAAGCTAGCACCTTCAAAGGGCTATCGCCTTCAA
>DJYW01000023.1:24034-24960 GCA_002450255.1 Gammaproteobacteria bacterium UBA6968
AAAGAAAGGCACACGAATCGCTTCTAAGTGGTTCAACGATAGATCTATGCGCTTAAACAAAAAGCTCAAAAATTTTGGAATCGTTTTTACTTGATATGAATAACGGGCAGCTGATTTTAATTTCTGCGCCATCCGGTGCCGGGAAGACAAGTTTAGTCAACAAAGCGTTAGCGCGTGACCCTAATTTAGTCGTGGCGGTTAGCCATACAACGCGACCACGCCGCGGTGACGAACAAGACGGGGTCAATTATCACTTTGTCGACGACGACGCATTTCAAAACATGGTGGGCGCAAACCAGTTTTTAGAACACGCCCAGGTTTTCGGCCGGTGCTACGGCACATCGCAGGCGGAGGTCACCGCGAAGCAAAAAAATGGCACAGACGTCATCTTGGAAATAGATTGGCAAGGGGCAGACCAAGTACGGACAGCCGTGCCCAATGCTTTAAGTATTTTCATTTTACCACCGTCGATAGAGACGCTGCGCGAGCGACTCATAAAACGCGGGCAGGATGCTGCCGAAAATATTGAACAACGTCTTGCCGAAGCGAGGCTCGATATAAAGCAATGTGTTCGCTATAACTATGTAATCACCAACGATCACTTCGATGTGGCTCTAGAAGACTTGTTGGGGGTTATCAGAAGCGGTCGATTGCGAACTAATACCGAGCAATTCTCCACGCGCATTCAAACGTTGATCAAACCGTAATTGTTCGATCCATATTTGATCCATACATAATCGATCCATAATAGTCCCGTTCTCGTCCTGTTTTAGAGCAACCTGAAACGCTGCCGTTGTCTTGTATACAAAAGGCCACAAGGTTACCATCCCATTCTTGTATTTGTGGTCGCCGAATCTCGCGACAAATCACTGAAGGGGTCTGTTATGGCACGTATTACCGTTGAAGATTGTTTAGATCATGTTGAT
>DJYW01000067.1:0-2012 GCA_002450255.1 Gammaproteobacteria bacterium UBA6968
TTACCATGGTCAACGTGACCAATCGTACCAACATTGACGTGCGGCTTAGTTCTTTCAAATTTCTCTTTAGCCATCTGTTTCTCCTTAAAATCTTGTTGGCCACCTAGGTGCAAGCATTTAGCGGTTGCGGACTTTGTCCATCATAGACGCGGGCACTTCCGTATACTTTGCGAACTCCATCGTATATGTAGCACGACCCTGAGTTCGGCTACGCAAGTCTGTTGAATAACCAAACATCTCCGATAACGGGACTTCGGCCTTCAACACTTTTCCGGACGGATTTTCATCCATGCCAAGAATAATTCCACGCCGTCGATTTACATCTCCGACAACGTCTCCCATGTAATCTTCAGGCGTTACAATTTCGACTTCCATGACCGGTTCTAGAAGAACCGGATCTGCTTGTTGCGCACCCGCCCTAAGTGCCATCGAAGCGGCGATTTTAAACGCCATTTCGGAAGAGTCCACCTCATGAAACGATCCATCGACTAATCTTGCTTTGACGCCGATCAATGGATAGCCCATAAGGACTCCATTGCGCATTTGATCTTGAATACCGGCATTGACCGCCGGGATAAATTCTTTCGGGACGACCCCGCCGGTAATCTCATCAACGAATTCGTAAGCGTAGTCACCGTCAGCATCGGTACAAGGCTCAAGCTCAACTACGATGTGAGCATATTGTCCCTTACCGCCAGTTTGACGTACAAATTTTTCGTCATGCCTTACGGAAGCACGAATCGTTTCTCGATAAGCCACTTGCGGCTTACCTATATTCGCCTGTACCCCAAACTCGCGCTGCAGTCTGTCTACGATGATTTCCAGATGCAATTCGCCCATCCCAGAAATAATCATCTGACCCGTTTCTTTATCGGTGCTTACGCGAAATGAGGGGTCTTCCTGCGCTAGCTTACCTAAGGAAACCGTTAGTTTTTCCTGATCGGCAACTGAACGTGGCTCCACCGCAACTGAGATCACCGGCTCCGGAAACTCCATTCGCTCAAGGGTAATCGCCTTCTCTTTGCGACACAGCGTGTCACCGGTTGTCACCTGCTTTAGGCCAATTGCTGCAGCAATATCTCCAGCACGAACCTCTTTGATCTCTTCCCGGTTGTTCGCATGCATCTGCACCATACGGCCGACACGCTCGCGTTTATCTTTACCGGGATTGAAAACTTCGTCGCCTGTCTTCAGTACCCCAGAGTAAACTCGGAAAAAACTCAGCGTCCCCACGAACGGATCGGTAGCAATTTTAAAGGCCAAGGCGGCGAACGGCGCATCATCATTCGACTCTCGCGCTTCTACTTCACCATTAATCAAAGTGCCTTCGATCGCAGCCACCTCAGTCGGTGCAGGGAGAAAATTCACTACGGCATCCAGCATGGCTTGGACACCTTTGTTTTTAAAAGCTGACCCGCACAACGCCGGTACAATTTCGTTGGCTAAGGTACGTATTCGCAAGCCCTCGAGAATGTCCTCGAGACTCAGATCGCCGTCTTCCAGGTAGCGATCCATCAACACTTCGTTAGCCTCAGCCGCGGTCTCGACTAAATTTTCACGCAATTCTTCCGCTTCCGAGGCATGTTCCTCGGGAACCGGTTGCGTCGTAAAGCTCACGCCCTTGTCTGCTTCGGACCATGTGACAGCCTGCATCGTCAGCAAATCAATAACGCCACTAAATGCCTCTTCGCTGCCTAGCGCTAGTTGTAAAGGAACGGGATTAGCGCCCAAGCGATCTTTAATCTGCTCAACGACACGCAAAAAATCTGCGCCCTGACGATCCATCTTATTAACAAATACGATTCGTGGAACACCATACTTGTTAGCCTGCCGCCAAACCGTTTCCGACTGAGGTTCTACCCCAGCCGTACCGCAAAATACGACCACGGCGCCATCGAGGACGCGCAGGCTTCGTTCAACTTCGATGGTGAAATCAACGTGCCCCGGCGTGTCGATGATGTTGATGCGATGTTCTTCGTACTGCTTGCCCATCCCGCTCCAAAAGCAGGTCG
>DJYW01000067.1:2373-2637 GCA_002450255.1 Gammaproteobacteria bacterium UBA6968
CTCTTGTTCCATCCAGTCCATAACGGCAGCGCCGTCATGAACCTCCCCCATCTTGTGGGAAATACCGGTGTAGAAGAGCACACGCTCGGTGGTCGTGGTCTTACCCGCATCGACGTGGGCGACGATGCCGATATTTCGGTATCGGTCAATCGGGGTAGAACGGGGCATTCGCGTTTTACCAGTGCCGTAGTGTGAACGAGGACCTAATAGCGATAGTGGGCAAACGCTTTGTTCGCATCCGCCATACGGTGTGTATCTTCGCGC
>DJYW01000067.1:2944-4150 GCA_002450255.1 Gammaproteobacteria bacterium UBA6968
GCCATACGGTGTGTATCTTCGCGCTTCTTAACCGCAGACCCACGCCCTTCAGCGGCATCCATTAGCTCACCAGCCAGGCGTGCTGACATGGACTTTTCGCTGCGTGATCGCGCACTGTCTACGAGCCAACGCATGGCAAGCGCCAGTCGACGTGACGGACGTACCTCAACGGGAACCTGATAGGTTGCACCACCGACGCGACGAGACTTAACCTCGACCATGGGCGCTATGGCATCAAGTGCTTTTTCAAACACTTCGATAGGATTGGGATTGTCTTTTTGCTCTACCCGATCCAGCGCTCCGTAGACGATGCGTTCTGCAACGGCTTTCTTTCCGCTAACCATAACGTGGTTAATGAACTTAGCGAGGATCTGGTTGTGGAATTTAGGATCCGGTAATACGTCGCGTTTCGCGACGACTCTACGTCGAGGCATCTTGTTCTCCTTGCTTCAGGTCACCCTTTCATTACGAAAGGCCTTACTGAGAAAATTTTCGGTCATTTATTTCGTCCGATCCTATATGCCGCCGGACTAGGCTTTTTAGGTTTTTAACCAAGATTCTTTTGGTGGCCCGATTCGCCACAAAGAACGCATTCGGGCGCATAACTTAAGCACCCAGGCGGCCTCGGCAAACTACTTAGGACGCTTCGCGCCATACTTGGAACGACCCTGGCGCCTATCTGCAACGCCTGATGTGTCCAAGGTGCCGCGGACGGTGTGATAGCGAACACCGGGCAAATCCTTTACACGGCCGCCTCGAATAAGCACAACTGAGTGCTCCTGCAAGTTATGCCCTTCGCCACCAATATAAGAGGTAACTTCGTAACCGTTCGTTAGCCGCACGCGACATACTTTACGTAGTGCTGAATTCGGTTTCTTCGGTGTCGTGGTGTAAACCCTAGTACATACGCCGCGTTTCTGCGGGCAAGCCTGAAGGGCCGGAACCATATTTTTAACCACTTTACGTTTTCGTGGCTTTCTCACCAGTTGGCTAATTGTCGCCATTAATTACTCTCGCTTCGTCGTTTCGCATGCGTCAATCTGACGACATGGGATGGTTACTCGGTTCGTGTTGCTCAGGAAAGGGGCTAAAACGCTCGCCTCAAGTCAGGCGAGCCTCTTCCTACTTTCCGCCAAATTTTTAGTGCCTTTCTACCAATCGACCTGCTTTAAAACAGTGTTCGCTTTTAGTGGACGCAATCGAAGC
>DJYW01000067.1:4551-17188 GCA_002450255.1 Gammaproteobacteria bacterium UBA6968
CCTCAAGCGGCTTCCTAGCCGCCGCGCGGGGCCGGCATTCTAATCGCCAAATTCGCTATAAACAAGCTCCTTCGAACCTCAGCTTATAGCGAACCAGCAACGCCACTCTGTTAGTCAGAGTTCTGCGCGGACAACGCTTCACTCAGAGCTTGTTCTATCTCATCAGCCGTCGCACTTTCTTTACCAGCCAGTTCCTCATCACGCTGGCGCTTACGGTCTTCGTGATAAGCCAAGCCAGTTCCCGCCGGGATTAGGCGACCCACAACCACGTTCTCCTTGAGGCCGCGCAAGAAGTCTTGCTTACCCGTTACCGCTGCCTCGGTCAGGACGCGGGTTGTCTCCTGGAAAGACGCAGCCGAAATAAACGACTCGGTTGCCAGCGAAGCTTTGGTGATGCCCAGCAGAATACGCTCGAACTCTGCCGGCGCTTTACCGTCGGCCACCAATGTCGCGTTGCGCTCTCTGACGTTCGTGTACTCCAACTGCTCACCACGGATAAACTCAGAGTCGCCCGCATGTGTCACCTCGACCTTGCGCAGCATTTGTCGAACGATCACTTCAATATGCTTGTCGTTGATAGTCACGCCCTGTAAGCGGTATACCTCTTGGATTTCATTTGTGATGTACTTCGCTAGTTCCTCCACGCCTTTTAGCCTCAAGATATCGTGGGCGCTGTAAGGACCATCGCAAACGACTTCACCTTTTTCTACCTGCTCCCCATCGAACACACCAATACTGCGCCACTTCGGAATCAAAGTTTCGACGGTGTTGCCGTCCGCCATTGTGATAACGAGCCGGCGCTTGCCTTTAGTTTCTTTACCAAAAGAAACGGTACCCGTTGTCTCTGCAAGTATGGCTGGCTCTTTCGGTTTACGAGCTTCAAACAGGTCGGCTACGCGAGGCAGACCACCAGTGATATCGCGGGTCTTCGATCCCTCTTGCGGGATTCTAGCGATGATGTCCCCAACGCCGACTGAATCACCGTTCTCCATATTCAGGATAGCGTTGCTCGGCATGTAATAACTCGCCGGTACCTCACTGCCTGGCAGCATCACTGGCTCACCTTCCGACGTGATCAAGCGTACCGCCGGACGCAAATCCTTGGCTGCGCTTGGACGATCTTTTGGATCAAGCACTGTGATATTCGTCAAGCCAGTCAACTCATCAGTCTGGCGATTGACTGAAAGCCCTTCTTCCATCTCTTCGAACAAGATGCTACCGGTCACTTCTGCAACAATCGGGTGCGTATGCGGGTCCCACTGAGCGATAACCTGGCCGGCATCAACGCTGTCGCCGTCGGCTACAGAAATTACTGCTCCGTAGGGCAACTTGTAACGCTCGCGCTCACGACCGTGAGCATCGGCAACTGCGATCTCTCCAGAACGAGACACTGCTACCAACTCGCCAGATTCGCGCTGAACCGTCTTCAAGTTATGCAGACGAACCGAACCACCGTGCTTAACCTGAATGCTATCCACTGCCGTAGCACGTGATGCAGCACCACCAATGTGGAAAGTACGCATAGTGAGCTGAGTGCCGGGTTCGCCAATTGATTGGGCCGCAATAACGCCGACTGACTCGCCGATGTTCACTTCGTGGCCACGAGCCAGATCACGGCCATAACACTTGCGGCAGACGCCGTGCGGCGTATCGCAAGTGATCGGTGAACGCACCCACATCTCATCAACGCCTAGGCCATCGAGTTGGTCAACCCAAGCCTCATCAATCATAGTGCCCTGCGGAACTACGATTGTTTTACCATCATTGGCGTATACGTCGCGGGCCACCGTCCTGCCCAAAACACGATCACCAAGCGCTACTACAACGTCGCCGCCTTCGATAATCGAAGTCGTAAACAGGCCTTGCTCCGTACCGCAATCTACGTCGATAACCACAACATCTTGAGCAACGTCGACTAGACGTCGAGTCAGGTATCCGGAGTTAGCAGTCTTCAATGCCGTATCTGCTAGTCCTTTGCGAGCGCCGTGCGTCGAAATAAAGTACTCGTTAACGGTTAAGCCTTCACGGAAATTAGCGGTAATCGCATTCTCGATAATGCTGCCGTCCGGACGTGTCATCAAACCACGCATACCGGCCAACTGACGTATCTGAGCTGGCGAACCACGCGCGCCTGAATCCGCATACATATAAACCGAGTTGAACGAAGCCTGCTCTTCATCATCGCCATCCCGATTAGTCACGGTTTCTTTCGAGATGCCATCCATCATAGAGCGAGCGACCAAATCGTTAGTGCGGCCCCAAATATCGACGACCTTGTTGTACTTTTCGCCCTGGGTTACCAAACCTGAAGCAAATTGCGCTTCAATTTCAGCGACTTCTTTTTCTGCACTGGCGATGATGTCTTTCTTGCTGGGAGGAATAACAAAATCTTCAACACCAATAGAAGCACCGGATGCCGTTGAGTTAGCAAAACCGGTGTACATGAGCTGGTCAGCAAAGATAACGGTATCTTTTAAGCCGCAGCGACGATAGCAGTCGTTAATCAGGGCGGAGATGGCTTTTTTACCCATCGCCTTGTTAACTGCCGTAAAAGGCAGTTGCTTAGGCACGATATCGTATAACAGCGAGCGGCCGACGGTCGTGTCGTAGACCGTGGTCTGATCCATAGCAATGCCCGTTTCGTCAAGGACGGTTTCAGTGATTCGCACTTTTACTTTCGCGTGCAAATCGACCTGTCCAGAGTGGTAGGCGCGATGCACTTCCTCGGAATTCGCAAAGATGGTGCCTTCGCCCCGCGCGTTCACCCTGTCGCGAGTCATGTAATAAATACCAAGTACAACGTCTTGCGACGGCACAATGATAGGCTCCCCGCTTGCGGGAGAGAGGATATTGTTGGTCGACATCATCAACGCACGGCTCTCAAGCTGCGCTTCCAATGTCAGAGGTACGTGCACCGCCATTTGGTCGCCATCGAAGTCTGCGTTGAATGCACTACAGACTAACGGGTGCAGCTGAATAGCCTTACCTTCGATCAATACCGGTTCGAACGCCTGAATACCCAAACGGTGTAAGGTTGGAGCGCGGTTCAGCATAACTGGATGCTCGCGAATAACGTCCGCAAGAATATCCCAAACTTCTGACGTTTCGCGCTCTACCATTTTCTTCGCGGCTTTAATGGTAGTCGCCAGCTGACGCTCTTCGAGCTTGCCAAATATGAATGGCTTAAACAATTCCAAAGCCATCTTCTTCGGTAAGCCACACTGATGCAACTTGAGCGTTGGACCACAAACGATCACTGAACGACCGGAGTAATCGACTCGCTTGCCAAGCAGGTTTTGACGGAAGCGTCCCTGCTTACCTTTAATCATATCTGCCAAAGATTTTAACGGACGCTTATTAGAACCGGTAATGGCCCGGCCACGACGGCCGTTATCCAGGAGAGCGTCGACTGACTCTTGCAGCATACGCTTCTCGTTGCGCACAATAATATCTGGCGCAGATAGATCTAATAGTCGCTTTAGACGGTTATTACGGTTAATCACACGACGATACAAATCATTCAGATCAGACGTAGCAAAACGTCCACCTTCTAACGGCACCAATGGACGTAGATCCGGCGGAAGCACCGGTAACACCGTCATGATCATCCATTCGGGCTTGTTGCCCGATTTAACGAAGGCTTCCATGAGCTTGAGGCGCTTGGAAAGTTTTTTAATTTTAGTCTCTGAGTTAGTCGCTGGGATCTCTTCGCGCAGCTGCGCAACCTCACCGTCCATATCCAGGTTGAGCAGCAGCTGTTGCACCGCCTCAGCGCCCATACGAGCATCGAACTCATCGCCGTACTCTTCCAGCTTTTGATAATAATCTTCGTCGGTCAGTAACTGGCCGATTTCTAGATCAGTTAAACCTGGATCAACCACAACGAAGGATTCGAAATAAAGCACCCGCTCTATATCTCGCAACGTCATATCCAACAACAGACCAATCCGCGACGGCAAGGACTTCAGGAACCAGATATGTGCCGTTGGGCACGCTAGCTCAATATGCCCCATACGTTCGCGACGTACCTTGGTCAAAGTCACCTCGACGCCACACTTCTCGCAGATCACGCCACGGTGCTTAAGTCGCTTGTACTTGCCGCATAGACACTCGTAATCTTTTACCGGGCCAAAAATTCTTGCACAGAATAAGCCGTCCCGCTCTGGCTTGAAGGTTCGGTAATTGATGGTCTCTGGCTTTTTTACCTCGCCAAAAGACCATGATCGAATCATCTCGGGGGACGCTAAACCGATTCTGAGTGCATTGAATTCGTCGACGTTACCCTGAGCTTTTAAGAGATTAAGTAAGTCTTTCACGCTCTTTCCTCTTTGCTTGCCTGGAATTTAATAGGTAAATCCCAGGCTTTTACGTTATTGCAGTTTAGTCGCTTGGTACCTAGTCGGTTTCCAGTTCAACGTTGATGCCCAAAGATCGAATCTCTTTGACCAAAACATTAAAGGACTCCGGCATGCCTGGTTCCATCTTGAAATCGCCATCTACGATGTTTTTATACATCTTGGTGCGACCCGCAACATCGTCTGACTTAACAGTCAGCATCTCTTGCAAGGTATAGGCTGCGCCGTACGCTTCGAGTGCCCACACCTCCATTTCGCCAAAGCGCTGCCCGCCAAATTGAGCCTTGCCACCCAATGGCTGCTGGGTAACCAGACTGTAGGAGCCTGTTGAGCGAGCGTGCATCTTGTCATCAACCAAGTGATTGAGCTTAAGCATGTACATATAGCCAACCGTCACTGGTCGATCGAACTGCTCACCAGTACGCCCATCGTATAACATGGTTTGGCCACTATCAGGCAATCCCGCTGCGCGCAGCATGGTCTTAATTTCCTCCTCGCTCGCACCGTCAAAAGCTGGTGTCGCGAAGGGTAGGCCGGACTTAAGGTTGTTGGCCATTTCCATGACCTCGGCATCGCTTACGCTGTCAAGATTCACGGCCACGCCGTCCGTCAGGTTATACACCTTGGTGAGGTATTCCCTGACCTCGGCGACCTGTCGCTGCTCATCCAACATCTCGTTGATGCGTTCACCAACGCCATGAGCGGCCCAACCTAAGTGAGTTTCCAACACCTGGCCCACGTTCATACGGGACGGTACGCCCAATGGGTTGAGCACGATATCTACCGGCTCGCCTTTTTCGTCAAAAGGCATGTCTTCGACCGGCATAATGACGGAGATAACGCCTTTATTACCATGACGTCCCGCCATCTTGTCGCCAGGCTGGATGCGGCGTTTAATAGCCAGGTAAACCTTGACGATTTTTAAAACACCAGGTGCCAGGTCGTCACCGCTTTCCAGCTTGCCACGCTTATCTTCATAAACCGCATCAAGGCCAGCACGACGTTCCTGCAAATGCGCAGACGCCCGATCGATTTGCTCGTTCAAGCTATCGTCTTGCATACGTACCTTGAACAAGTCGTCTAACGAGGTTTCTTGCAGATAGGCCTCTGTCACCTCAAAGCCTTTTGCTTCGCCCGGAGCGCTCGCCGCCTTCTGGCCGATCAACGCTTTATTTAAGCGCTCGGCTGTCGCAATCTCAACGATTCGAAATTCGTCATTGAGATCCAGGCGAATCTGGGTCAACTGCTCTTGCTCTATATCCTTCGCACGCTGGTCTTTTTCGACCCCGTCGCGCGTGAATATCTGAACGTCTATTATGGTTCCCTTCACACTGGAAGGTACACGCAAAGAGGAGTCTTTAACGTCAGACGCCTTTTCACCAAAAATCGCGCGCAGGAGCTTTTCTTCCGGGGTCAGCTGCGTCTCGCCTTTAGGCGTTACCTTGCCCACCAAGATATCTCCAGCGCTGACTTCGGCGCCGATGTAGACAACGCCTGATTCATCCAACTTACCCAAAGCACCTTCGCCGACATTTGGGATGTCACAGGTGATCTCTTCAGGACCTAACTTAGTGTCGCGAGCGATACAGGTCAGTTCCTGAATATGGATGCTGGTAAACCGATCCTCTTTTACAACTCGCTCGGAGACAAGAATCGAGTCTTCGAAGTTGTAGCCATTCCAAGGCATAAAGGCGATGCGCATGTTTTGACCTAAAGCGAGCTCGCCCATATCGATGGATGGTCCATCAGCGAGAATATCGTTCTTGGCTATGATGTCGCCCTGCTTTACCAAAGGTCTTTGGTTAATGCAGGTATTTTGATTCGATCGAGTGAATTTCGTTAAGTTATAAATATCCACCCCGGCATCACCGGCTTCAATTTCGTCATCGCCAACTCGAACGACAATTCTGCCTGCGTCGACACTATCGATGACGCCGCCGCGTTGTGCTTTAACACAAACGCCTGAGTCGCGAGCGACGATACGCTCCATGCCAGTACCAACCAAAGGCTTCTGTGCCCGCAATGTCGGCACGGCCTGACGCTGCATATTTGAACCCATCAACGCTCGGTTGGCATCATCGTGCTCAAGAAACGGAATCAATGATGCCGCGACAGAGACAACCTGCTTGGGCGATACATCCATGAAGTCAACGTTCTCGGGTGCCGTCTTCGTAAATTCGTTTTGGTGTCTGACGTCGATCAGATCCGCACCAAATTGGCCATTCACTTTAACAGGCGCACTCGCCTGCGCGATAACATATTGCGCCTCGTCGATAGCAGATAAGTACTCTACGTCTGCCGTAACCACACCGTCG
The DNA here is from genome assembly GCA_002450255.1 of Gammaproteobacteria bacterium UBA6968. GTDB lineage: Bacteria > Pseudomonadota > Gammaproteobacteria > Pseudomonadales > Azotimanducaceae > UBA4421. Next base: position 11,222 of record DJYW01000067.1, read on the forward strand.
ACCACCTTGCGATAGGGCGACTCCAAAAAGCCATAGTTATTGGTCCGAGCATAAGAAGCGAGGCTATTAATCAAGCCAATGTTCGGGCCCTCAGGCGTTTCGATAGGACAAACACGACCATAGTGAGTAGGGTGAACGTCGCGGACTTCAAAGCCGGCTCGTTCTCTTGTAAGGCCGCCTGGCCCTAATGCCGAAACTCGACGCTTGTGTGTCACTTCAGAAAGCGGATTGTTTTGGTCCATAAATTGCGACAGCTGGGATGAACCAAAGAATTCTTTGATTGCAGCCGCAACTGGCTTGGCATTAATCATATCTTGAGGCATCAGACCTTCAGATTCCGCCAGGCTAAGACGCTCTTTTACGGCACGCTCGACACGGATCAGACCTACTCGGAACTGATTTTCAGCCATCTCGCCAACCGACCGAATACGCCGATTGCCAAGGTGGTCAATGTCATCCACCGAGCCTTTACCATTACGGATGTCAACCAAAGTACGTAGTACGTCAACGATATCTTCTTCCGCCAAAGTGCCAATGCCTTCGGCTTCTTCGCGACCCAAACGACGGTTGAATTTCATTCGACCGACTGCAGACAGGTCGTACCGCTCTGACGAGAAGAACAAATTAGAGAACAGATTTTCCGCTGCCTCTTTGGTAGGCGGCTCACCTGGGCGCATCATGCGATAGATCTCGACAAGGGCTTCCAGTCGGTTGCTGCACGGATCAATGCGTAACGTATCTGAAATAAACGGACCACAATCAAGGTCGTTGGTATAAATGGTCTCAAAGCGCTCAATCTTGAGCTCGATGATCTGCTCCATCACTTCTGGCGTAATAATTGTGTTGCAGGGAATGACCACTTCGCCAGTAGCTGGATCCACTGTGTCTTTTGCGACGACTTGTTCTAGTAAGTACTCTTGAGGCACTTCGAGCTGCGTCATCTTACTTTCTTCAAGCAGACGAACGTGACGAGCGGTAATTCGGCGCCCACTTTCGACAACTACTTTGCCTTTCGGGTCAACAATATCGAATGTCGCCACTTCGCCGCGCATACGGTCCGCAACAAGCTCAACAGAAAGCTCGCCATCTTTAACTAGGAAAGTATTGGAGACAAAGAACTGCTCTAGAATTTGTTCGCTGCTATACCCCAGTGCTCGCAAAATGATGGTTGCAGGTAACTTCCGTCTGCGGTCGATGCGTACGAACACGCAATCCTTGGGATCGTATTCAAAATCTAACCAGGAGCCGCGATAAGGGATTACCCGAGCGTTATATAACAGCTTGCCTGAGGAGTGTGTCTTACCTTTATCGTGGTCGAAGAAGACACCTGGCGAGCGGTGCAACTGAGATACCACTACTCGCTCGGTACCATTCACAACGAACGTACCATTCTCGGTCATGAGCGGAATCTCGCCCATGTAGACTTCCTGCTCTTTGACGTCTTTTACGGTTTTATTGGAGCTTTCTTTATCATAGATAATGAGCCGGACCTTCACCCGCAGCGGTGCTGCATAAGTGATGGAACGAAGCACACATTCCTTGACGTCAAAGGTTGGCTCGCCGAGCTGGTAATCGACGTATTCCAGCGAAGCGCTGCCCGAATAACTAACGATCGGAAAGACCGACTTAAAGGCCGCATGCAGGCCCGACTCGGCCCGATCTTCCAACCCGATGCCGGGCTGGAGAAATTTGTCATAGGAGTCCGTTTGGATCGCCAACAAATAGGGCATATCCATTTTTTCAGGCAATTTGCCGAAATCTTTTCGTATGCGTTTCTTTTCAGTGAAGCTATACGCCATGTAAATCTCCTACGCCATTGTACGTGCCTGTTTTTGAATCGCTTTCGCCGCGCTTACGCTGCGTCGAATCATAACCGGCAACCAAAAATTTACTCTCGTCTCACCTTAATGTTGCTTTGTCTACTGTGCACCGTTTGTCTAAATGGCGGACCGCATCAAATACGTCAAAGTTACAACGACCAAAGGCCGGGACCCCGTATTCGTTTCGAACACGCGGTGCCAGCCCTATTTACAGCCTATGCTGCTCAGCTTGCGCTGTTAGCAAAGTCAACCTACTTAAGTTCTACCGTTGCACCGGCTTCCTCAAGCTGCTTCTGCACATCCTCTGCTTCGTCTTTGGATACAGCTTCCTTTACTGGGGAAGGCGCGCCGTCGACTAAAGCTTTGGCTTCTTTCAGACCAAGTCCAGTGATCGCACGGACTGCTTTGATCACGTTCACTTTTTTGTCGCCTGCAGATGACAAGACCACGTCGAACTCTGTCTGTTCTGCTGCGCCACCTGCGTCACCGGCATCTCCACCAGCTGCGGCAGGCGCTACAGCAACTGCTGCCGCTGCAGAAACACCAAACTTCTCTTCCATATCCGAGATTAACTCGACCACTTCCATCACGCTCATTTCTGAAATAGCGTTCAAAATATCTTCTTTGGACAAATCCACTTTCGTCTCCTGATTCTAAAACGGGTTAACTTCTAATCGATCGGAATTTCCGACTAATCGCCTTGAGCCTCTTTCTGATCTTTGACGGCAGCAACTACACGAACCAGCTTACCCGGCACTTCATTCAGTGTCCGAGCCAGTTTCACGATCGGTGCTTGCATTACGCTCATTAGCATTGCTCGAGCTTCGTCCAGCGTCGGTAGGGTTGCTACCCGATCGATTTGATCTGCGCCAAACGCCTGGCCGCCAATTGCGACCGCTTTTACCTCTAAGTCTTCATGCTCTTTTGCGTAGTCTTTAAGCAGGCGCGCTGCGGAACCGGGGTCGTCGTGAGAAAACGCTACTAAAGTAGGGCCCACAAAGGACTCACTCAAGCATTCATACTCAGTACCCTCTACCGCTCGCTTTGCAAGGGTATTTCTGACCACACGCAGATAGACGCCTGACTCGCGAGCTTTAACACGCATTTCAGTCATTTCTGCGACGGTCATCCCTCGATAGTCTGCGAGGACTGCCGACAAAGCAGATGCAGCAGCTTCGTTCACTTCGGCAACGATCTGTTGCTTTTGGTCGAGCCCTATTGCCACGATTGCTTCTCCACTTTTAACTGATCCACCTAACGGCTCCGATCAGTAGGTTATGTAATGGTCGGGGACCATCTATGGCGTAGTGAGGTCGCTGGTTCCAAAGGAAACAGTAACCCAACTACTTTTCGGCGAGCCTCTGTCGTTTTAGATAAGGAGCCACTGCCTCCGAATCTGGACTAGGAGTCGATAAGCGCGACTATTCGCATTTATCGGCGACTAACGCCGCTCACCATCTGCGTAGGCAATTAAGCGGCTAAAACCTGAGTTCCTTCCGCACCTACGGTTTTTGACAGCCCCGTGGTCAGCCGATGCCAACCACGGGTCTCCAAAACTAAATCGCCAATGACGCTTGGTCTATGGCAATGCCGGGACCCATCGTGGTAGAAAGGGTCACCCTCTGTAAATACACGCCTTTCGCCGATGCTGGCTTGGCTTTTTTCAAGTCGTTTACCAAAGCCTCTAGGTTCTCGCGCACTTGCGCGGGCTGAAAACCAACTTGGCCAACGCTGCCGTGAATAATACCGGCCTTATCGGTACGAAATTGCACCTGCCCTGCTTTGGCATTGCCAACGGCCGTTACCACATCGGGCGTCACGGTGCCGGTCTTCGGATTTGGCATCAGGCCTCTTGGCCCTAGCACCTTACCTAACTGACCGACCAACCGCATCGCGTCTGGAGTAGCAATTAGGACGTCAAAATCCATTTGCCCGCCCTTAATTTGTTCCGCCAGGTCTTCAAAACCAACCAGATCTGCGCCAGCTTCTTTCGCCTTGTCAGCGTTATCGCCCTGAGCAAATACCGCGACACGAATCGACTTTCCGGTACCGTGAGGGAGCGTGGTCGCACCGCGCACGACTTGGTCTGATTTTCGCGGGTCAACGCCTAAGTTTATCGATACGTCAAACGACTCTTTAAATTTTGTTTTAGCCAATTCGTTCAGTAGATCTACAGCTTCGTCTATTGGGTACGCTTTTTCCGCATCCACTTTCTCGGCGATAGCACGCATTCTTTTAGTTAGTTTTGCCATTTAAACACCCTCCACATCAATACCCGACGCACGGGCTGTACCGGCAATTGTTCGTACCGCTGCGTCCATGTCTGCCGCAGTCAGATCTGGCATTTTCATTTTCGCGATCTCTTCCAACTGTTCGCGATTCACCGTCGCAACTTTGTGCGTATTTGGCGTTGGCGAGCCTTTGCTGATATTGGCCGCTTTGCGGAGTAAGACTGCTGCGGGCGGCGTCTTCGTGACGAAGGTGAACGTTCGGTCGGCGTACGCAGTAATTACCACTGGGATTGGCAACCCTTGCTCAACTGACTGTGTTTGGGCATTGAACGCCTTACAAAAGTCCATGATGTTCAAACCATGCTGGCCGAGCGCTGGGCCGACCGGTGGACTTGGGTTCGCCTGTCCTGCAGGAACCTGCAGCTTGATATAGGCTTCTACTTTTTTAGCCATCTTTGCTCCTTATGGGTACAAGCGTGCGTTGATAATACAACAGCACTCCCCGACAGTTTTCGCTACGCAAGGTATTTTTGGCATTACCCGCTTAGCGCTGTATGCGACGCAAAAGCGTCGTCTATTTACTTCGAGAGTCCGCACGACCTGTGCGGCGGCGGTTTCCAAAAATCGCAACACACGCTACAGCGTACTGTTTCCGTTCGACCCTATCGCAACTATTAACAGCCAACGTTCCGCCAGCTGTTATCAACTCCCTTATCTTAGTTACCCTTTTTCGACCTGGCCAAAATCCAACTCGACAGGAGTAGAACGGCCAAAGATCGTTACCGCGACCTGCAGTCGGCTTTTTTCGTAGTTAACCTCTTCTACGACGCCATTAAAGTCGTTAAATGGCCCATCAATGACTCGCACGATTTCGCCTGGCTCAAACACCGTTTTCGGCGTTGCTTTCTCGCTACCAACTGCAACGCGATCAAGTATGGCTGCAGCCTCTTTAGGGCTAAGCGGTGCTGGCTCGTCGGCTTTGCCGCCAATGAAACCCATGACACGAGGCGTCTTTTTAACCAAATGCCAGGTGTCATCGTTTAACTCCATTTCAACAAGAACGTAGCCTGGAAAGAATTTTCTTTCGCTGCGGCGCTTTTGGCCGCCACGCATTTCTACGACTTCTTCAGTAGGCACTAAGATCTCACCAAAGCTATCTGTTAACTCAGAGAGATCGACTCTTTCCTGAAGCGCACGTGCGACCTGCTTCTCAAACCCTGAATAAGCGTGCACTACATACCATTTTTTTGTCATCGCGAGTTATCCGATAATGGCGCTGATGACCCAACCCAAAAGCGAATCCAAGCCCCATAAGATCAAGGCAAAAATTACTATGAGAATCAGGACTACTATTGTGGTTTGCGTGGTTTCCTGACGAGCCGGCCATACCACTCTGCGCAGCTCACCTCGCGAGTCTCGTATGAGATTCCAAGCGCTGCGACCGGTTTCGGTTCGAATGGCTACGAATACTGCAACGGCTGCAAGTAACAATAAGACCACGACTCGCAGCAACAATGATTCCGCCTGGAAATACCAGTTCCCATATATACCGCCGCCGACCAATGCGGTTACTGCTAACCACTTGAGCCAGTCGAGAGATGTGCTCGCGCCCTTCTCTACATTCGTGTTCAAAATCAGTTCCTATGCTTGGCTAAGTGCAGTCTTAACTACGCGCACTTTTCATTGGCCGCAGCCTCTTTTACCTAGGCGATCGCTTCGACCGACTAAGCGCGTTCAACCTGTCTTTAACGGCTTTTTGCTTCCGTCACCATTCTTGCTGTTCCAGCATGATTGCCAATTTCTAAACGCTACGACAATCCCATTGCCGAGCTTAAGATACTGGCAGGCCAGGAGGGAATCGAACCCCCAACCTGCGGTTTTGGAGACCGCTGCTCTGCCAATTGAGCTACTGGCCT
>DJYW01000093.1:0-238 GCA_002450255.1 Gammaproteobacteria bacterium UBA6968
TTGATCACTATCGCCGTGCAGACCATGTCGAGCGCAAACGAACCCGCTGCATTACCCATCGAATCGAGAATTTTTATCTCGTTGGGTGTTATCGGAATTGTAGTCCTGGCATGCCTGTACAAATACACCTCATTATCCGGTGGAGGACGCAATATCGCCGAGAGCATGGGTGGCCGCCTACTCATTCGCAATAGCGCTAATGCACAAGACCGGCGGGGCATGAATATCGTCGAAGAAA
>DJYW01000093.1:550-21390 GCA_002450255.1 Gammaproteobacteria bacterium UBA6968
GTCATGAATATCGTCGAAGAAATGGCCATAGCAGCAGGCTTGCCAGTACCTCCGGTGTACATAATCCCAGAATCCAGCATCAATGCATTTGCTGCCGGATTCAGCGCCGATGACGCGGTCATTGGACTCAACCAAGGCACTATCGACCTACTGAACAGAGAAGAATTGCAGGGTGTTGTAGCGCATGAGTTCAGTCATATCCTGAACGGTGATATGCGCATTAACTTGCGATTAATCGCGTTACTCCACGGCATTTTGTTCATCGGCATGATTGGCTACGGCCTTATGCGCATCAATATGTTCAGTCGGGGACGCAGTAACAACGGCAATGCTTTGCTCTTCCTCGGCATCGGGCTGACGGTCGTTGGCTATGCGGGAACATTTTTTGGCAACCTCATCAAAGCCGCCGTGAGCCGCCAGCGCGAATACTTAGCAGATGCGTCTGCCGTACAATTCACGCGGTCGCCAAACGGTATTGCCGACGCTCTAAAAAAGATTGGGGGTCTCGAGGCCGGCTCCACCATTGAACAGCCCGCGGCAAACGAAGCGAGCCATATGTTCTTTGGTCAAATACGTCAGTTTTTCTCATTAATGGCAACCCACCCTCCGTTGGAAGAACGAATCCAGGCCATTCAGCCCGGTTGGAAAGGCACGATAAAATCCGGCAGTAACTCGACTGCAAGCCAGCCGAACCAGGTCAGCGGCCTGCACGCGGGCGCGGCCAGCGAGTCACTTCAGCCTGCAAACTTCAATATATCCGCCGCAGAGCAATCGCTCACGGCGCGGATCGGTCAAGCTGATCTAAACGCCGCTCGCAAAAGTCTTGCTGACTTACCTGCTTCGTTAACAGATGCGGCACGCGATCCATTTGATGCCAGAGCCTTGATCTACGCTTTGCTGGTTGATCACGACAACAAAATCGCCAGCTTGCAACTAAAAATTATTGAGAACCAGGCTCAAACCGGCATCCACGAGCGAGTTACGCTCTTTCTACCCGCTCTGGCTGGCACTCACAAAAGCGCTGCTTTGACCTTATTGGAAATTGCGCTGCCGACGCTCAAGCAACTGTCATCGCACCAATACCATGTGTTTAAAACCAATGTTCTTGAGTTAATTGTCGCCGATACGGAAGTAGATATTTTTGAATGGGTACTTCACCGTATGCTGATCAAAGTTCTGGACGCACACTTCGGCGGCAATCCGGCGTCATTGTTCCGCAAAAGCTATCGACTGCGGCAAGTATCTAACGATGTTTATCTAGTTCTGGCAACATTGGCTCGCTACAGCCCATATGGCGAAGCGGCGCTAAGGCGCGGACTGAAGAGCCTGCATCTTGAGCCAAACAAATTGCAGCTGGCGTCCTTCGATTACCACCATATAAACGAAGCGTTGAGCCGTTTGGAACGCCTTAAGCCGCAGCACAAACAACAATTAGTCGACGCTTTAGTGGAAACCGCCGCCGAGGATGGGGAGATAAATTTCGAAGAAAGAGCCCTACTCACAGGCATCTGCGCGACCTTGGATGTGCCGGTGCCGCCAGCAGTTTAAAAATGGCTTCCCCAAAACAGGTAGAGGAAGTCGACGTGATAACAGGATGAATAAGAAACAACCGAATCACGGCTACCGATCCAAAAAGCTGATTCGCAAACGCTTGTCTACAAGAGCTTGTTCATATGAGCTTTACCGCCGAGGCTAAACCGGAACCGCACAACACTCGATAACCTTTTCGTCATAGCCTTGTGCCTTGGGAATAACCTGTTCATTGCCTGTGGATAAGTGTGGGCAGATCAGCCAAACCGTATTAAACTTCAGGTTTTCCGCAACGGTATGTCAGTGGCACAAAGCTATTCCAATACGAATACCCATCCGGCCTTATTGGGCGAAGGTACCGGGCCTCAGCTTGGCGCCGTCGACTTAGGCTCGAATAGCTTCCACCTCCTCATAGCACAAGAATCTGACGGTCGGATTCAGTTTTTAGACAAGCACAAAGAAATGGTGCGACTCGCTGAGGGATTACGCGACGACAACACCCTCGACCCGCGTGTCGTAGACCGCGCCCTGGCCTGCCTAGACCGCTTCGGTCAGCGACTACGCCCGGTCAACCAGCAGAACCTGCGCATCGTCGGAACAAATACTCTGCGTAAAGCCAGCAATGCGGAGGACTTTGTGCGGCGCGCGGAAGAGGCGCTTGGCCATCCTATCGAAATTATTTCCGGCCGCGAAGAAGCGCGACTGATTTATTCCGGTGTCTGCCATGATCTGGGTGATCAGTCAGAACAACGCATGGTGGTGGACATTGGCGGTGGCAGCACAGAATTAATCATTGGAAAGGACTACATTCCAGAAGCGCTGGAAAGCCTGTTTATGGGCTGTGTTTCTATGTCGAGCAAACACTTTGCCGATGGTCGAGTTACCTCACAAGCCATGCACCGGGCAATCAATGATGCGTTAGTCGAATGCGAGCCGATTGTTCAACCCTTCTGCGCCCGTGGTTGGGAAAGCGTGATCGGCGCCTCTGGCACGATCAACTCAATAAGCGATGTCTTAATAGCGCGCGGTGGCGCCGACGTCATCACTGCGAGCGCTCTAGATGAACTCGTTGAAGATCTTGTCGCTGCGGGTAGTGTGGATGCCCTCAATTCACCCGGATTGTCCAGTGAGCGTGAGTCGGTTTTTGCGGGCGGTTTAGCCATTTTGGTTGGCGTATTTCGTGCCTTCAACATCCAACGCATGGCCCCGGCACAAAGCGCTTTGCGAGAGGGACTCATCTACGATCTGCTTGGTCGACAGCATCACGAAGACATTCGCGATGCCACCGTACAAGGCCTCATGCAGCGCTTTAACATCGACTGGCTACAAGCGCGACAAGTACGCGAAACCGCATTGAGTCTTCTCTCGCAAGTCGCTTTGGATTGGCGGTTAACCGAGCCAGAAGACAAGCTGCTAATTCGCTGGGCCGCTGACCTACATGAAATAGGTATGGACATTGCGCACGCGGGCTACCACAAGCACGGCGGTTATCTGCTGTCGAACATGGACATGCCCGGATTCTCGAGCTCCAAACAAAACCAATTAGCCAGGTTGGTGCGGGTGCATCGTCGCCGTATCGCCGACAACGCTGGCTTGGACAGCACTTCCAAGCTCATGCGCTTGGCAATTTTGTTACGTCTATCCGCCGTTTTCCATCGTGGTCGAGAGCGAAAGCCCCTGCCCCATATCAACTTGCAAGCAGAGCCGTCGAGCGGCACAGGCTGTTACCTAAAACTTAGGCTTTCCTTGCCGCAAGAATGGCTGGCAACGCATCCGTTGACTCGACTCGATCTAGCCAACGAAGCAAATTTTCTAATGGACGTCGGCGTCGCTCTCAGTGTAACCAAACACGTTTAGCAAGCCTGCGTGAACCGCATCGGCCAACATCGAATCCGCTACCTAGCAAATTGAGACCTGCAGACGCATGCACCGCTCAACTGAGCGCATGCATCAGAACTTCCTGCGCCGCGTGCCGCTTTTTGCGATTAATTTGGCGCACATAGGTTCCATCCGACATGAGCTCCCAAGATTGCGCATTGTCTGACCAATAATTCTCGAACGTCTCACGCCAGATCCTGGCCTTAATCGTATCGTCTGTTATCGGAAAGCACGTTTCGACGCGTTTAAAAAAGTTGCGCCCCATCCAGTCAGCACTAGACAGGTACAGCAGGTGCTCACCACCATTTTCAAAAGCAAACACACGAGTGTGCTCAAGGAATCGTCCTATAACCGAACGCACCGCGATGTTCTCGGATACACCCGGAACTCCTGGCCGCAACGTGCAAATGCCGCGAACCAATAGTTGTATTTTCACTCCGGCCTGCGAAGCTTCATACAACGCTTTGATGATTTGCGGTTCAACCAGCGAGTTCATTTTTGCGTATATTCCCGCCGCATTACCTGCTTTCGCATTGGCAATTTCGGTCTCGATGAAATCCTGAATACCGCTGTGAAGGGTGAAGGGCGCCTGCAGCATCTTCTTTAACTTGCCAGCCTTTCCCATAGCAGTAATTTGCTGAAACAACTTCTGCACGTCCTCACCCAATTCTCTATCGCACGAAAGCAGACCATAATCGGTGTAGAGGCGTGTGGTTTGAATATGATAATTGCCAGTGCCGAGGTGCACATAGCGTGATAACGATCGCCCTTCGCGGCGAATGACCAAGCACATTTTGGCATGCGTCTTGTGTCCGACCACACCGTAAACCACCTGGGCGCCAGCGGATTGCAATTTGGTTGCCAGCTCGATATTGGCTTCTTCATCAAAACGCGCGCGCAGCTCAATCACAACTAGAACTTCTTTACCACGGCTAGCCGCGTCAACCAGCGCATCGACCACCGCAGATTCAGTGCCTGTGCGGTACAAAGTCTGCCGAATAGATAAGACGTTAGAGTCGCGAGCAGCCTGACGCAAAAAATCTACGAAGGGCGCGAACGACTCAAACGGATGGTGTAGTAAAATATCGCCACGCCGCAGCACCTCAAATATACCGTCCGAACCGCGCAACGGTTCGGGAATGCTTGGGGTAAACCCGGGATACTTTAAATCAGGGCGTTCAACCAAATCCGGCACCGTTGCCAAGCGCATCAAATTCACTGGACCATTGCAACGATAGACCGAGTCCATACCGAGTTCGAATTGGTCGGCAAGAAACTCTGCCAGTTTCTCAGGACAGTCCTTGGCAACCTCAAGGCGCACTGCACTGCCGTAGCGGCGGGCAGACAATTCGCCTTCCAATGCAATCAGCAAATCGTCTATGGCCTCTTCATCGACGAACAAATCACTGTTGCGAGTTACTCGAAACTGATAACAGCCGGTCGCTTTCATGCCGGAAAACAAATCAGATATGTGAGCAGACACGATCGAAGAAAGCAGCACAAACTCATTTGGTGACGACGCGATGCTCTCCGGCAAGCGAATAACTCGCGGCAGCGAGCGCGGCGCCTGCACAATCGCTTGGCCACTATTACGGCCGAATGCGTCTTTGCCTTCTAAACCAACGATAAAGGCCAGGCTTTTATTGAGCGGCTCAGGGAATGGATGCGCGGGATCCAGCCCTACCGGGGTAATGATCGGAGCCAGCTCACGATTAAAATACCGACCAAGCCACTCATCTTGCGAGGGACTCCAATCATCTGGACCGAGAAAAGCTATTTGCTCTTCTTGTAACGCCGGCTGCAGCACGTCGGTGAGGATACGGTACTGCTCATCAATAATACCTCTAGCGCTCGCGGAGATGCGTTCAAGCTGCTCGCGCGGGTTCAGGTTATCCGGACCGCGTTGTGTGGATCCAAAAGTATTTTGTTGTTTTATGCCTGCCACACGAATTTCAAAAAATTCGTCGAGCACCGAACTGGCAATACATAGGAAACGTAACCGCTCCAGCAACGGAACGGTGGTATCCAGGGACAGCGCCAACACCCGGCGGATAAATTCCAGTTGCGCGAGCTCGCGGTTGATATACAGATCCGGGCTAGACAGCTTATGGTGCTTTGGGGCGTGTTCTTTCATATTCGTATTTTCATTTGCGAACTGTGTATTGCATGCGCGTTACTCAGCTACTTTGTTGCCACGACCCGAGATAGCCGCTTCGCTCCGGCTCCGCATTGTCTGACATTCAATTTGCGATGCTAGTAGTGGACTATGGTACCGCGGCCTTTGTAACAGATTGGTTATTATTTATGCGTCACCACACAGGAACAAGATGCCCGATCCGGAGGCTAACAAACCAGGGCCATGGAGCGGTGCGCTCATGTTATCGAAACGCGGCAGCAAACCCATAACCCTTCCCAATCTCGCCCCTTTGTTTTGCGTCTTATTAGCTGGAGGTATTTTCCATCGTGTGATCCGCGCTACTATCGCAGCTTTTGCGGACTCTTCGGATGCAAGACGAAATTTACCGAATGCAACAAGACCATATTGTTGACTTCGCTTTTACAGCCGAAGTCGCATCGGTCTTCCCCGATATGATCAGACGCTCGGTCCCCGGGTACGAACTGATCGTGCCCATGAGTGGTCTCATGGCCGCCCAACACGTTACCGACGATGCCATAGTCTTCGACTTAGGCTGTTCTCTAGGTGCCTGCAGTCTCGCTCTACTCAAGTACTGCCAAAGCGACTCTCTCAAGATTATAGCAGTAGACAATGCGCCAGCCATGATCGATCGGGCGCAGCAAAGCATCCGCGACCCGCGCATCAGCTTCTTGAAGGACGACATCGAAAACGTTGCAGTTACCGGGGCCAACGTCGTTATGCTGAATTTCGTCGTGCAGTTTCTCGAGCCTGCGAAACGCGATGCCCTCATCAAACGCCTGGCACAAGAAATGGCGCCGGGTGGTATGCTGATCTTATCTGAAAAAGTCTCCGAACAGCCGGCACCAGACGTCGGCGCGTCTTATGCAGAGTTGCACCATATGTGGAAGCAAGCGAACGGCTATAGCGCGCTGGAAGTTGCACAAAAACGTCAGGCCCTTGAAAACGTCATGCGCGTCCAAACTGAAGCCGATCACAATCAACGTCTACATCAAGCGGGGTTCTGCGGCGTCCGACAATGGTTTCGCTGCCTGAATTGGGCTTCCTTTATCGCTTATACGCCGGAAATTTCCGGCACGGGCCAATAGCAACCTAGCTTACGTGTCTGCCAACCTACCTCTTTTCAAACCGTTTCCAGCAGTACCGTCGCATTTGCAAGACTGGCCGATGGATGCGGCGATGGCGCGTTTCACGCTCGCTCACCACGGCGATATGCAAGGCTGGCAAACCGCGCTCAGCCAACTACCTGCCGCGACTTCTGCCGAGCTTTTCGATGCCGCCAGCGTTACGCTAAAACTTGAGCTCGCGGATCCTGCCCACGCAGATCAAATGCTCGCAAGCTTGCAAGCACTGCACCCCTGGCGAAAGGGTCCATGGCAGATTGGTCCGATACATATCGACACCGAATGGCGTAGCGATTGGAAGTGGAACCGACTAAAACCCATCGTGACCTCGCTGGCTGGCAGCCGCATCCTCGACATTGGCTGCGGTAACGGATACTTTGGGTGGCGAATGCTAGCGGCAGGTGCAACCGAAGTAGTGGGGATAGATCCAACGCTTGTTTTTTGCATGCAACATCAGGCCGTGCAACGCTATGCACGTCACCCGCGCCACTGGGTGCTGCCGCTGCGCATAGAGGAACTGCCTCTTACAAGGCAGTTTGATCACGTCTTTAGCATGGGCGTGTTATATCACCGCCGCGACCCCCTTGAGCACATCAACAGCCTCGTCGCGTTAACCGAGCTTGGCGGGATGCTTGTGCTGGAAACCCTGCTCGTTGACGGGCCCGACTCGCTGAGACCAAACGACCGCTACGCACGCATGCGCAACGTTTGGTGCCTGCCAACAGCCGACCAGATAATCGATTGGTTGGAACAGGCGGGCTGCGGGGATATTACCATCATCGATGTAAGTCCGACCCTGGTTGCCGAGCAACGCAGTACCGCCTGGATGCGTTTTGAATCGCTCGCTGAAGCTCTCGATCCCACCGATAGCAAACGCACAGTGGAGGGTCATCCTGCGCCGTTGCGCGGCATCTTTGTAGCGAGACCCCACGCCGCAAAATAAAGCCGACTATTGCGAAGCAGAGCAAACAAACTTACCCCAACCTTGACGACTTAGACCCATTAAACCCGCTAGACCCACTGCCCCCGCACAGACCCATCTGGGGCGCTGGAGCACCAACAATCCCAAATGCCGAGCGCAGCGCAAAAGCATATCTAACATTTATTATTCGCTATCCAGCTACACCAGGTAGGGCGTAGTAGTTTACCCAATAGGCTATCGCTGACCCTCAATAAGCCCGACAAATCAGGGCCGATCATGTTATCTGCGCCCGCGAGCAATGAAGGCGAAAAGCTGCAAAGCACCCTTGCTCCGTTCATAGTAGGCACTTCCGCTTATAGATTCTTTGGCCGAGCGATATAGCGTATTGCAAGATCGCAAAGACGGAATGGAATACTTTAACGCCCGCTTTTCGATACGGATAACCAGGGAACGATAGAAGTCCCAACCTCACAAATCGCGACGTAAGCGCGCTACGCGAGCAATCAAATTGATGGCAGGTAGGAGATTAATATGAATATCGCGGCCAGACAGCAAATCAATCATCAAGCTCTGCGATTAGCAGGCCAATTCGACGTACTCATCGTTGGCGCCGGAATATCCGGTATTGATGCGGCTTACCATTTACAAACCCAAAGTCCACAACGCTCATTTGCTCTGTTGGAATGTCAGGACGGTTTTGGCGGCACTTGGCGAACCCACAAATATCCTGGCATTCGCTCGGACAGCGACCTGTTCACCTTCGGCTACAAATGGAAGCCCTGGATGGGCGCACCCATTGCTACCGCCGAGGAGATCATCAAATACCTCAACGAAGTGATAGAAGAACGCAACCTAGCACCACACATTCACTATCAAGTGCGCGTCTTACAAGCCAGTTGGTCCAGCAAAGAGAACGAGTGGACGATTGTTGCGAGACATCTCGAGACCGATGAGATCGTTAAATATACCGCCAACTTTTTATGGATGTGCCAGGGGTACTATCAACATAGCGAAGGCTACACCCCGGACTGGCCGGAGATGGATCGCTACGAAGGGACCATTGTTCACCCACAAACCTGGCCAGACGATCTCGACTATACTGACAAGGACGTTTTAGTAATTGGCTCTGGTGCGACGGCAGCGACCGTCATTCCGGCAATGTCTGTGCATGCCAAACATGTCACCATGCTGCAACGTTCTCCGACCTATTTTTTTCCAGCACCAAACGCAAACGCAATGGCTGACGAACTTCGCGATCTGGAGATACCAGACGAATGGACTCATGAAATCGTCAGACGCAAGATTCTAAAAGAGCAGCAAGAAATCACGCGCCGCTCTTTTGAAGAACCTGAAGCTGTCAAACAAGAACTGTTTGCAGCGGCTAAGCAATATCTCGGCGAGGACTTTGATATGAGTCCACACTTCACGCCGAACTATCGTCCCTGGCGTCAGCGATTGGCATTTCTGCCGGATGGTGACCTGTTTCGAGAAATCAAAGCTGGCAAAGTCAGCGCCGTTACCGATCAAATTGACCGATTTACTGAAAAAGGCGTGCTCTTGGAGTCCGGACAAGAACTGACCGCGGACATTATCGTCACAGCAACCGGATTCAATATGTGTATTTTAGGTGATGAAATTAACTTTCTAGTCGATGACCAGCCCGTGGATTTTTCAAAAACAATCACCTATCGCGGCATAATGTTCACCGGCGTCCCCAACTTAGCTTGGGTATTCGGCTACTTCCGCGCGAGTTGGACTCTGCGAGCAGACTTGGTTGCCGAGCTTGTGTGCCGAATCTTTAAGCACATGGACGACACGCAATCGAAACGCGTCACGCCAGATTTGCGCCCAGACGACGAGAATATGCGGCGCTTGCCGTGGATCGACTCGGAGAACTTCAACCCTGGGTATCTGACAAGAAGCATGGATCGATTGCCCAGCCAGGGTGACAGAGAGCCATGGATATTCTCTCAGGACTATTATGTAGAACGGGACGAATTCCCACTGGCCGACGTTTCAGATTCTGCGCTGAAGTACAGCAGATAGGTAGCAAAGCTGCTAAGAGGTATAAGGGTGGCGGCAGTTTTGTCGCCGCCACTAACCCACCTATTCAAGGCCGCTTAGAAAGCGCTACGCAGACTTGACCAAGCGGGCAAGGCTAACGGCCAATCGGGACGCAACGGCTTTTAGACGAGCCGCCCAAATCAAAACGAGTTCAAAGCGAAGAGTCCTTAGCAGAGTGGACTAAAGCACAGCGGCCTAAGACAGCGGAAATCCCTCACAGAGGTTTTTAAAAAGAAGCCCACCTAGATCAAACCCAGGGCAACAACAGTTAAAGTGCCAATCCCTACTGCGTGTCGGATTGCCCGCATACCGCTGCAACAATATCAGCCTGACTGCTTCCTTGAGCAGCGATAAACCACTCCGCCATGGCATAATCACGAATCCTGGAAGCCGACCCATCAGCATAGCCCAAGAGCTTCAACCAGCGGCGATCACAATCGATTTGCAGACGGCTATAGCCAACGCTCTTGACGCCATCTCGTTTTACGACGACTTCAATCCAATCGCCTTTCTCCTCCATGCTAATCAAGTAATACTCGCTGAGATCATTTGAGTCGCTTCGCGGCACAGGCATACCTTCCTGGACATCCAATTCACAGCCACTTACAAACCCTATTATTAACACGCAGACCAGAACGAAGACCCGCAAATGTGCTAACAGAGCACTCGGTTGCGGTACATCGCGTAACGTCCTAACAACGGACTGATTGCTTAATGGGCGAGTTTGCGCTGGTGAAACTAAGCCGCATGACGCTTCTTGAGCGCGCGCTGGATGGAATAACATTTGATGAGAGACCGCTGTGTTAAAAACGGCTTGGTCGCGGACCAGCTTGCCCTTCGCCGCGAGCACATAGCCTACAGACAAAGGGTAAGACATTAGTTGCATTACTACCCGACGAACGCGGTCGCTCCAACGCAAGCTTGGCCGGCTTTTGGGGCGGTCTTCAACACGACCAGATGATAAAGTCCCGGCGCTCTCGCAATCAGACATGACGCTACCTCGCTCACTAAAGATGCCATTGCCGGTCTGACTCATCGACCGCAAACTGGATCGGCGACTATCTAGCAGAAAACAGTGCGGCAATCCCAGCGCGGGCCGACCAAGCGCGGTGTGAACGGGGCTAGCGGCGGCCGAGCTGCAGACACCGTGAAGCCCGCCTCCTGAACCTGCCTATCATGGTGGCTAAGCTACTCGTATACTCGCCGTCACGGGCTGAGCTTACTCGTACGATTGAAGACCTTTTGACCTTTTAGAAGATAAGACCAAGGGAAAACTATTTATGTTTGGGTTAATGCCCTTCAAATTCCGTTTTCGCGGCCACGTCAGTGCAATTTTGGATATTTACTTTGCCTTCCTGGATTGTGGCAACGAAGCCCGTCATCCGGTTCAATTGGCACGCGCCACGGGTCGCAGCCTCGGATCAATTGCTGCACGGCTAGAAGCTACCCCAGAGGTCTTTGTGAAGATGCCGGCGCGGCAAGGGGATTTGACCCGCTATCGAGTCACGTCGAGTGCAATGGCACAAACACCCGAACAAATAGAGGCCAAACTGATCGGCTACGAACGTAACGAGACCCTGGTGTTGTATGCCCTGGTGACTATGGTTATGTGCCTGCTGACTATTGTTGTCCTAACGATAATTCCCGGCTTGTAGTGCGGCCAGTGCGCGCCAGCCCATAACCCTCATCGGAAATTCCTATGCCAGAGCAACTCACCACCGCAGAACAACAACTTCGCGATACCTGTCAAAGCTTTGCTAACGATGTGCTATTAGCAGCAGACACCTCTGACCCAATTGCTGCGCGAACTCAGGTACGCGAAGCCAGTCAAGCGATGGGTTTGTTTAGCCTTACTCAACCATCTGAGTTCGGTGGTCGCGACAGTGCCAACCGGCAGCTGAGCCTTTGCATCGCCAGAGAGACTTTGGCGGCAGCCAACCCGCCGCTGCTTGATGCGGTCTTCGGATCAAGCCCAGGCGTTTTAGGCGGCGTCGAAGAGCCACTTCGGTCCTCGCATCTGGTGCCATTAATCAACGGTGACAAGCGCGCCAGTTTCGGTTTTACCGAGCCGGACAACGTGCAGCCAACATCTGGTCGACTCACAGCTGAAGGACTCGTCATCAATGGCCAGAAATCTTATGTCACCGGCGGCGCAGACGCGGATTTCATTAGTGCTCTGGTGCATATCGAAGACCGCGGACCTTCGATGGTGGTCATTGATACACATCTGCAAGGCGTGGACTTAGCGCAGCGGTTTAATTCTCTGGATGGATCTCACCATGCGGCCTTTACGTTCAGCAACGTGCTAGTCCCAGAAACCCACATTATTGGCGATGCGGGTAAAGGGTTGCCGCGCGCGCTACGCCAGATAGGCGATGTGCGTTTATTGGTCGCCGCGCAAGCAAGCGGGTATATGCTGTGGGTATTGAATCTGCTTAAAGAACATCTAGCAGCGCGGGACAAAAACGGTGAACCACGGGGTTCGAAAGATGTGGTCCGCTGGCACTATGCCGACCTCCGCGTGCAAGCTTATGCAGCGCGCAGCATGCTGTATCGCACCGCCCGTTTAGCGGATAGCGGCGCCAATGCGGTCAATGAATCGATGGCTACCAAGATTTTTGTGACCGAGGCAGTTGGCAATGCGGTGGATATTGCGATTCAGCTCGTTGGCGGACAGGCGCTTGTCGAAGACCATCCGTTGGCGCAGCTTTACCAAAAAGTTCGCGCCTGGCGTTTGGTGGAAGGTGCTAACGACGTTTTGCGACTCAATATCGGTCGCGGCATTCTCGAGCTAGACAAAGGTCGAATCTAACTTAACCCATGCCGCTGTCTTCATCGACGCTAGCGCCGCAATTCGACCAGTTCTAAAAATACTATTCAAACAACAGGAAAAACGATGCTCCAATCCCAATTGACGCCCTACCTTTCAAGAAAGTCACTGCTTGCTAGCGCAGCCTCACTGCTGTGCCTGACACTGGCAGGCTGCAACTTCGTCAGTCTTACCGATGCGGGCAGTCAGGTCGCGCAATACGCGCCGACAGATATTGCTGGATGTACTTTTGTTGGCACCGTGTCGAGCAAAACACAGGACAAAGTCGTGGTCTCAAGAGGCAACGACAAAGTCCGCGAAGAGCTAATTGTAATTGCCCGCAATCGTGCCGCAGATCTGGGCGCGACAGGTATCGTGGCTGAACGCCAAGACACAGACGGCCAACAAGATTTTAAAGCCTACCGCTGCGACTAAGTGCAGAGTACCAAGATCTGTTAGGGAATACTGGGCATTAGCCCAGGTAGCAGACTAACGGGCGCTGGACAAGAATTCGCAGCAGGTGGGTCGCTGCCAGCATTAACTGAATTGTTCTTTGTTCAACGCCTTGCTTGCTGGCGATTTTTTGATCAGCACATAGACGCTGCCGACCCCACCGTGAAAACGTTGCGCCGAGCAGTAAGCGATGATCTGTGGATGCTGCTTAAGCCAGTGCGTAACATAACTTTTGAGGCGTCCGGGGGTGGCACTTTGCTCGCCTTTGCCATGGCTAATCAACACGCACCGCCAGCTTTTTGCCGTCGCCTTCGCGAGTAAATTAAACACCAATGTCCGCGCTTCTTTAACAGTCTTGTGATGCAAATCCAGTTCAAATTCGACGACATAGCCCGCACGACGCAGCTTACTGAATACCGCGTTTTGTACGCCGTCTTGTTTCCACTCGACAAATTCTAACGGGTGCACCGACGGCACCTCACCTTGGCTAAGAAAGTTTTCGTCGTCTCTGTTGTTGTTTACGCCTAACGCGGCATCGCGTTGGCGCTGTTTGGCTTCGGGCGATAGCGCCTCGCTTTTGCGCAAGGACTGTTTGGCTTTTGCATCAAGCGGCGCAACATCCGCCATCGCTTCGCTAAATAACTGATCTTCACCGGGGTCTATTGACTTCATTATTCGACTCCTTGATCGCCTCCCCTCCAATCCCCTTCTATTAAAACGCTTTGCGCGAGCCTACCTTAACCGTCCTGTGGAATCAGGCATGGTCTCGCTAAGCCTCAGTTCTTTGCCCCTCCGTTAGGTAGATGAGGGTCAGGCAAGTCAGAACTAGGCATACATATGCCAGGCAATCGCGCGGAACGAGTTTCAGGGATCGGCAGATTGTCCGCGCAATGATACGTGAAGACCGGCGACAGTTTCACTGACTCAGTCTGATTCGGGCCTGCGGCATGAAACAATCGGCAGTGGAATAAGAGCACATCTCCCGCGTGTAGTTCCACCGCTTCAGCCTGTTGAATCAGCGCTTGGTTCGCTCCTAGATCCGTTCGTAAAAACAAAGCCCGATCCAAGCGGCCACGATCCAACTCGAGCTTATGCGAACCGGGTATGACCTGCAGAGCGCCGTTGGCTGCGTGCTCATGACCCAACGCAAACCATGCCGAAATTAACTCCGGCCGATCAAAGGACCAGTAACGAATGTCTTGATGCCAAAGGGTCGCGCTACTATGTCCCGGAAATTTGGTCATGATGCAATTATGGTGACACTGAGATAGCAGCACCTGACTACAATTTAACGCATCAGTTAAGTAATCCGTTAAACGATCCGCCAAAGCCAAGTCGCGCCAACTTTGCGAGCGAGTATAAGCATGTAAAAGACGGCGTGGCGTTTGGCCTCCGGGCGCAAGACGATGGGTTGGCGCGCCGGGATAGCCCACATCTGCTTCAAACTCCAAGGGTCCGACCAGCGGCTCCAAGTCACTTTCGATTTCCGCTCGCAACACTTCACAGCGCTCGGAATCGAGCACATTTTTTAAAACGACAAATCCATTGTCGTAAAAAGTTTCAAGCGTACTGATAGTCATTTTTACTAGTCAACTGAAGCTGTGATTCAGCAAGCTGTCGCCGTTTACGGTTATTTTCAGCTCACCCGTCGAAGCCCAATAGCGCGCTTCAATGTAGTGATGCTCTTCCCATTCAAGTTCGACGTTGGTCCAAACATATTGCGGTTCCTGCCCGGTCGGCTCACGGCGTTTGCGCAAGCAACCATCCAGATACAATTCGATCGCACCAGTTTCGGTTAAGGCCAGCTCAAACTCTTTATGACGATGCTTAAATTGAACAGTCTGCGACACGAAGACTCCTAGACGGTTAGCGTAGCGGGATATACAGGCCCGACTTCACAAGGTAGGCTTTTCAGCTATTGTCACTATTTCTAGAAGGTTGTACATGACCACATCAACCCAATTCGCCAAGGTGCTAAAGCGACGCGAAGTTATTTCTCTTTCGTTTGGTGCCATGATCGGTTGGAGTTGGGTCTTGATGACCGGCGTATGGATTTCGGAAGCGGGCACTTTAGGTACTGCGCTCGCCTTTGCCATAGGCGGCCTGGCCATCGCGCTAATTGGCCTAACCTATAGTGAGTTGGTTGCTGCGATGCCCCAAGCCGGCGGCGAACATCACTATACATTGCGTGCGCTTGGGCCGAACTGGTCATTCGTCTGTACCTGGGCACTGCTCTTTTCGTATATCAATGTCTGCCTTTTCGAAGCAGTCGCTCTGCCTACGGCAGTGGAATATTTATTTCCGGAGATTCGCATCGGCACGCTATGGCATGTGCTCGGCAGTGATGTCGACACGGGCTTCGTCATTTTAGGCAGTAGCGCGGCTATTGCGGTGTGTTGGCTGAACTACATCGGTATTCGTAACGCGGCTATGGTGCAAACCATCGTGACTGCGGTAATCGTTGTGAGCGGCATTCTGCTATTCAGTGGTGCCGCGCTGGGCGGGCAAGCGGACAATGCCGAGCCCTGGTTCGGCCCGAGCAGCACCGGTTTTCTCAGTGTCATGATTATGGTGCCCGCGCTACTAATCGGTTTTGACGTCATTCCGCAATCGGCAGAAGAAATTAATTTACCGCCGCAACAAATCGGACGCCTGCTGGTTATCTCGGTGTTCTGTGCCGTTGGATGGTACATCTTGATTACGTTATCAGTCGGGACTGGGCTGACCCAGGAAGCAACGGCCTCCAGTTCCATGGCCACGGCAGAGGCCGCTGGAGCACTGTGGTCTGGTTTGATTGGCAATGGCAACTGGGCAACGACTGTGTTGGTGGTAGGCGGCATAGGCGGCATCCTGACCAGCTGGAATGCTTTCGTCGTAGGCGGCTCCAGAGTCCTATTCGCACTCGCCAATGACGGTTATGTGCCGAAGATTTTCGCCAGTTTGCATCCCAAATATCAAACTCCTTACGTCGGCATTTTGACCATTGGCGTGCTATCGGCCATCGCGCCATTATTTGGGAAAACCATTTTGGTCTGGCTTATCAATAGTGGCAGCTTCGCCGTCACCGTCGCATTTTTGTTCGTTACGATTTCATTTTTGGTCTTACGCAAAACCGAACCTGAGATGCCGCGACCATTTCGGGTGAGTCACCCAAATCTGGTCGGCTACGGCGCTTTGATCCTGGCACTTGGGTTACTCGCCGCGTTTTTTCCTTGGAGTGATAGCGCGCTGATTTGGCCGGAAGAATGGATGACCATCGTTTGTTGGTCACTCTTGGGTGCCCTGCTTTTATTCCGCTATCAGCGCCGCGATAAACTCGACAGTCAGCCGTAAACCACGTCGTCATTGCCTTGGGAGGGACTATGATCACAATTTGGGGAGGCGCTACCACGCGCACGCTGCGGGTACATTGGGCTTGCCATGAACTCGGCCTGACCTATCGGTCAGAACTGATTGGCTCGCGCACGGGCGCCACACAGACTGACAGCTTTCGAGCACTCAACGCAAAGGAAAAGATCCCGGTTTTAGTCGACGGTGACTTTGTTCTCACAGAGAGTGCCGCAATTATTGCGTATCTTGCCGACTGCTACGGCGCACCGGAGCAATTGGCTCCTCTGGCCGGCACGCGGGAGCGCGCCGTCTACGACCAGTGGGTATCATTTGTGCTGATGGAATTAGACGCCCATACGCTATACGTGATTCGTAAACATCGTGATTTAGCCGCGCTATATGGCGAAGCACCGGCGGCAATAGATACCGCGATAGCCGGTTTTCAAAAACAAGTGCGCGTCGCAGAGATTCACTTAGAAAACGAATATGCGTCGGGGCGAAAAGGTTATGTGGTGGGCGACCGCTTCAGCGGCGCGGATATACTACTCACAGGCGTTCTGGCTTGGGCGGAGATTTACGCGGTGCCATTCGGCCCGACCTTGCTGCGCTACCTCAATCAAAACAGAGCGCGGCCGGCTTTTCGAAGCGCAAGCAAACATAATTTCAGCATCAAGACCGGCGGTTAACGAGCGCGATGATTCAGGCTCTGTTTACTTTAGTTGGGCTTTGACGAAACGCTTCGCAGTTACTAAGCCAAGCTTCGATCCACTCGCGGCCCGTGATTTTTGCGAGTCTCTTAATCTATAAAAACCGTTGGCGACGACGCATGCAATGCGGCAAACGCTTCAGTTATGTCGCACGGTGTAACCCGGCTCAACGACAACGGAGGTAGCTCGTCCGGCGCAAAGAAGCCAACTGCAGTCGCCTCTGAGCCAGCCTGCGCCTGTGCGTCACCAGGACAATCACAGAGAAAGAAGAACTTATAAAAGTCTCGTAAATCCGGCGTATAGTCATGTTTAGCCTTATGTTTTACTGCATAAAGACGAATAACCTGGGCCGTTATACCCGCTTCCTCGCGAATTTCTTTCAGAACATTTTCAGCCGCAGACCAGCCGACATCCGCGTATCCGCCCGGCATTGACCAGAGGCCATCCAATTTTTCCCGTACCAACAGAATTTTACCCGCCCGAATAACTGCGCCGCGAACATCGATATACGGTGTTCGATAGCCTTCACCAAAACCCGCCATTAGACCCGTGACGCGCTCTACCGACTGACCAGATAGGTCAGCCATCATGTTGCGCGCTATATCCGCCAGCTCAGTATATCGTTCACGATCAAAATCACTGGCCCCAAAGTGCGCGCCGGAAGAGGCGATGCTTTCGAGACGTCGTGCATAGGTCAACCACTTTTCTTGCATCCACTTTTCATTATCGGCCGTCGGCGTTCTAGCATAGCAAAGTTATTTCTGCCTAAGGCCTTCTTTAATCGGCTAACCCATCAAAGGAAGCGCTTGGTTGAAGCAGCTTTTGCGGTCATGATTTTCGATTTACGAGTGTTAGGTTTCCGAGTGAGAGTGCTAAGCGGACCTTATCGCGCGATCACAAAGTGGTTTATGTTTTGCGAGTTTCTACCGCACCCGTTTACCTGCTTTTGCCTATTGTTATTAGTTAAAACCGCAGCTAAAAGTCCAATTGCATGAATACATTGCCGCGCGCGTAGCGCGCATCTGAGCGGTCTCGGTAGTGCTTAAATCCAGCACCTTCGTACAATGCCATAGCCGGTTTAAGGATATCGTTAGATGTTAAGACAATGCGCTTCGCCCCGCGCGAGCGAGCAAACTGAATACAGCCATCGATTATAATGCGGCCCAGGCCCTGACCGCGCAGAGATGCGGCGACCGCCATTTTCGCCAGTTCAAAGACCTCAATCTCAGCTTGCAATCCAGATTCCACGGAGAGGCTGTATTGCTGCTCATCATCACCGAACTTAGGCACCATGGCGGCAGTACCAACCACCTGATCCGCATCACAAAGAAAAAGTATTTCGCCTCCTGCTGCCAGCGCGTACCCGTATGGATCGTCTAACGCTTTGCGATCCTCCGCTTCGATATCGAAATATTCTTCGATCCACTGGTAGTTGAGCGCGGCAAAATACGGTGCCAGTTCGGGCTTAAATCCGGTCAGTATCAGCATCAACTTTATGTCGTATTAGATTCGTTAGTAAATAGTTCGCCATTGACCCAATCAATAATCCGGGCGCTGTGCTCCAGCGGATAAGTATGCGCAAGGTCATTGACTTCGTGATAGCTGACCCGCGCACCTGCAGCCTGTAGCGTTGCCTTGGCGGTGCGCGCAACTTCTATTGGAAACATCCAATCGTTCGCACCATGCACCAAATAAATGGGCAGATCTTGCAGGCGCTGCGGGTCTGCGGTCTCAGCCAGCATCGGATGGAACGAGGCCGAGCATGGAGCAAGATGGGTAAAAGGACTATCGACTAAGCCACACACATAACTGAACGTACCGCCATCCGACATGCCAGTCAGCACGACCCTCTGCGGATCGGTTTGCCAGTGTTCCTGCGCATAAGCCACCAATTGCGCCAGGCGCTGAGATTCGGCTTCCGGGTTATGCAATGACCAGGTTCGGTCGTCTGACGTCGCACTGATGACCACCGCGCCACGACTACGGGCAGCGCGCACCCAAGACCACAAAAAGCGGCGTCCGTGTCCGCTACCGCCATGGAGTGCGATGATTAAAGGTAACGACTCACCGGCAAAGTATTCCGGTACATAGAGAGAGAAGCCGCCGCGTTGGTCGACCGGATTATCGGCGTGCATAACGCCCACCTCTGCGCGGACCGCGTCCGCTGCAGCGAGTTTTGCCAACAATGTCGCATCATCCCGAGCATCTGGCTCGAGATAAAAACGGCTAACCGGTGGCAGGCCGTAACTCAATGGGTAAAGGGACTCCAGCGCTTTAGAGTGATGTCCCATGGCGCGGTAAGCGGCCATCATGGGTTGGCTTTGGTGCTGTGCGCTAGCGATGATTTCAACCGCTTGCAATGTACTCTGCGCCGCACCAGTAACTGCTTCAACAAAACCCGATAAGTGCTCTGGCCAAGTGATCTCCGCAAATGTCGCCATGCTTTCAACCAACGGCGGCTGCAAGTCAGTTACTGCTGTGATGAGCTCAGGCAAAGTCGCTGGATCCGCATAGCGCCCCATAAAAGCCAAGGCATCCATCGCAGAAAGCAAAGGCGGTATCGCGGCCGTTGTGGCATCGAGAATTGCATCGGTGTCATGCATAACTTTCACTCCGCGTCGAATACCCTGCACTCTAGCAGTTTTTGGGTATAGTGACCCGAATCGACCTTTCTTCTTGGGATTGCCAGCATGACGGACGCCTCGATAGCCTCGCCCCTTGAAAACGAACCGTATTACGTGCCACTAGCTGACGAGGTCAGCGTGTTTCGTGCGGCTTATGCTGCGCGCTTACCCATTTTGCTGAAGGGGCCAACCGGCTGCGGTAAGACCCGTTTTGTCGAACACATGACCTGGCATTTGAAAGGTCCGCAAGCGGCGTCTACTGAACCCAATCTCATCACCGTATCCTGCCACGAAGATCTAACCGCTACAGATATGGTAGGTCGCTACCTGCTGAAAGGCGACTCAACCGTTTGGTCGGACGGACCGTTGACTCGAGCAGTCCGCAGCGGCGCCGTATGTTATCTAGATGAAATTGTCGAAGCGCGTAAAGACACCACGGTTCTGATTCATTCGTTGACCGACCATCGTCGCATTCTGCCGATCGATAAGACCGGCGAGTTGGTTCAGGCAAACGACGATTTTTTGCTGGTTATATCCTATAACCCCGGCTACCAAAGTGTCCTCAAGGATCTGAAGCCGAGCACGCGACAACGCTTCGTTAGCCTGGAGTTCGATTACCCTGACGTTGCCACAGAGACTACCATCATCGCCCACGAATCAGGTTTATCAGAAGCAAGCTCGGAGCGCCTGGCCGTTATTGGCGAGCGTGTTCGCAATCTGAAGCAGCATGGGTTTGAAGAAGGTGTGAGCACACGTCTCCTGATTTACACTGGCGAACTGATTGCTGGCGGCATCGAACCGCGCCGTGCGGCACAAGCTGCGATCATTGGCGCAGTGTCAGATGATGCTCAGGTACAGCAAGCCATTGCTGACATCGTCGACGTCATCCTGCCCTAAGTTGGCTGGCCCTATGGCAACTCTTGCGGACCTCGAAGTATCCCTGGCACTGTTTACCGAAGGCATGGCCGGCCGTTACTTGCATATTCGCGCTGCCGGTGAGTTCGCTTTGGACTCGCGCTTGGGGCTAAGCCTGGAACTCGCCGATGGGGGCAGCGGGCAAAGTCAGGACACGCTATTTCTGCCGGAACATTTAGACTACGCGACGGACTCTGCCTACCGAGTACTCGTTATGCAGCAATTGGGCTTGCGTGAATGCGGCACTTTAAAATTTCGTCTCGCCACAGCATTGGCCGAGCTTCCGGCTTTGGCCGAACGGTATGCGACTCCCGCCAATGCCACGCCGT
>DJYW01000093.1:21701-44581 GCA_002450255.1 Gammaproteobacteria bacterium UBA6968
TCCGGCCAATGCCACGCCGCGAACAGGCGACTATCAGCTGTTATTCAGCGGCTTTTCTCGACCCAAATTGGCTGAACGGCTATTCCTGCTTTTTGAACAAGCTCGTATCCAAAACTTTCTGTTAAGCGCCTACCCAGGACTCGCTCGACATCTCCACGCCTACCAAGAACACATCCTGCAACAGACACCGCTGCAGGAAGAATTGCTCGAGGAAGCTCAGCGTTGGTTATTTGGTGACGCGTTAAGCCCCTGGGGCGAAGAATTGCCGTTATGGCGAGATCTATATACCAGTCTTAGGACAGCCTTAAACCGACAGGACACCGTGACCAGTGTCTATACCAGCGTGCAAGGACTATGCGACCACTATGACGTGGTCGCTGAACACTATGCGTTAATGGATCCAGAGAACAATAAAGACGGTTCGCTGCTGGATTGGTTGAACCGGGAACAGCGCATCGAGGATTGGGAAGAAGACTTAAAAGAAATCGAACAACACGACAATGTGCCCACCATCGCCGATCAGCCGCCCACCGGAAAAGACGTTGAGGCCGTTCACGGCGAAAGCGGTGAGGGTCAATTCCGCAAAGCGGATATCGACATCAAGATATTGCAGGACGAAAAAGATACCCTGAAGCGCCGTATCGATATGGAAAAGTCCGCGGTTCAACATGCTTTGGGCACCGACCGCAGCGATGCGCGCAGCTTTCGCTACGATGAATGGGACTATCTCAATCGCCGCTATTTGCGCGCTTGGTGCCGTGTCTTCGAATCCCCCTTGATCCCGACTGTGGATACGGACACCGAGTCGCTGAAGCGAGTGATTCGCACTTTTCAGCCAATCGTCCAAAAACAACTCGAACACATTCGGCCCTCAGGGCTGGAGCGGGTCAAACGAGTCCAGGACGGCGATGAACTGGATATCGAAGCCATTATTGAAGCTCGTCAGGATGTGCGTGCGGGGCAGTCACCAAACGAGCGCGTGTACTCCAGAAAAGAGCGACTCCAACGAGATGTATGCGCGGCTTTTTTAGTTGACCTTTCAGCCTCCACTGATGACCCGATCATACCGCCCGAACCCACCGACTGGTCAAACTACCCAGAGGACGAAGAGGTTGATTTTCGAGCCGGCTGGTACGCTGCCTTAGACGAAGAAACCGAACCCTCCGAGCCTGGGCGCAAAATAATTGATTTGGAGCGAGATGCCATGGTGGTCATGGCGGCTGCTCTGGATGCATTAGGCGACCAGTATGGAATTTACGGCTTCTCGGGCTATAGCAAAGACTGTGTCGATATCTATCTGGCCAAGGAAATCGCGGATGCCTTTTCGATGGAGGTATTAAAGAAGATCGCCGCTATGCAGCCCAAAGGCTCGACACGTATGGGGCCAGCTATACGCCACTGCACTCACAAACTGACGGCAAGCGGACATGCAATGAAAGTACTGATTGTGATCAGCGATGGATTTCCGCAAGACAGCGACTATGGACCAGAACGCGGCAATCACGATTACGGGGTTGAAGACACTGCGAAGGCACTGCAGGAAGCGCAGCAAAAAGGCATTGAGACATTTTGCATGACCGTCGACAAATCTGGACATGACTATCTCAAGCGGATGTGCCCAGATGCCCGCTATATGGTGATAGAGGAGATGGAAGACCTGCCCGACCAGCTTACCAAGGTCTATACAGCGCTAACGACGCGCTGATTCTTTCGATAGCGTTCCGTCGCG
Organism: Gammaproteobacteria bacterium UBA6968; assembly: GCA_002450255.1. Lineage (GTDB taxonomy): Bacteria > Pseudomonadota > Gammaproteobacteria > Pseudomonadales > Azotimanducaceae > UBA4421. The sequence goes on from DJYW01000093.1 coordinate 23,431, forward strand.
CTTTGACGACTGCTGGAACTCAGTATTGGCCGTCGAGTGAGCTAGCCAGATGGTTACTGCACAGATAGGACAAGCAGCAACACAAATAAGATCACACCGCCCACCGCAAAGCTCGCTGCGGACCAATCACCCTCTTCAGCTCGTTTGCCGCTTTGCTTCCAAGCTTGATAACCACGCCATGCTGGGTACAGCATCATGAGCCCTAACATCACCGCGCCAATCTGCATCCAATCCATAACCAATACCTGCTTTGCTACTTGATCGCGTCAACTGGCTTTATTTTAAAGCGATCTCGGCTTCTATGCTCACGCTACGCGGCGATAACAGCGGGCACGCACCGCGCCAAATGCAAAACACCCGGCAGCGCCGGGTGTTGGGTTTACTTGAGAAAACTGCCTTAACAACAGCCCTCCCACGCCGTGCGGACTAGTCGTCGGATGCGACGCCCAGGATGTGAAGCAAGCTGATGAAGATATTGAAAATACTTAAGTACAGGCTATAGGTTGCCATGATGTAGTTGGTTTCGCCACCGCGCACAATGCTGCTGATTTGCATCAAAATCATCGCGCTCATTAGCATGATAATCCCCGCGGACAGCCCCAGGCTAAGCAGCGGTATCTGCATGAAGATGTTTGCGATCATCGCCAGCAGGACGACCATCATCCCGATGAAGACGAATCCACCTAAAAACGTGAAGTCGCGCTTTGAGGTTCGTGCGTAAAATGACAACCCTAAGAAAATCGCACCGGTACCGCCCAATGCGGTCGCTACGACCTGGCTGCCGTTGGACAGTACTTGCAAATACGTGCTGAGAATGGGCCCTAGCCCGAAGCCGAGCAGACCGGTGATCAGAAAGATCACGCCAATGCCAGCGCCTGAATTAGCAGTGCGTGGCAAAACGAATATGCCCAGCAAAAACGATGCGGCTAAACAAGTCAGGTAGGTGCCGAATCCCGTGTTCATGAACATGGAGATCGTAGCGGTCATCGCGCTAAAAATGAGCGTTGCAGACAAAAGCTGAAACGTGCTGCGTAGAACTTTGTTGGTTTCTAAGGTGGATAACCCTGCAATGCTTGCCTGGGTGGTGCTGCGTCGATCCATTGTATGCCTCACATGGTTTGCTAATTGGCATATATTTGGTCACTTCCGGCACGATTGCAACCCCTGCGGGGCTGTGTGGCCGACGGATTAAGACACACCCTCGCCGCGTCCAACTAATGGTTAAATTCGACCCACGTTGGGTTGCCAGGAAACGATATGACCGACATGACTTTATGAAAGATTGATGACAATGAACGCCGCCGGCTACGGTTTTCGACATCGAGCTTCTATGATACAAAGCCACGCGGCACCCCTGAGACAACGATTTCTGAAACCGCAGCTCAGTGTGTATTCTCATTTTGATAATCGTGAGCGATTGTATGCCAAACACCAAGCTAGACCCGCAATTCGAGGACTATGTTCGAGACAACCCCACGATCTCCTATGTACAACCGGGCGATCCTTGGTTGGTACGTCGGGTTATTTCTTCGGTTGAGATGATTTTTGGCCGACGACGCATCGAAAAAGTTTATCACCGGCTCAAAGAGGGCCCCTTTTCGGTAGTCGGTTTTTTTGATGAGGCGTTTGCAGCAACAAATATCCGGCCTAGCTATTCATTGGAGCGCATCGCTGAGATCCCTAAAACAGGCCCTTTGGTCTTCGTCGCCAACCACCCTTACGGCGTTGTCGATGGCATGGTGCTGTGCCAGATGGCTTTGAAAGCACGGGGCAACTTCCGCATTCTAATCCATGCTATGTTGTGTCAGGACGCAGACTTGGCACCCTATTTTCTGCCTATTGATTTCCGCCCGACGAAATCCGCCGTGAAAAATAACATCCGCTCCAAGAAAGTCGCTCAAGAATGTCTGGCTAATGACATCCCCATACTCATTTTCCCGTCCGGTATGGTTTCCACAGCAGACAAAGTCGGCTTTGGCTCCGTGGTAGATGCACCTTGGACCACCTTTGCCGCGAAACTGATTCGCGAAGCGCAGGCGACCGTTGTGCCGGTTTACTTTCACGGCCACAACAGCCGGAAGTTCCACCTTGCATCACATGTCGCGGAACCGCTGCGAATGGCCTTAATGCTGCATGAAGCACTCAATAAGTTTGGGCAGACGGTACGCGCTGAGGTTGGCGCGCCGATTCTCTGGGAAGATATTCAGCAGATTGAAGGACGTCAGGCACTAACCGACCACCTTTACGCTAAGGTACAAGCGCTTCGACCCAGTGCAACCGTGTTGCGCAAAGATCGAAACTTTTTTCGGAAACGCCGGTAAGCCAAAGTTAAACAGTCCGTAGCGGTGGCCTGTCCCGGTAACTTAAAACTCAGGAGACGGGTATGTTTATGTGCTTGGCGGAAAGCTTAGCGATTCTACACACAGCAGTCGGCGCCATCGCGACCACTACCCTGGCCGGTGCGAGAATGCTGCTTTTGCTTGTTTGCATGAGCACGGCAATGCCCGGCGCAGCAGATGCTCCAGCTTCGCCTGCAGCATCCATTGACTGGTCGGTATATGGAGGAACAGAGGGTGGCGGCCACTTTTCTAGCGCCGCTCAGATCACGCCAAACAACGTTGCAAATCTGGTCGAAGCCTGGCGTCACAACTCCGGAGACAAGCGCACCGCTGATCCGAAAAACGGCGTTTATTCACAAAGCTCGTTCCAAGCTACGCCGATAGTCATCGACGAAGTGCTGTATTACTGCTCAGGTTTTAACCAGGTCTTTGCGCTGGATGCCGCCAGTGGTGAAGAATTATGGCGCTTTGATCCAGGTGTCGATCGATCAGCAGATATCTTGCCGAACTGTCGTGGCGTCAGCTACTGGTCTTCCGGACAAGAAGGATTTTGTGAGCAACGCATCATACAAGGTACCTTGGACGCCAGATTGATTGCCTTGGACGCCTACACCGGCGCACCTTGCCCGGATTTCGGCGATGAAGGCACGGTCGACCTCACACATGGACTGAGCGAGCATGCCGCCTACGAATACTCGGTGACTTCACCCCCCGCTATTCTAGGTGACCTGGCCATCACTGGCTCGATGGTCTTGGACAATGTTCGTTTAGATGTACCCAGCGGCGTCGTCCGCGCCTATAACATCCGCGACGGCGAACTGGCCTGGGCCTGGAATCCTGTTCCCGAAGACATGGAGCCACTTAATGAAGACGGCAGTTATAGAAGCGGCACCACCAATGTATGGTCGATTATCAGCGTCGATAGCGAACGCAATCTTGTTTTCGTACCCACCGGCAATACATCACCCGACTACTTTGGCGGCCTCCGCAATGGGTTAGATGAGTTTTCCAGCGCTGTTGTTGCGTTAGATGGTGATAGCGGAGAACTGGTCTGGCACTACCAAATGGTTCACCACGACATTTGGGATTACGACACACCAGCGCAGCCGACGCTGATGGATTTACGTATCGACAACAAAGTGATTCCCGCTCTCGTGCAGGTGACCAAGATGGGGATGACTTTTGTTCTGAATCGCGAGACCGGCGCACCGATCTGGCCCGTCGAAGAGCGACCAGTGCCACAAAATCCCGTCGCGGGTGAATATCTATCGCCAACACAACCGTTTCCCACGCATATACCCCATTTGGTAAACCTGGACCCGCTGACCGAGGAGGACATGTGGGGACTCACGTTTTTAGACAAACATGCTTGCGTGAAACAACTGCGGGGGCTGCGCAATGAAGGCATCTACACGCCGCCTAGCACGCAGGGTTCAATCTTTATGCCCGGCAACGGCGGTGGCAATAATTGGGGGTCACCGGTCATCGTACCGGATAAGCAACTGATGCTGGTGGTCACCATGACTTTTCCAAATACGCTGCATTTATATCCAAAAGAGCAGTGCGGCCAAAGCGGACTGACGGAATCCGGATCGCCCTATTGCATGAGTACTGAGCGGATGGCATCACCGCTGGGCGTGCCATGTACCGCGCCGCCCTGGGGACGTTTGGACGCCGTTGATTTAGTGGCTGGCGAAGTGCGCTGGAGTAAACCCTTAGGAACCACACGTACCGTGGCCCCGTTTCCATTTTGGTGGATCAAAGGGGTGCCCGCTATCGGTGGGCCGATCAGCACTGCCGGTGGCGTTACGTTTGTCGGGGCCTCAATAGACAAACGTTTTCGAGCATTTGATACAGCCACCGGCAACATGCTGTGGCAGGTCAGCTTGCCGGCGTCAGGCAATGCAACACCGATGACCTATCAATTAGCTTCTAACAAGCAACAATATGTGGTGATCGCGGCGGGCGGACACTGGCAAGGAATGGAAGCGCCGCAAGACGACCTCATCGCTTTTCGGTTAAGCGGCGCAGCGCCCTAAGACGCTATCATGTCCGACAAATTAGTCTATTTCACAGGCGAGACAGGCCAGGACCACCCGCCTCTAAGCTGAAGAACTTCATGACTAGATTAAACGGCTCGCATATCGCAGAGCTGTTTGTTAAGCGATGGTTCAGGAACACCCACTTATTCTGAATCGAAAGTACCGAGGATGAGCGTATGTTTCTTTTGCCTCTTATGTCTCTGGTTTACAAAACGGCTAGCAGGACCGAGTCCCTCCTGGCAGGACGAGCACCTACTGCGATGTTACTGCTGGCCTGTTGCAGCGCCTTAGCTAGCACGCAAACACTTGCCGCAGCGTCCGAAGCAGGCGGACTGCCCGCCACCACGAGCGCGAACTCCGATGTATCAAACCCGAAAACCATCTCATCAAAAGAAAGACCCAAAGATGACTCAGTGACGATCACTGATGCCATGCCAGACCAGCTCGTTGTGTCGGTCACCCCTGTCGACGTTGCGGGTAACTCAATCCGAAGCAACAGAGTAACTACATCAACAGCTAAGCGTCAGGTTGACCGCACAGGCGTTGCAGCAGTGCGAACCTCCCTAACAGATGCCGCCGCGCTAAGCGATCTTATTGCACCCATTGCACTGTACCCGGATGAATTGCTCGCCATCATTTTGCCCGCGACACAGCATCCGCTGGATCTCATCGCTGCTGCCCGAACGCTGCGCGACGGCGCTAGCACTCCATCTATTAACCCAGCACTCGCAACGGACACGCATGAATCTGTGACCGCGCTCATGAACTACCCCACCATACTATTTATGCTGAACGACAATTTGCCTTGGTTGAAGGCGTTGGGTGCCGCCGTTGGCCAGCGTCGACAAGCGGTAATGGCTGCCCTACAGAATTTTCGCGACAAGGCGTTGCGCGCTGGCCAATTGGAATCATCCAAAGAACAAATTGTTGAAGTGGTTCCAATCGAAACAGATCGCTACGTCAAAACGGTGCGGACTCATGACTTGGGCAGTGATTATTCACAAACCATTACCATTCGAAGCGCACTTCCTGATCGAATCTATATTCCAGAATACGATCCATACGATCTTCTGTATCGCCCTAGCAGAACCCGCATTATTTTTAGCTCGCGAGCATGGCCGGTGTACTACTATCCCTATCGAAGTAATCACACCTTTTATAGCGACTCGTTCTGGGGCGTAGACAGTGTGTTTGGTTTGTCATGGGTCGACCGCAGCTTTAATCGGCGCAGCCGTTTCGACTTTGGTCACCCATTTTACGGCAGCCATTACCCCAACCACTTTTACGCTCGAACAAAACAATCTCGGCAGCATGGCACCAAACATCGTAATAAAGACCTAAGCGGAGACCGGCGCGGCGAATGGATTGGTAATCGGCCCGCTGACAGGCGCAGTGACCGCGACTACCAACGGGAAACCTACGTCTCGAACCGACAGGCACCGGAAAGAATCGGCGATAGCACTAACACCCGAACTCAACAACATTCAAAATCCGCCAATCAGGCCAGTAAGCGAGATAGGAGCCAGCGCCAGGAAATTGTGAGACTGAGCGCCGCCGAAAAAGAGAAAGCGAGAACTCGCCGGGAAAACTTAATCAACATAGAGCGCCGAAGCAACGTCCTGCACCGCGGCCATAGCGGCCCTAACGTCTCTTATGGAGCGTCACCAGACCGGCCGACGCGACTTGAAAACCATCCAAAGCGCAACCCACCAGGCGAGATCAGAGATGCGCGTAAACCCAGACAAGGCAAGATAAAGGACCAACCATAACGCCACCCAGCGATACGAACGCTTGCTCCTAGGAAGAGTGGGCGACTTTAACTACGCCGTCCCAATCAGGGCGCTTGGGATCAAGCGCCCAGACCACGGCAATCATTGCCACACCCGAAACCGGGCACCAGTAGAAAAACGCAATATTGTAAGTCGCCAACAGCGCGACGCATGCGGACGCCACAGCAAAACCGAGAAGAATCGTTGGAAAGCGCCCAATGCCGAATCGGGCCAGAACAATACAGGCAAAAATGCCTCCGTATACATAATTTGGCAGCTTGAAGGTCAGATCAAGCAAACCCTCGCCAGAAAACCGGTTAAAGAACAAAGCCAAGCCATAAAATAGCAGCGCCCAAAAAGCCATCATGCAACGCGAAGCCGTCAAGTAGTGCGCTTCGCTACGACCGCCAACTAGACGCACATAAATGTGATTAACGCTCAGATCGGCACTTTCTGCCAAGACCGAATCAAGTGTCGAAATAGCTGCGGCAAAGATAGCAGCGACAAACAGACCAGAAAGACCAACTGGCACTTCAGTAACAATAAAATAGGGCAAAATCCGATCCGGGGCGCCGCGTAAGTCCTCCAGCACCTGAGCAGGTAGAGGATGATCCAGATAAAAAGCGGTCAAGGCGACCCCAACAGCTAAGATCAGCAAATGAAAAACGTAAAACATTCCAGCCACGTCAAACGCCAGTTTCGCCTCACGCGCACTACGACAGGCGCGCACTCGCTGCCAGGTTCCTTGAGTGCTGCCTTGTGCAACACTCAACGCCACAGCCCCGATCACACCGGACCACAACGTGTACTTCTTAGTCGGATCTACGGAAAAGTCGAACAATACCAGTTTCGCTCGAGCATCCAGCGTCATTAAGGCATCCCACAGCGGCCGCTCGATGTTCAATAACATCAAGATCAACAGCAACAATGCGCCGCAGGCGAAAATGACGAAAAGCAGAAAATCGGTCCATATCACGGCTTTGATACCAGCCATCGCACCCCAAAGCAGACTGATGGCAACAACAAAAGCCGCGCAATAAGCCAGCCCCCATCCACTCGCCACATCTAATACTAAGCTTGCTGTAAGCAGTTTTACCGAAGCGTTAATGATGTTAAGAATCAAACCTAACAACATAGACGCCTCTCCGGAGGAGCGATCAATTCGGTGGCCGATATAGGCGTAGCTCGTACTCACCCCGGTACTGGCATAGAACGGGCGCGCGAGCAAGCGCGCCACGACAAACTTACCTAAGGCAAGACCGAGAATAACCTGCAAATAAGTGAGATTACCGCCAGGCGCGAACACCGCAGCCGGAACCGATACGAAGGTGACCGCGCTGACAACCGTCGCGATGATGCTTGCAGCGACCACCCACCACGGTAAATCTTGTCCACCCTGAAAAAAGCCGTTGCGATCCTGAATCTGTCCGCTGAGGCGATAGCCGCCATAAGAAATGGCGGCTATTACAAGCAGCACGACAGCCAGATCAATACCGGATAGCGTCTGCACTAGGCTTAGCCGGTGACACCGCGGCGGGTAGTCATGCGCCAGTAACGTGACATTATATATACGCTAGGTAACGCTTATCCGACCCGCACAATGCGGGTACCGATATTGCCGCCGGCTAACAAATCGACAAAGGCATTCGGCGCAGCATCAAGGCCCTCTACAGCATCGGTAAGCGCAACCAATTGCCCGGTAGACAACCACTCGTTAATTCGCGCACGCGCTTCTGCATATCGATCGGCAAAGTCAAACACCAGAAAGCCGCACATATTTATGCGTTTGTTGACCAGCAGTCCTGGAATGCCCTTAGGGCCAGGCTCAGGCCGTTGGGTATCATACTGAGACACAACGCCACAGCAGGCGATACGGCCACCCACATTCAGGCGAAACAGTGCGGCTCCCAAGATGGGTCCGCCGGTATTGTCGAAGTAGACATCAATGCCGGCTGGCGATGCTGCCTTCAGCTGATCACGAAAACCAGCATCTTTATAGTTAACGGTTTCATCAAAGCCCAACTGATTACGCAAAATTTGCCCTTTGGCATCATCGCCGGTCACGCCAATGACGCGAGCGCCTCCAATTCGGGCCATCTGACCAACCAAGTGGCCGACCGAGCCGGCGGCAGCAGATACCATCACCGTGTCGCCAGCACGCGGTTGACCGACATCAAACAATCCAAAATAAGCGGTCAGTCCATTGACGCCTAACGGACCCAGGTAATGTAGCGGATCGTGCCCGGCGTCGATCAGGGTTACCGCGTCAGCAGACTGTACAGAATAGGTTTGCCAGCCGGTCGGAGCGACCACATGACGCCCCACCGGTATCGATTCAACCTCGCTAGTCACTACCTCACCAACTCCCGTCGCATTCATCACAATACCTGTTTGCGGAGCACCGGCATAACTGGCGCTACCCTGCAAACCCGCGCGGGTACCAGCGGTAATCGCAAAAGCGGTGGTTTTAACCAGCACCTCGCCCGCACCAGCAGTCGGCAGTGGCGCCTCACTCAAACGAAAGTTATCTGCCGACAGTTTACCTTCGGGCAGTGAATCGATTAGCACCTGATTGTTTATTGCAGTATCTGCAGCCATGGGACCCCTCCTCTTAAAAGCGTGGCAACTCGCATTGTGCGGGTTGCGCAGATTACCCTCAAGCGCCGTCGCCTTCTGTCAATCCTCATTTGGCTCCATCTGGGCGCATCAGGTCGGTACCCATTTAGAGGGGTACGGCGGCACCAGTCCCAGGCAAATTTTACGGACCGCTTCCAGCGCCGCTTGGCATTGGAAAGCGCAGAACAAGCTACCGACAGTCTAAATCCCGCTTGCGATTTATCTCACCATCCGATTTTGCCAAATGGTTTTTTACGGCGTGTTAAGGCACCATCTTGATCGACCACGGTACCTGGGGGATATATGGGCGTTTTCAAACCAATCACGCTAGCCTTGAGCATTGCTTGGGTTTTAGTCGCTTGTAGTGGCCAATCGACCGAAACGGTCATCACTGCAACCGGACCCGTGCGCGGCGAAGTAGTCGACGAGGTTGCATTTTTTCTCGGTATTCCCTACGCCGCGCCGCCAGTTGGCGAACTGCGCTGGCGACCTCCGCAGCCGCCAACGCAATGGACAGACCCCCTAGAAACCACGGCAACAGGGCCGTCCTGCTGGCAAATTACGGATTCTGGAAACTCCACGTTTTTGGAAATGCTGATGGATGGCTCCGGCATGTCCAGTTTCGGCAAATGGGTCGTTAAAAACGGCGCTGGGTTGGTAGACACAGAGGTGTCCGAAGATTGCCTTACTCTAAATGTGATGACACCGAAGTTGGACCCTGCTGCTAAGCTACCAGTGATGTTGTGGATTCATGGCGGTGGGCACCAATTTGGTTCCGGTGGCGGCCTTTACCAATCTGCTACGTTACCTACCAAAGGCGTGGTGCTGGTATCCATTAATTATCGCTTAGGTTTGTATGGCTTCCTTGCACACCCTGAACTCGCCGCAGAAGATCCCAACGGGAGCACCGGGAACTATGGCATGCTCGATCAAATCGCTGCCTTGCATTGGGTTCAAGAAAACATCCGCGCTTTCGGCGGTGATCCAGATAACGTCACCATTTTTGGCGAGTCTGCCGGCGGACATTCCGTCGGACAACTGATGGCATCACCATTAGCGACAGGGCTCTTTCATAAAGCCATTGCACAAAGTGGTACCGGCTTTCAGCAATTTCAAAGCACCACTAAAAACCTTGAGCGCTTGAGCGGTTACGACGCCGGACGCTATGCCGCAAAACTCGTTGGGGTCGATGGCGAGAACGAGGTACAAGCAATGCGCAGTATGAGTCCGGAGGCCCTGCGCCCTGCCGCCATAGATCCGGAAGTGGTCAGTACGCTGCATCCGCAAATCGATGGCTATGTCCTACCGGAAGCCACCGCTCTTAATTTCGCCGCAGGAAAACAAGCCAAAGTGCCGCTAATGATCGGCAGCAACGCTGATGAAGGCTCGGTTTTGTTCTATGTCGGGCTACCCACCGTGGACGGCGGTGGGCCAACTGCACCGCAAACACTGCAGGAGTGGCAGGCTTATCTGACCGACGCGTTTGGCGATCAGGCTGATCGCATCAGTGAATTCTATGCTGTCGACACTGACAACGAAGTCACTAAGGCAGCAGAACGATTAGCCGGCGATTCGTTCTTCGGCCGCCATGCCTACTACATGGCTGAACGGCACGCGGCGATAGGCCAGCCAGTGTATCTCTACTTGTTCGAACGTCGCTCGCCTGCCCCAGACGAGACGTTGGGTGCCTCTCACGCTATGGAGCTAAGCCCTTTGTTTGGGAGCTACGTGCCGTTTTGGCCCACCGACGCCCGCGACGACGAGTTGTCCGAAGAAATGCAAACTTATTGGACCGAGTTTGCCAAAACAGGCAACCCGAATGCAGCTGAATTACCACTCTGGCCAGCATTTCAGAGCGATTCAGGTGGCGAGATCAACATGGCGATGGAAATGGTGCTCGGGCACGAGAGATCTTTTGGCAGATCCGTCGCTCGCGCGCAGCGCTACGAAGCCATGCGCGCACAACTTGCAAAGCGCGAAGCAAAAGCACGCTTGGATCCGTAACAAACATCGTCTAGCGGCGCATCATAAAGCGATACGGGAAACTGCATGACTGATAAGTAATCTCTAATGCACATGCAAATCAGCGAAAGCGCTCTGATCTGTAGAACTTAGCGATGCGGCCAGCAATGCTGGCACCGTCCACTCAGAGGCCGCCGTAAGCCGAATGGCTCTGGTTTGAAACTTGGGCTTTAGCTTTAGGGCGTTAAAATTAAGGTTAGCGGTAAATCTATTAAGCAGAAACATAAAAGCCGCCTGCATGCTCGCCGCTGCGGCCTAAAATCGAACGAAGCGCGAACAGCTATTAGCCCCGCGCTTGCTTCAATCCTTCAATAAACTCCGGACCAATACCGCAGCAGCCGCCGATAATTGACGCGCCGCGTTGACGCCACTGCTCGGCAAAACCAACGAACTCAGCAACGCTCATCTCAATCTTGCCAGAGGTAACGTCGTTATCCAGAGTCCAGCCCGCGGGAATGTGCAATCGATTTGGATAGGCCCCAGTAGGTTTGTCTGTCAATTCAGACAACGATTCTAAACCTGCGGTTATAGCGGTCGGAGACGTGCAGTTAAAGAGGAAGGCATCAATCTGCAGTGACTCCAACGCTGCAACCGCATCAGCCACGGATTCGCCACTACGCAAACCCTGTCCGGGCTCCTCTGCCAAAGTCCAGGCCATCCATATTGGTTTCCGCGGCGCAATCTGCCTGGCCATAGAGGCTGCGTTCAAAGATTCGCGAATGCTCGACATGGTTTCGCAAATAAACAAATCAACATAAGGCTCTAACGCCGACACCAAATTGGCATACACCGGTCGAGCTGCCTCATCGGCAGGCACCATGTCAGGCCGATAACTTTCACCCAAAGGCGGTAAGCAACCGGCAACAAGCACCTCTTTGTCAGCCGCGTCAGCAACTTCTCGTGCCATCTTAGCGGCAAGGACGGTCAGCTCTTCGTATCGATCTGCCAACCGACTTTTACCCAGGTAGCTTGGAATGGTGGAATAGGTATTGGTAATGATGATGTCGGCACCAGCTTCAATAAAATCACGATGCACCTTAGTCACTTCATCAGGCGAATCCAACAACGCTTTTGCCGACCACATACCGGAGGAGGGCACCACACCACGACGAATCAGCTCGCCACCCAAACCACCATCAAGAATCTGCATTCGCATTGTGTCCGCTACCTTGTTTTTTTTCGTTATCCAGATCGTCCACGCCCCCTCTTGGAGCGTCGCCGTATGTCCGTTACGTGATGAGGCACTGCACGTACCATATCCAACGTCGACCATGAGCAAGTCATTATCAATAACTCACGCGCGGAAGATAGCTGCCTGACCGGGCACATACGTCGAATCTTGCCACGATACTAGCAACGCATTAGCGCCCTTGACTGCGTCGACCGACTGGTCGCCAAACCCGTTTCGGCTCCATTATCGGGACAGAGACGCCTTATAACATCAACCTACCAACCGGTTCTACACGCCACATCAAATAACCGCGCATGAGTCTAACCGTCGTACCGATAACCTTTCACGATCTGAGACCCTTGCAAGAGCGTCGACAAAAGATCACGCAAACATGCATCGCGAACGTCGGTGAAGCTTTGCCTGCGGGCAAAAACCTTTTTGCACCGCGTTAGGTACCTGAGGCGAGCTGTTGGCTTTCAGTCGATTCGCGGCAGCGCGCATTTTAATTCTCGGTCGACTTGTTGCAAAGGTTTCTTTGCTTGTTGGAGCAAAATAGTACTTTGCGTGTTACAGCAGAGAAAATGGCTCATGAGCATTTTCTTGAGCCCAAACACCGGTAAATCCAGTTGCACCACAATAGATGCGATAGACGTTACGTTAAATGGGAACAACGCCGTCTGCTTCGGGTGGCACGTTGAGTATCCATGCAGCGCCATAAATCTTGCGGATTTAACGCCTGCAGTCCACCGAAGATATTCTGAGAAGCGCTAGATCCCTTAAGAATCACGTCGCCGTCATCTGGCGATAACGACGTATACTCGAAGCCGACAAAAGTAGTGAGCTACCCCGGCTAGTAATACAGCTGCGCCGCCGCAGTGGTCTTTGAGCAAGCGGTGCGCGTCTCAGTTTGAGAAGCATACTCAGCAACAAATCCGCGTATATCCAGATGACGGGTGCCACGCGGAACTACTTTCGACGCATCCAGAATTCCCAACGCATTAGCTTGTTCGTGCAGAGGATGAACAGACTGATTAAAGGCATCCAAAGTGTTTAGATGTTCGGCGTGACATACCAGTTCACCTTTAGCAAACCGGAAGACCGCGTCTGGAGCGATCCGGGTTCGAAAAGAAAATGCATCTATGGAGTTGCGAGTGTGAACATGAAGATCACCAAAGTAAGCGTTATGGTCAAGCTTAAATTAAGTGCTTAGCGGGCCTCGCTAAAAAGCGGGTGATTGTCCGGTAAAAAGCTTGCAAAGTGAGCCCAGCAAGCCAGCCTACTTGCAATCGAGTATTTCTAGATAGGCCTCGCATCAATCGCGAATTGAGTAATCGTAAAACCGATTGTCTTCCTAATCTATGTATGAGCGCGCGATCAAATCGGCTGCTGCCGCATCAGGCTTAGATATACCGTTATCACGCGCTGCCGTATTTCCAAAAGCACTCTACCGCAAAACGCCCGACACGCTCTCGGTGGCGCGCCAAATGTAATTTGTCAATGGCGCCGCGCCTACAACCCCGCCCTCAACCCCTTAAAGAAACTCGTTAAAAGAGACTAAGTAAAAGGAACGCAGTAGAAAAGACGCAATAGAAAAGGCCTAATAGCTAAGGCTCCGTCGCAACGGCCTTATCGAGGAGGCTGCGATCTAAACAAGCGGCGCGACCCTGAAGGAGTGAACCGACAAACCTAAACCGAAAAGGAGCAAAGGAGCAAAGAATGTCGAAAACACGCTACGTCACCGAAATGGGAATGGGCACAGATGTGCATGGCCGAGACGCTACCAAAGCAGCGTGTCGAGCAGTGTCCGACGCAATACGCCACTCCAGCTTGAATTTCTTTAAAGCACTTGGAAAAACCCCTCACGATATGCACATCACGGTCTTAATCGGCGTACCTGAACCGAACAGCGTAGATGCCGATAAGGTGGCTGCAGAATTACCGTATGGAACGGTTACGGTGACAGTTCAACAAGGAGGATTATCCGTGCCGTCCGAGTCCGGCGACGATGCTATTACAATTGCGAACGCCGCAATTCTGGTTCATTTCTAACATTTATCTAAGTATTTTTCGGCGGTCCAAATCTAAGACGCTACGGCACTACTCGAGGGATGGGCTGAGAGGGTTGCGCATAAGGAAACTCGTCAGCAAAACCGCCCAAAGTCTTGAATAGCTCTGGATCATCACAATCCTCGGCTAATCGACGGTCAAACGAATTCCGATACTCTTCTTGGGAAGTCACCATCAAATGCCGGTAGTAGTTGGCAATGGAGATTCGCATACCAGGAATTTTGCGCGGAAAGGCACCGTGCCAAGTCGCGCCATGGAATACGATTACGGATCCCTTTGGCGCCTCCACCGGTACAGCCCGTTGCACTGCCATCGGAAACTGCGGCCGACTCGCATAACGGTGGGAGCCAGGCACATAGGCAAACGCGCCGCCTTCAAAGGTGTAATCGGTTAAACACCAATTGGTGTTCGCGGTAAGTGCGGTCCGGCCCCAAGGCAATGGCACTGCGGTTTGATCTGCATGCAAGCCCAACGATGGCCCATAGCCAAAATCGCCCTGCCATTTAACGAACGAATTATTGCTGGAAAAGCGCGTAGCTTTGGCACCAATCATATGCCGCATCAATGCCACCGCTACTGGATTAATCGCAAGATCGCGGAACATCCGATGTTCGCTACATAACTGCTGAATTAGAAACTGAGTGATTTTGGACTGATCCTCAGCCAAGCCAGAACGACGCTGAGAAGTTCCAAAGGAAACTTCGGCATGGGGGCCAAGGTCGAGGCTAAACTCACAACCGACAAGTTCCTCAGACTTTGCCAGTAAAAACTCGACCATATCGTCGAACGCGCTGAGCGGTACACCATGAACCTCCGGCGGCACCACACATAATCCGTCGACTTCGAGTTGCATGATGTATTGTTCTAGACCCAGTTCGACAATAGCCTGACTGCGCGTTGCGTGAGTCGTCGGCATGGTCTGAGGCGTGGTATTAGTCTGTGTTGGTTCTGCCATGGGACCCCTCCAAAGTCATTCGCGGATACTACGGCCTAAATATTGGCATAAGATTCGCTGGCTGTCTCACGCATCGGGCCTTAGCCTGTTGCTTGGCAGACGGGTGCAAAACAGTGGGAATAGGGGATTCAGTGCCAAAACACACAAGCTTTCGGAACAAGTCGTGGGCCTTATTTGGACGGGTACCACTCTTATGACGGAAACCCTGACACTCATCAGTGTTGCTCTATACGAGAGTACCTTGCGGCAAGGTGCCCTGTGGCTGCTTTACAATGTGCCCGGGCTACCGCCGATTTTACAAGGCATTCATATTCTCGCCATTGTGGTGCTAATAAGCGGCTTGGGTGTCGCGCACGCACATCAGGCCGGCTGGTCTATGGGCGGTATGGCAGCCCGAATCCTAGTGCAGCGGATCTGGCCGATGGCGCTGAGCGCGCTGGGTGTTTTAGCCGTCAGCGGAGCCCCTTTCATCCTTGCGCAGCCTGATCGCTATCTCTTCAACGTGATTAGCCAGTTCAAATTTTTTGCCTTAACCCTGGCTCTGACTGCAAGCACGATGTGTTTGCGCTATGGCGCTAGCCTAGCGCCTCCACCACAGACTCCAAATCCCTTGGCCCATCCTTTGCCGGAACCAACCTCAGCGCAGCGCCAATCACTCCACCGTGCTGCCGTCTATAGCAGGTTACTCGCCTTATTGTGCCTGTCGCTGTGGACGCTGGTTATATTTAGCGGGCGCTGGATCGCCTATGTGGATTACTTATTTTATGAATAGCCCAACTAAAAACACTGGCAACACTTTGCCCGAACCGACGCTGCTGGGACGGCGGCTACCGGAAAAAATAGAGTCACCATGAACCAGCACGCTGACACCAACCTACTGCTCGACCTACTAACCTGGCTCGGTGAGACTGACCTCTCTTTTTACCTCGGCGCAACCATATGGTTTCCAATCCTGGAATCCCTCCACGTTCTCGCCATGGTTGTATTGCTGGCTATTTTGTTGCGTCTGGACCTCTACCTGCTGAACCCTGGCGACAACGCTGTCAGACAAGCGAAAGAACAATTGATCGGTCGATCAAGCGATATCACGAGCAATCAAGCGAGCGATCAAACAAATGTAGTGCAAGATGCGCTATCTGAAATCAAGGCACTTACTACACCAATCTGGATCGCTTTTGCTGCCGCGGCCGGCACCGGCTTAGGCCTTTTTATCTCGAGACCCGTCCACTATGCGGACAATCCGGCTTTCCAGATAAAACTTGCGTTATTGATCGCGTGCGGTATCAACGTTGCCGTTTTACATCGCTATGTACTGGCCGGTTGGAAGCCTCAAGAAGCACTACCGGCGCATACCCACACCGCAGCTATAGTGTCTATTTTACTGTGGATCAGTGTGGTGCTGGCAGGTCGATGGGTAGGCCACCTAAACTGATCTGTTAGTATCTTCGATTCTATCAAATGACCAGAAAGCAACGCCGCGAGTTGAACTTACAGAAAGCGAACTGGCCTGAATTAGGGAGGCCTAATTTAAAGAAATCTGATTTGAACGGGGCTAATAGAGCGAACCCACATTACACATTTGGGCATCGAAATCGGCGTAATAAGGGGGCCTCAAAGAATGTCGAGTATCCGCGAATACTTAATCGCTATCTCACGGCTCTTCTCGATAGCGCCAATCATCATGTCGTCATCAACTTCGTTATAGACAATATAGAGACCGGAATTCGCGGTTTGAAGCCAGGAGAATCGAAGATTTAAACCGACCAAGTCGGAGCGATCATCATATTGAACCAAAGCCTGGAGTAACACTTTGGGGGTAAACGAGTAAGACAACCGCATGCGTCCAACGTTCACCTTAAAGTCGCCTCGCGTCACCGGCAGACGAATATCATTGTGATCCCAGCTCACGCTGGCAGTGAGCGAGTCGCCAAATCGATAGTCCAATCCGGTTTCGATGGCATGACGATCACCGCCATAGAAACCGCCACGCTTGGACTCAACGGAAATACTCAAAGGCTTGCGCTTATCTGTTTTGAGAACCAGCTGGGTTTCTTTGTGGTCATACTCGCCTACAGGCACGAAGGTGCCAGAGTTAATTTCAAAAGGCGTCAGCACTTGCTCATGGGTCAAATTAAACCCGGTATGAATCTCTAAGCCGCTCGTCCATTCCCAATGATTGTCTATATGAGTGAACCCCGATTCGTATACCCCATCAGCGGTCACATAGCGTCGATGGTAAGCATGCGGCCGCAATTCGAATAAACCCCACAAATCCTCCGGTCGCTGACGGTTAAAAATCATCATCGAAAATTTTTCGTAGTCGCGTCGCCGTAAGAATCCGACCTCCGGATTGAAGTCCTCACCGACCTTGCTGTAGCTCACTGAATTGTTCCAACTTTGCGAACTGTAGCTGCCACTGAGTTGGAAGGCTGCATCATCGCCGCGCAACTCCGGCGTGTCTGTTTTCGCGTAGTAACCGGATACCGTCGCGTTGTCGCCAATGCCCCAACGACCGTCGAGAGCGTAGGCACGGTTTTCATAATCCGCTCCGTCGCGGCTAACGTAGATGCCACCAATCGACGAGCGATTGGCAAGTTCCTGGCTGACCCGAGCGACACTGTAATTGTTGCCTAAGATGTCGCCTTCGACTTCGCCGGTACGCATTCGTAACAAGCCAAGATTTGTTGCACTGCCCACTTTACCGGAAAGACGCAAACCGCCGTCGATAGGCTGAGCGACTCCGCCGGTGCCCAGACCAATTCGGCGACTAAAAAACAGTTCTACTTCACGGGGGCTGCCGACTGAAAAGAGACCAGCGTTTTCCAGAAAAAATGGCCTCTTCTCCGGCAGAAAAATGCTGTAACGGTCTAGATTGACCTGAATCTCGTCGACTTCGACCTGCGCAAAGTCGGTGTTGTAGGTCACGTCTAACGTTAAGCTCGGGGTCACGGAATATTTAGCGTCGACACCTATTTCATTGTTCTGACGGGTTTGCTTGTCCGCAGAGCCGCCCTGTCCAACCTGACCCAAAATATAAGGCGCAATTTTGAAGTTGCGCTGTTTGGGAACAGCTACTCCGGTCAAGGTACCCGCTTCGGAAACCCGGTTTAAATTATGCTGTCGCGGTAACGGCGCCCAATAAACGGTCTCGTCTTTACGAGCGATATTACGTTGAAAATTTATGCCCCAATCCTGCAGGTCGCCGCCCGCATAACGCAGGGACTTAAAGGGTATAGCCATTTCCGCGCTCCAGCCGCGCTCATGTACGCTGCCTTTAACCTGCCAGGAAACATCCCAATTTAAATTGAAACCACCGCCACCGGAACCGAAACGCTTGCTCCCTTCTTTAATGACCTGAGCGTCGTATTCTAGGCCGCCAGGGGTTGTTCCAAAGATCACACCGTTCTGACGATCTTGAAAGGCATCAATGATGACAAGAAAGCTATCCACTTCGCCTAAATCCGCATCGCGGCGCGCATCGGAAATGATGAGTTTGTCGGGTTCGTCGTCAAGACAGATGACGCCGATATAAAGGGTATCTTCGGTGACACCGATGTAGACCTGAGTCACCTCAGTTGCAGCGGCCCCAGCCGTTGGTCTTACTTGCGTAAAGCCGCTGGCGGGTTTGACCTCGGTCCAGGCAGGGTCACCTGTAATACCCCCATCCAAAATGGGTTTAGTTGCGAGTGAGTAAGCGCTAACAATTGGCTTTGAATCAGCCGCCGCTAGGGCGGACGCTGTCAGCAGTAAAACGGCAATAACGCCCAAACATTTACCAAACAATGAAGTACTCCCAGTACTACTAAGCGAGCACGTCAAAGTGCTACGGGACGCTGTTGATTACAATCGGCGTCTATCGACCACCTCGCGGCCTTTAGACTGGCGCGCAAGCTTAACATTGAGGCAGAACGCGGTGCACCGTCCAAATGACAGAACACCGCTCAGGAAGGCTTGATTAAAGCTTGTGCAGAACGACAGGTAGCTCGGTGTACCCTTTCACGAAAGACGAGAAGGTACGCTCTACAGGTCCGACAACCTCGACCTTATGGAAGCGCTTCATAATCTCTTCCCACAAGACGCGCAGCTGAAGTTCCGCGAGCCGGTTACCCATACAACGATGGATTCCGAAGCCGAATGACAAATGATTCCGCGCGTTGTGTCGGTCGATAATTAACTTGTTCGCGTTTTCAAAGACCGACTCGTCGCGATTTCCCGAGAGATACCACATAAGAAGCTGATCGCCGGCTTTGATCTCTTTATCGCGAATGGTGACGTCTTTGTTGGCTGTGCGCCGCATATACGCCAGCGGTGTTTGCCAACGAATGATCTCAGCTACCATATTCGGAATGAGCTCCTGATTATTACGCAGCTTGTCGTATTCATCCGGGAATTGGTTTAACGCCAGAACACCGCCGCTCATTGAGTTGCGCGTAGTGTCATTGCCGCCAACAATCAGCAGGATTAGGTTGCCAAGAAATTCGAGCGGCTCCATGTCTTTTGTTTCTTCACCATGGGCCAGCATAGAGACGAAGTCCCCAGTCGGATTTTCTTTTCGCTCCTTCCAGATTTCGGTGAAGTAGGCCAGACATTCAACCAATTCTTCGCGACGCTGCTGTTCGGTTTCGATGATGCCGCCACCTGGCACAGCGGTGGCAACATCCGACCAGCGCGTCAACTTGTGCCGCTCTTCGTATGGAAAGTCGAAAAGCGTTGCGAGCATACGCGTGGTCAACTCAACGGAAACCTTCTCGACCCAGTTAAATTCTTCGCCAATTGGCAGGTCATCAAGCACGCTCGCAGTACGCTCACGGATCAGTGCTTCCATACCCGCCAGATTACGCGGCGACACCACTGGTGATACCGTCTTGCGCTGCACATCATGCTTAGGCGGATCCATAGCAATGAACAGCGAAATGTTAAGCGCTCCATCCGGTAGCGGCTGTCCAACCGGGAAACCCAGGGTAATCCCGTGGGCGCTAGAAAAGTTTTCATGATCAATGTCGACGGCTTTGATGTCGTCGTATCGCGTTAGCGACCAGTAGCGTCCGGCCACCTCACTTTCATTAAAGTGAACGGGGCTTTCTGCGCGAAGGCGCTCGAAATATTCCCACTGTCGATCTTCCTGAAACAGCCGATTCCACGCTGGGTTGATGGTTTCCAACGGAACGTCTGCTGCCTTAGGAATTTCGCCCTTGCGAGAGTCCTGCTCGGAGCCAGGCCGGACAAAGGTTGCCGTCTCAGGATTCGTTTCGCTCTTTTGATTTTCTAAAGTTGTTTCCGCCATGCTCATTCTCAATCTGATTCGATTCGTAGCATACTTCTAGTCAAGAAAAGCGCTTAAGTAAAGCCTTTTAGCCCGTTGCCGCGAGAAAAGCCGATCGCAATCAAATCTGTAGTGAAAAACCGATAGAGGCTGTACGCCGTTTATTAGGGCGTGCGCCATCAGGGGTTCGAGAGATGATCACCTGACGATCAAATACATTCTCAAGTTTGAAAAATAACTCAGTTTTGGGCCGCCACTGATAACGCCCAACATAATCGGCACTGATTAGAGATTCCGTCGCCTTAAATCCATCGCCACTGCGATTGCAACCTACGGCTATACACATTTCATCGATGTATTTGACTACGACACCATGGCGCCAAGTATCCCCATATTGCAAAGCGGCGCGCAGACTGAATACATTTTCCGGGACCGCAGCCAGATAGTCGCCCCGATTAAATCCTGAGGTCGGGTTATTCTTGCTGATACGCGCTTTAGTGCGTGTGTAAGAGGCATCTACAGGAATGCTAACTTTGTCACTCGTTCTAAACACGTGGCCGACCTGCAGTTCCAAACCTTCAATAACCGCCGCTCCTGTCGTAAAAGACCCAGAAGTTTCGCCATTGCTACAAGGACTTGCGTTCGAGCAATTTTCAGATTTATTTTCGAAGTCGCTATAGAACCAAATTGCTTCAGCGAAATAACCATTGCTGTAACGCAGCCCTGTTTCATAATTAATGCTGGTTTCTGGTTTTTCTGCTTTTTTTGCACCGCCGCCTAGGGGAGAAAAACCACGGTGCGCGCTGCCAATTAAAGTCAAAGAATCGCTCAGCTGGTAACCGAAAGATAAGCCTGGTAGCCAAACGTTTGTGGCATTGTTGCGTTCGCTCGCCAGTTGGTCGCGGTC
>DJYW01000093.1:44959-47661 GCA_002450255.1 Gammaproteobacteria bacterium UBA6968
CGTGTACCGTGAGCGCCTGATTAACTTGCCAACTGTCCAGTAACCAAAATGATTTAGCGCGCGCCCTTTCCAGACGATTATTGCTGCCAGTTGGCGCCTTAGTTTTTTGATAGACCAATTGACCGGCAACTTGATTAAACACTTCCTGCGGTTGGAAACGATCCATCTCATCGGTATGGCTTCGTATTCCCACGTCAATTTGATGGCTGCCTAGATCCCAATCAAAATTAGCCTCGACACCCGAAGAAAGGTATGCGCGATTGTTGTGCTTATAGGTTAGTCCGTCGCGGTCGACTAAACCGTGGAGAATACCCCGGGCTTCCGCATTGCCCGCATTCGCCGCGGCGATGAGTGATCCGCCACCACTTAGCTTAAACCAATCGCGTTCGAACTCATTTCGATAAGCCGTCAAGGTCACATTGATGTCTTCACTGAGCAGGCGCTGATAGCGGAGTAAAAATCCTTTGTGGTGGTTGTCCATAACATCAGGGCGAGACAATCCGTAGCGGCGATTAGGCTTGCTGTCAAAATCGCTATCACTTAGTCCCAGATAGGTTTCATCAGATATCTCCTTGGATACTTGAACTTTTAGGGAGAGCAAACTATCCGCATCCTCGCGAGTCAATTTCGCTAAATAATCTTGGATACGATAACCAGTATCACCGCCGCTATCGATGGATTTGAACCCGTCGCCACTACGCTGCGCGGTTTCAATAAGAAATCCGTAAGCGCCAGAACGGCCACCGTAGTTTGCTAATAAGTCCATTTGGCCATATTGCCCGGCAGACCATTGCACCACCCCTGAACGTGCTTCCGGTATTGGTGTAGAAACGATATTCAGCACACCCCCTGTCGTTTGCGGTCCGTAGCGCAGCAATGGTGCTCCCTTAATCACCTCTAGCGCATGCATACGCAGCGCGGTCGGGAAGTAATAAGCCGCGGGATTGGAGTACGGTGCCGGACTAATCATGACGCCATCTTCAAGCAAGGTGATTTTGGCGGATCGCGGAGAGGTTGCTGCACGAATACCGATATTGGGCCGGAGACCTTGGCCATCTTCTTCAAGAATATAAATTCCGGGAACCGTCTTTAAAGCCTGATTTACATCAGTAACAACTTCAGCACGCATTTGCTCTGCATCGACCAATGCGCCCGATCCCAGTAATGCGCGAGCTGCTGACCGATCACCAATAATGGTCGTTTCTTCAATAATTTGCTGAGAAGCCCGCATATCGGCGGCGGCAAATTGTGCCCAAGACACGCTGTAAAAAAGGGTGCCTATGAACAGCGATAAATTAACCAACCTCATGCCGAACTCCTCGAATAAACGTCACTTGCAAATTAGAGACTAGATAATAATAAGAATTATTCTCATTTGCAATAGCGAAAGCCCAAGCTTAGGTCTGATCGTATCGCCGGCCTTTCAAGGCGGCGAACGATCGGTTGAGGGAAGGTGGACTCGGGGATGTGGCATAGATCGGCTGGCACTCAGGGCAGCCCGACAAGGAAACTAATTGCGCTGCAAATCTTGGATAAGGTCCTGCGGAGCTTCGCCCGGCAATGAGAGCACGTCGGCGACACCACCAAATCGCTCTGCGATGCGGCTCTGAATCTCGTCGAAGCGACCCACTGCACAGAAGTGATGCACGATATCGTCTGGAATGGCCTTAGTCATATCGTCCCATCGTCCAGCCTTCGACAGTGTATTCAACTCCCGGCCCAGGTCGTCCCAGCCGTGTACTTCGAACACTGGCCAATAAGATGGCGTAGACCCATAAAATCCAACTCGCGTCCGCACCCACTCAAACATTTTAGCAACGGCCTCGTCTGTCGCCCCAGTAACCACAAAACCACCGCCGGAAATTTCGAACGCTTCACGCGGGCAGGCGCGGGTCTCTAGCCCTGCCAATAGCCTCGGCATGACCACTTCATCAAGATATTTGCGGGTACAAAAAGCATGCAGCATGACGCCATCACATTCTTCTGCTGCAACTTTCATCATGGCTGGACCCACTGCTGCAATCTGTACTTTAGGCAGTTCGCCGGGCAATGGTTCCGGCGTGAAGTTAGGAGTCATGAGGCTGAATTGATAATGCTCGCCCTGGTAGTCAAGCCGGGACCCATCTTGCCAGCAAGCCCAGATGGCGCGCAGTGCCTGCACATATTCGCGCATCCGCGGTGCCGGCGCACTCCATGGCACGCTAAAGCGGCGAATATTATGGCCTTTAACCTGACTGCCAATACCTAAGGTGAAGCGTCCCCCGGAAGCGCGCTGCAGATCCCAGGACAAGTTCGCCGCCACCATGGGACTTCGTGCAAATGCGATGGCAATATTGGTGCGAATGGCGAGGTTCTCGGTATGCGAAGCGGCAACGGCTAATGGAAGAAACGGATCTTGACGATTTTCCTGAGTAGAAATGCCATCGAAACCGCTGGCTTCTGCTTCGCGGGCGGCAGCGCCTACAAGATTGAGGTCATGGGCCGGAATGCCCGTGTTGATTTTCATCTCGATTCCCCATCCTCAAGTTAGCAAATGGAATAGCGTCGTTTCGAAGAGCGGGAACGAACCATCGACCGCTGTATTCTGTGACTCACGCCGCGCTTTGCCGTGTTGATCGAGTCGACACTCCTTAAGCAAAGACAAGACAACGGTAACACCGCGTGGTCAGACCAGCCTGTTGGCGCAAAGCTCTTGGGTCCCT
>DJYW01000071.1:0-180 GCA_002450255.1 Gammaproteobacteria bacterium UBA6968
GGCATTCTTAAGTAGCCAATGCGGGGCAGTTCCACGGCCTGTAATGGCAGGCAACTCCCGCCAACAATTGCGCTAGCCTCAACGTATAAAACAGCGCGCGCGTTGCGAGAATTTAGCGTCTTCGCAGGACGCTTTTGCTAAGCGGGTCTTGGCATGTGGTTTGCGAAGAAGGTTTTACGG
>DJYW01000071.1:525-730 GCA_002450255.1 Gammaproteobacteria bacterium UBA6968
AGGTTTTGAGGAGAGGTTTTAAGGAAGAACTTTAGCGAGGCCTTGTGCGATGACCGGTACCCGAGTCAATGGGGAGGCGGTGTTCGGGTCGTGTGTTAGAGCCGTGTATTAAGCCTCTAGACCAAAGACCGTCACAACAGACCAGCTAATCTCGCACTACGTAGCAGCGCGTTTGCGCGCAATGGCGTTCGCGCAATGAGATTCG
>DJYW01000071.1:1088-3498 GCA_002450255.1 Gammaproteobacteria bacterium UBA6968
GAGATGAGATTCGAGAGATGAGATGCGAGAGATGAAATTCGAGAGATGAGATTTGCGACGTTACCTTCGCGAAAAACACTCGTAAAGTGACATTCGTGAACTGACATAGGTGAAGTGATATTCGTGAAGTGACATTCACTAAGCAGAATTAACGACAGGGCTTCTGCCCATAACGGAAAACAATATGAACGATCAGGACGAGTTGCCACCCCAACCACCACAACCCCAATCCGCACAAAACAGCAGCTATTGGCGCGCCAATATCCGCCTTGTGCTGACGCTGCTAAGCATTTGGTTTCTGGTGTCGTTCGGTTTCGGCATTCTGCTGGTTGATACCCTCAACCAGATTCCATTCTTTGGCTTCAAGCTCGGCTTTTGGTGGGCACAGCAAGGATCGATTTACGTCTTTGTCATTCTCATTCTCGTATACACGCTGCGCATGAAAAAGATCGACCGCGATCACGGCGTCTCGGACGAGGAGGACTAGCCATGGATACCCAGTTTTTAACCTATCTCTTTGTAGGTCTGTCGTTCTCTCTCTATATCGGTATCGCGATCTGGTCGCGAGCCGGCTCCACCAACGAATTTTATGTGGCCGGCGGCGGCGTCCACCCCATTGCAAACGGTATGGCCACCGCCGCAGACTGGATGAGCGCCGCCTCGTTTATCTCCATGGCTGGCATCATTGCCTTTATGGGCTATGACGGCACCGTATATTTGATGGGATGGACCGGCGGCTATGTGATTTTGGCTCTGCTGTTAGCCCCCTATCTACGCAAATTCGGCCAGTTCACGGTGCCTGACTTTATTGGCACCCGCTATTACTCCACCACCGCGCGCGTGGTTGCCGTGATCTGTCTGATTCTCATTTCATTCACTTACGTTGCCGGCCAAATGCGCGGCGTCGGCATTGTCTTCTCTCAATTCTTAGATATTCCCATTTTTTGGGGCGTTATCGTCGGTATGGCCATTGTCTTTATGTACGCCGTGCTCGGCGGCATGAAGGGCATCACCTATACCCAGGTGGCCCAATATTGCGTGCTGATTTTCGCCTACCTGGTACCCGCTATCTTTATCTCTTTAATGATCACCGGCATTCCAATACCACAAATCGGATTGGGCGCAGAAGTTGCTGACGGATCGGGTATGTCCGTCCTGGAAAAACTCGATAACACCCTGGTGGATTTAGGCTTCAGCCCCTATACCGAAGGCATGAAAAGCAGCGTGGATATCTTTGCCATTACTATGGCTCTGATGATTGGCACCGCCGGTCTGCCCCACGTCATCGTGCGCTTTTTCACCGTGCCGAAAGTATCTGATGCTCGCAAGTCTGCAGGCTATGCGTTGTTGTTTATTGCTTTGCTGTACACCACCGCGCCAGCCGTCGGCGCTTTTGCGCGCCTTAACTTCGTCGATACGGTTCACAATACAGCTTACAACGATATCGACTCGTGGTTTAAAAGCTGGGAAGACATTGGCCTAATCGGCTGGGACGACAAAAATGCTGACGGCAAGGTCCAGTATCACCCTGGCGCACCGTTTGCCGGCAAACCGACATTCAGCGGCGCAAGACGCGCAGACGGCTCCCGCGTGGTGACCAATGCGCCAACCGAAAACATCAATGAAGTTTATGTCGATCGAGACATAATGGTCCTCGCCAACCCGGAGATCGCCAGCCTGCCGCCCTGGGTAATCGCGCTAGTGGCAGCCGGCAGCTTGGCCGCAGCGCTCTCTACTGCCGCCGGATTGTTATTGGTGATCTCCACATCGGTATCGCATGACCTGTTAAAACAAACTTTCGCCAAAGGACTCACGGACCGGCAAGAATTGCTCAGCGCGCGGGTTGCGGCGGCTACCGCAATCGGCATCGCCGGCTACCTTGGCATCGACCCGCCCGGCTTTGTGGCGCAGGTGGTCGCCTTCGCGTTCGGCCTCGCCGCAGCTTCGCTGTTCCCCGCGATATTGTTGGGAATTTTCGACCTGCGGATGAACAAAGAAGGCGCAATTACCGGCATGCTCAGCGGCTTGCTCTTCACCTTTTGCTATATCGTGTTCTTCAAATTTGTCGCGCCAGAGTTAAACAACGCTGAGCATTGGTGGTTTGGTATCTCACCAGAAGGCATTGGTAGCGTCGGTGCAGCCATCAACTTTAGCCTGGCTATTGTGATCTCTCGCATGACCGGACCGGTACCAGATCAGGTCATCGCTATGGTTCATAACATTCGCGTCCCAGGCGACAGCAAAGAGTAGGTAGAGATAGCGGTCGCGTCAGAAAGTAGTGCGACCGCAATAGAAAGTAGTGCGACCGCAATTGCCGGCAAGGGCATCATCTCCGCGACTGCGCCTGGAGACCAGTACCCGTCGCGCGCCACACGCCTCGGCGGTCGGCTCTGAGTGACACCGCGGTTAA
>DJYW01000071.1:3870-5058 GCA_002450255.1 Gammaproteobacteria bacterium UBA6968
TATTACTTGCTTACGCTTTTATCAATTGCTTACGCTTTTATTACTTGCTTGCGCTTGGTTTACTCGCGGCACTGGAGTGCCTGCGGATTAATGCCGCCGCCGGCCTAGGAAGACATAACCCAACAACTGATCTTGAACAGTGCCGCAAAGTGACGCCCCGAAACTTTGCCTAAAAGTCGTAACAGCGCATTTCTTCAATACACTTTTCATGACATGTCGCAAAACTCAGCTGCAAAGCCTAGCTCAACGTGTTGGCTCCAAAACATTGGACCAAAAAAAGTGAACCGGAAAATCACAGCACCAGAACCGCGCTGCGCATCACCGCAATGGATTATTTACGAACGTACCCCGCCGCTCGCGAGAATCACTTCGCCGGTAATCCAGTCGGACTCAGGAATGCACATTAAATAAATAGCATTCGCTGCATCTTCTGCGGTGCCCAGACGTGCCAGCGGGGAAGCCTGTTTCGCTTGCTCAAGCTGTTGGGTGCTCAAACCGACCTTGCGCGGCTGCCCTTTCACTATGGAGATATTCGGTTCTTTCTCATACGGACTGGTCAGGCGGGTTTCAATCGCACCAAACGCCACCGCGTTCACGCTCACGTTAAATCGGCCCCACTCTTTGGCAAGGGTTCGCGTAATGCCCACCACTGCCGCCTTGCCCGCAGCGTACGCCAGTTGAGTCGGCCCGCCGTGCAACCCCATGGTTGAAGAAATATTCACTACCTTACGCATTGGCGACGCCTGATCCGCATTACCCCGCAACCAACGTCCGTATGCACGCAGCACTCGGAACTGAGCGCTGGCGTGAATATCCAACATGGCGTCCCATTGCTCGTCGGTCATATTGTGAATCGCGCTATGCCAAATATAACCCGCATTATTCACGACAATATCCAGGCCACCGTAGGTATCAATTGCAGCCGCAACCAGAGTGTCGGCAGCAGTCGGATCTGTGAGGTCAGCCACGTGGGCCATGCCGGCAGGAATTGATGCCGCGACTGCTTCAGCCTCTTCGGCATCCAAATCGTTAACCACGACCGTTGCGCCTGCCTCGGCCAGCTTGCGAACCGTAGCGGCGCCGATGCCGCGCCCGCCGCCGGTAACCAGGGCAATTTTATTAGTCAGATTTGGCATGCCTGGGTTTCTCCCTTTGCTTGTGACCTGCGCTGCTGCGCGCTGAGCGCTG
>DJYW01000071.1:5379-8377 GCA_002450255.1 Gammaproteobacteria bacterium UBA6968
GCGCTGAGCGCTGCGTCAAAACTATCTGTCGTCTCGCGATCTTTTCCATTGCGGTCTAAAGGCGAATGCTCCCGCCAACAGACCGCTGATTAAATTAGTTGGCTTTAGCGCGCGGCGCCTTTCCTAACAGCCATTTTAGCTGCCGTATTTGGCCTTAGCTTCGCGTCGCCGCGCGTGCAATACCGGCTCGGTATATCCACTTGGCTGCTCAACGCCCTTAAAAATAAGATCGCACGCTGCTTGAAACGCCACGCTGTCTTCAAAGTTCGGCGCCATATTGCGGTACTCGGAATCCCCCGCATTCTGACCATCCACCACCGCTGCCATCCGTTGCAGGGTTTCCGTTACCTGGCTTTCTGAGCAGATGCCGTGATGCAGCCAGTTGGTAATGTGTTGGCTGGATATGCGCAGCGTAGCGCGGTCTTCCATCAAACCAACATCGTTTATGTCAGGCACTTTGGAACAGCCTACGCCCTGATCGATCCAGCGCACAACGTAGCCGAGAATCCCCTGAGCATTGTTGTCAAGCTCCGCTTGAACCTCCTCCGCAGAGAGATTTTTGCCGCCGAGTAGCGGAATCTTCAAAATGTCGTCGACACTGGCCGGAACACGGCTCGCCAATTCAGTTTGCCGATCAGCTACGGAGACTTCGTGATAATGCAACGCATGCAACGACGCCGCAGTCGGTGACGGCACCCAGGCAGTGCTTGCGCCAGCGTTCGGATGACCCGCCTTCACCGACAACATTTCCTGCATTTCGTCTGGCTTTGGCCACATGCCTTTACCAATCTGGGCTCTGCCACGGAAGCCGGTCATCAGGCCGACATCAACGTTGGAGTCTTCGTAGGCTTTGATCCAGGTTTGCGCCTTGAGAACTTCTTTTTCGAGCACTGGTCCGGCTTGCATGCTGGTATGAATTTCATCGCCAGTGCGATCCAAGAAACCGGTGTTAATAAACACAATCCGGGCTTTCGCTTCTTTGATGCATGCTTTTAGATTGATGCTCGTGCGACGCTCTTCGTCCATTACCCCGACTTTCAGGGTGTTGCGAGCCAGAGCCAGTGTGTCTTCGACTCGGTCAAGCAGCGCAACAGCCAAGGCCACTTCAGCCGGGCCATGCATTTTGGGCTTGACGATATAAACGCTGCCTTTGCGAGAATTGTGCAAAGGGCCGGGTCCGCGCAGATCATGCATCGCCGCAAGCCCGGTACAAAATCCATCGAGGAACCCTTCCGGAATTTCATTGCCCTCTTCATCGAGCACAGCATCTGTGGTCATCAAGTGCCCCACGTTACGCACCAACATAAGACTGCGCCCATGCATGACTAACGGCTTACCTTCGCGGTCGGTGTATTCACGGTCAGGGTTGAGTGTGCGCACAATCTGACGCCCCCCCTTCTCCATGACTTCTTGCAGATCGCCGCGCATTAAGCCAAGCCAGTTGCCGTAAACCACACATTTATCTTCGGCATCGACCGCAGCGACAGAATCTTCGCAGTCCTGAATTGTCGTCAGTGCCGATTCAACCACGACATCTTTAACCCCAGCGGGATGCACGGCGCCCACTGAGTGAGCCTTATCGATTTGGATATCCAGGTGTAGGCCATTGTGGCTAAGCAGGATACTGCTGGGCGCTGCTTCATTAACATACCCAACAAACTGGTCCGGATCGGCCAGGCCGGTATTGCCGCCATTCGCCAGAATCACGCGCAGCTGACGCGTTCCGTTAGCATTAGCGGCTACTGCGTACACCTCGACCTCAGTGTGGCTGGCGCCGTCTAATGGCACCACCTGATCCAGCACCGCGGCAACTCGCGCCACCACCAACTCACCGCGAGCCGGGTTATAACTGCCAGCCTTTTCGCGCCCGGGTGTTTCGGGAATGATATCGGTGCCATAAAACGCATCGTAGAGACTGCCCCAACGCGCATTGGCCGCATTGATGGCGTAGCGAGCATTCATTACCGGCACGACTAATTGAGGGCCAGCTATACGCGCGATTTCATCATCGACATCGCGAGTTGTGATGGTCACATCACCGGGATCTGGCAACAGGTAACCGATCTCGATCAAAAAGGCTTTGTACTCGGCCTCGTCGAGAACCTGCCCCTTACGGGCCAAATGCCACGCATCTATCTGTTTCTGCAAGCGATCGCGCTCGGCAAGCAGTGTGCGGTTAACTGGCCCAAGTTCATTTACTGCGGCCTCAAGACCCGACCAAAACACCGATTCATCGATGCCAGTACCAGGCAGCATTTGCTCGGCAACAAGGGTGTCCAACTGAGCCGCCACCTTAAGTCCACCACGCTGTATTCTTGTCTCGGCCATTTTTGTCTCTTACCTGTTGAGTTGGCAGCAGTATACTCAGAGAGGGCAATCGGAGACTAGCTGGACCTGCATGCAGCAACGGCGAGAGCCAAATACTTCTGCCAATTGTCGCTGTCCGGCCAGTGCCGGAGCCGGGCCATCGCCTAGCCAATCTGTCCCGCACGAACCATCTCACAGGCCACTTTGCCCAATCAGACAAAGACTTGCAGAGAATCGATAGCGGCAACGCGGCACTAAGTTGAGGTTGGGTTGGGTTGGGTTGGGTTGGGTTGGGTTGGGTTGGGTCATTTTTGCAGGTACCCATTGCTACGCGCTGCATTCGTCACCACCCCTGCTACCCCAAGTCAATGTATCCCGAACCAATTTACTGCCAGCAAATCTGCGCCCAGCTAACCTACTCTTGAACAATCGAAGCCAACCCAGCCTGCTCTTAATCAATCTTGCCCAAATCAATCCAGTGCTCACCCAGGTTCAATCACTCATACAACTAAACTCGCCTCATTCACATTGTCCTGATACAAATTTCTCCTGCCGGCATTTTCGCCGCGCTCTCTCGAAGCATTCCGGGCGGATTCGGCCCGTGGTACCCTGCTCTCTAATCCTGACTGCACGATACCTCAGCGCAGCACAACGCCGCATACGTCGATGTCGCAAAAGCAGAGCAGAGCAG
>DJYW01000071.1:8701-10023 GCA_002450255.1 Gammaproteobacteria bacterium UBA6968
AGCAGAGCAGAGCAGGCAAACGCTAAGCGATTAGCGCACAGTAACGACGCAAACCAGAGCTCACCAAAGGGAGGGAGGAAGCATGCCTGGGAGACTCGAGAATAAAAGGGTCCTGGTAACCCAAGCCGACGACTACATGGGCCCGGCCACCATCGAAGTTTTCAGCGAAGCTGGTGCAAATGTCATGGCCCACACCGGCGATCTCACGCAGCCTAACGCGTGTGAGCAATTGATTGCCGACAGCGGCGCGATCGACGTCTTGGTTGCGAATTTGGCGTCACCGAACTTCTCCGGCATTCCAACTGCCGAACTCACAGCAGACGCCTGGCACTGTGCCTTCGATGTGATGGTGCATCCTTTGCACAGCCTCTGTCGGGCAGTGCTGCCACAGATGATAGATCGAAAGCGTGGCAAAATTGTGGTGTACGGTAGCGCTTCGGCCTTAAAGGGTATGCGCACCCTAGCCGCATATAGCGCCGCCCGTGCTGCTCAGGTTGGCTACGTGCAATCGCTAGGGGTGGAAGTCGCGCCGCATAATATTCAGGTGAACCTGATCGCGCAAAACTACGTCGAAAACCCAATTTACTATCCACCTGCGGTTCGTGAGAAAGAGTCTTTTCAAAACTCGCTGCGACGCCAAGTGCCGCTCGGCCGCTTAGCTACCGCCAGAGAAGACGCGTTGTTTGCCCTGTTTTTGGCATCGGACGAAAGCGACTTTTTTGTTGGCCAGGCCATCCCTTTCAGTGGCGGCTGGGCGCAACGTTAAGCGACGCTTATGAATTCGATGCTAAAACAGAGTTGATTGGTGACAAAAAGCGACCGTTAATCAAGCAATCCCTGGTTAGTCGTAACACGATCTCAGCGACAGACACTATCCGTATTGGCAGATAAGTGTTGGGTACATAGCCCGAGAGACGATAAATGCTGAAAAGCAGTTATAGAGTCATAAGCTCGAAATGCAGCATGTAATAAGAAGGCCAACAAAGAGGTTCGAGAACTACGAGAAGCGGGATCACGAAAAAGCCGCAAAAAAGACCGTCGGAAAAGTCCTGCAAAAAACCCTAAACAACGGGCGGTGAACATTCGCGCCGAGCCAGGCGAGCCCACCTATTCCGGCACTCTCTACGATCCATAATATTGCACAAAAGCTGCTAACCGCGGCGAAATCGAAGTTGTGCTGCCGGTATCAAACATGATGCTAGTGACCGTGTGCCCGAGCACTCATCGAGTGTTGTCGGTTCAGAGCACAACGGCACGGAACGGAACACGACAGGGCGAGATTAAGAAAGCAAGCAAGCAAGCAAGATAGATAGATAGATAGA
>DJYW01000071.1:10331-10591 GCA_002450255.1 Gammaproteobacteria bacterium UBA6968
TAGATAGATAGATAGACAGACGGAGACGGAAACGGCGGATTTGCATGATTGCGGGTCTATCGCGATGCGAACCGCCACGATTTTTATTATATTACCCCGCGAGTCCTGCAAGAACGGTGACTGACAGCGTCTCGTCACCGACTCGCGCAGGTCTGTTCTCTTCAACCAATAATACGGAAAGAAACATGGCGAAAATCGATTGGTACTATTATCGCGGCGGCTGAACCAGCTGCACAAAAGCATCCAAGTTTTTGGAGGCA
>DJYW01000106.1 GCA_002450255.1 Gammaproteobacteria bacterium UBA6968
GCGGAAGAACCACCGCCGGCTAATAACGCGAACGGGTATTCGGCGATTTTGCACGATGCTCGAGGACGGATGTGGATGGTGCGCTACCGCATGAGTTTGTAGCTGGCTAGCAGGTTAGTTGGGAGAGAAAAAGTCATTCTATCTGCGCCTGGTTTTAGTGGTGCAGAAGAATGACAACCCAACATCTCCGACTTTCTTCGGAGGCCACAATAGCTTGGTAAAATAGCAATTCTTCACGGCACGCCTAAAAGAGCGAAAAAGCATTATGCAAAGTGATAACTCGTTTCGGCAGCTCAGTTTCGCTACGTTCTTTGCCAATGCTCTGAGCACGATCTGCAAGTGTATTGATCATGTCTTAACACCCTCCAACATCGCTTTCCATCATGTGGTCAACGATGCTTTCTTCGGACAATGTGTTGCGCAGTTCAGAGTGCGCGAAGTGTTACGCAAGGGCTTATTCAAAGAATTGCTGCAATATGTCTCGTGCTACGTACCGAATGTCCTGCATCAGCGGATTCGATGGTTCTGCATTGTGTTGGTTTGCGTAGCGTTTGCTCTCGTTACGGCGGCGGTCTCGGTTGCCGAAGCAACTAACGCGATCAATAAGCCATACACAGTTCAGGCTACGCAAGCGGTGGCGTCAAACACCATGACGTTTAGCGATTGCCGTAAAATCGTCGATGACAAACAGCGTCTAGTCTGTTTTGACGCGGTTACCATGGTGTGCCGCGATAGTGACTTAGGCATGTCGTCTAGGGCAGCGCCACAGTCGTTGACCCACTCCGCACTGGAGCAGACGCACTCGCGAGGTGTGACACACTCTGGTGCAAATCCGATAGCACGGTCTCCAGCTAAGCAATTTGAAGCGGTTCAAACAGAGATCTCGGATGTTGTTAAGTCTGGCAGCGACCGCCGCGCAATTTATTTGCTAGCAAATGGACAACGCTGGCAGCAGACCAGCCCGGAACGTCGATCTATACGCAGTGGCGATCGCGTCCTCATCAAGAAAACCCTTTTAGGGCGTTACGTTTTATCGAATGCTGATGGCGCGCGGACGCTGGTTCAGCCGCTGCGGTCTTCACACTAATTTTCCACCTAGACTCTGGTTTAATGTAATTTGCTAGAACCGGATTTTGTGCAGACTCGATGGTTGAACAACCAGGCGTCGCAGACTTACGTTAGCGCCATAGGCCAGAGTTACGAGTAAGGGCTATATAAGCGCGATCAGGCATAGCTGCGTATTTTATTTCAGGAGGTATGTTTGGATTCGACGGCGACGGGCATCATCGAAGGGCTTAAGGTGGAGCCTATCGCGGCTTCCGTATCTGGCTTGCAACAGGCGAACTATACGCTACGGTTGGGGCGCACGGAGGTCGAGCTAAATGGGCATCTGGGCAAGCCGTTCCGGCTGACTCTGTTAGATCAGCGCATCTGCCAATATTGCAAAGTGGCGATTCCGATCGATCAGCGTGGCACCCACAATAGCTATTGCGAGACATGTGCACGCACGCTGGCTCGCTGTGATTTTTGTATGCTGTCACCAGAGCGGTGTCATTTTGCTCAGGGAACCTGCCGCGAGCCGAAATGGGGCGAACAAGTCTGTATGCAGCCTCACACGGTCTATCTGGCCCACACGAGTGGACCCAAGGTGGGTATCACTCGCGCGGGTGGAGAACTACAGCGCTGGTTGAATCAAGGTGCGGTGGCAGCTTTGCCGTTGGCACAAACTCAGAGTCGGTATCTTGCCGGTTTGCTTGAGGCCCGTGTCCGTGCGTTGGTTAGCGACCGCACACAATGGCGGCGCCTGGTACAAGGCCCCGCGCGACCTGTAGACCTTAAAGCGTTGGCGGCCTCGCTCCGAGATCGGGTGGCGCTGCCTGGGACAGCAGCAGAAGTCACCTGGATCGACCCGGCTAGTGGCGGCGAACCTTTGCAGATAGCCTATCCCATCTCACAATACGCGCCAGCTCAGCAGCTGCGTCTGAGTTCGGATTCGTCCCAGCTGATACAACCGCTGCTCGGCATCAAGGGGCAGTATTTATTGATGCGGGATGGCGTATTTAACGTAGCCGCTCACCGGGGCATGCTCGTAGAATGGGCCTGGGTCCATGCTGGGCAAGTTGCACAAGTGTCCGTGGCGCAGCCCGATTTGTTTTAGCTTCCACAGCAAGCATGCCGCGAAGTTTGCGTGCTCGCTGCTATAAAGCGAAGTCTCCAATACCGATAAAAATTCCAAAAGCTCTGCGTAAGGGCTTAAAAACGTAGAAGGAAAGTTAGCGATGTTCAAAGACGGTCAACCCAAAGCCATTCTTCTCAGTGACTATCAAGCACCGGAGTTTCATACAGAGAAAACCGATTTGATCTTCGATATCCGAGAGGGCGTGACCGAGGTTACTGCGACTATGCAGGTGCGGCGACAAGGGGGCGCTGGCCAGACAATGGTGCTCGACGGACAGCAACTGGAATTGCTAGAGGTGATGCTGGACGGCCGTCAGCTTGCGAGCAACGAGTATCAGGTGGACGACGATAAATTGACTCTCTTTGGGCTGCAGGATGCCCACGAAATTGTTATCAAGAACCGGATCTGCCCAGAGGAAAATACCGCTTTAGAGGGCTTGTATCGATCTGGTTCTATGTACTGCACGCAGTGTGAAGCGGAGGGCTTCCGCAAAATAACTTACTACCAGGATCGCCCGGATATTTTGTCGCGGTTCACCACGACGATCATCGCCGATCCGGACGCCTACCCGAATCTACTCTCAAACGGCAATTTGATTGCGTCAGAAGACCTGGCGGACGGTAGAAAACAAGTCACATGGGAAGACCCATTCCCGAAGCCAAGTTATTTATTTGCCTTGGTCGCGGGCAACTTAGCGCTATTGGAAGACGAATTTGTAACTGCCAGCGGCCGTCGTGTGGTGCTGCAGATTTTTTCCGAACCTCACAATATTGATCAATGCGATTACGCCATGGATGTGCTGAAACGCTCCATGCGTTGGGATGAACAGCGATTTGGTCGCGAATACGATTTGGATATTTACATGATCGTTGCGGTAGAAGATTTCAATATGGGAGCAATGGAAAACAAAGGCCTCAATGTT
>DJYW01000044.1:0-368 GCA_002450255.1 Gammaproteobacteria bacterium UBA6968
GGCATTGGCTGTCCCTTGCGCTGAATCCTTATGCGACGTCATCAGGCCGATAAACTCGTCAAATAAATAGCCGCAATCTTGCGGCCCCGGACTCGCCTCTGGATGGCCCTGGAAACCGAAAGCCGGCACATCCAAACGCTTGATGCCTTGCACCGTGCCGTCAAACAGCGAACGGTGTGTGCACGCCAAGGTTTCCGGCAAACTGGATTCATCCACGGCGAACCCATGGTTTTGGCTGGTAATCACCACTTTTTGGGAATTCAGATCTTGCACCGGGTGGTTAGCGCCATGGTGTCCATGCGACATTTTCAGCGTGTTTGCGCCACTGGCTAAGGCGAGCAACTGATGCCCTAAACAGATACCGAAGA
>DJYW01000044.1:674-5241 GCA_002450255.1 Gammaproteobacteria bacterium UBA6968
GATGCCCTAAACAGATACCGAAGAGCGGCAGGCGCTGTTCCAAAAAGACTTTAATTGCGTCTATTGCATACTGACAGGGCTCCGGATCGCCGGGGCCATTCGACAGAAAGATACCGTCTGGGGCGTGACTCAGCGCCTCTTCCGCAGAAGTTTGCGCGGGTACCACAATCACTTCGCAGCCGCGACTCGCCAATAAGCGGAGGATGTTTGCCTTGATGCCAAAGTCATACGCTACCACTCGCAGAGTGGGTTCGGTCAACTCGCCATAGCCAGACCCCAATTGCCACGCAGTCTCCCGCCATAGCCGTTGCTCACCGGTCACTTCAATGGCCAGGTCCATGCCTTGCAGACCGGGAAAATCGCGAGCTTGCTGCAACGCTAGCTGCTGACCTTCCGCGGTAGCCGCCTCTGGACCAGCAAAGATGCATCCGGCCAAAGCCCCTTTTTCGCGGATCAATCGGGTAAGCCGGCGTGTATCAACCTCGGCTATAGCCACACAGCCGCTTTGTTCCAAATAGCTTTGCAGGGTTTTTTGCGAACGCCAATTACTCACCCGTCGCGGCGTCTGTCTAATTACCAAACCCGCAGACCAAACGCGGTCTGACTCTTGATCTTCGGCATTAATGCCGGTGTTACCAATCTGCGGATAAGTGAGTGTGACGATCTGGCGGCAATAAGAAGGGTCGGTGAGTATTTCCTGATATCCGGTCATCGCCGTATTGAACACCACCTCACCAGTGGTCATCCCCGTAGCGCCTATCCCGTTTCCGTGGAAGACGCTGCCGTCTTCAAGCATCAATACAGCCGGTATCAAAGACATTCCCTCACTCAATTCGATTCAATTCACAAGGCCCGTATTACGCGCACACAAAAATGGTAATAGCCAGCCCGGCGCCGCGCCTATCGTCCCCGCTACAGCGGCAGTCAAACCGCTCAACGACACTGCCAAAAATAACTCGCCTATAACCAGCCACTAGCAAGCTGCGGCCGCCCTCTTGTTCGCACGCAACCTTTGCAGCCGCGCTATCGCCCGCCGCCTGCTTTAAGCCGCGTGCGAGAAGCCGCTAAGGCTCTCTTTCTCTGTTGGCAAGTTCCACTCAGCTGCCCGGATGAATTCTGGCCATCGTCACCCCGCTACGGCAGCAGTTGTGATCGCATTGGGAATCTCTATACGGCTTTGTCGACCCCGTTTTGCTAGCCGTTTTGTAACCCTACCGGGCAGTTCTGTCCGCCGTGACTAACAGAAACCGAATTCTGAGTACTTGCTCGATATCGCATAGTTAACACGCTTTCAGCGTCGAGATGGCCCATTTCGCTGTATGACCAGTAGGTTTTACCGGCATTTGCTAGGTAGGAGCTTGGGGACGAAAGTTTACGGAATACGGGTCGAAAAATCAGCAAATACCTCTGCCAATTTCGTCCGACTGAAAATGGATTGGCCTAACGTCGAATTAGCTGGCGAGCAGATCATCCATGCCGTAAAGCCCAGGGCGCTGGGATTCGATAAACGCTGCAGCCCGCAAAGCACCGGCAGCAAAGTTATCTCGGCTTTGGGCGCGATGAGTGATTTCCAGACGTTCGCCGTCGCCGGCAAACATCACTGTGTGTTCGCCTACTATATCGCCACCGCGAATCGTCGAGAAACCGATTGTCTTGCGCTCGCGCTCACCAGTAATACCCTGGCGGCCATAAATCGCGTCGCGAGACAGATCGCGATTTAATACGCGGGCAAGCACCTCACCCATGCGAACCGCGGTTCCCGAGGGCGCGTCAACTTTGTGACGATGATGGGCCTCAATGACTTCAACGTCGGCGTCATCACCTAATGCTAATGCCGCTGCTTCGATCAGACGCATTGCAACGTTTACCCCAACGCTCATATTCGGTGACATGAAAATCGCTGTGCGTTGCGCGGCTTTATCGAGGCTCTCGAGTTGTTCAGGGGTGAATCCCGTGGTGCCGATGACCATAGCATTGCCATGCTCTGCGCATAGCTCTGCGAGGGCGACGGTCGCAGTCGGGATAGTGAAGTCGATCACCACATCGAACGCCTCAAGCGAGGCCGCGATTGCATCCGTCAAGGGCACTTCAGATGCACCGGCGCCGGCCAGTATTCCGGCATCTTGGCCCAACTCGCTGTGCCCGGCGTGCTCGAAGGCCGCACCCAGGCGCAACCCTTTTGACGCGATTACCTTCTGAATCAGGGTGCGCCCCATGCGGCCGCCTGCCCCGGAAATTGCGGTTCTAATCATGTGCCCTCCCGCTGCCTAATCTGCGTCGCGAAATTGGCGCTAACCCATTTTTAGACGGACTATCATTTGAGTCCGTCAAAGAAATTCTTAACACCGTCAAACCAGGACTTTTCGCGCGGCGAATGCTTAATGCTTTCGCCTAACGACTGTTTCAGTTCATTCATCAGATCTTTTTGACGATCCGTAAGCTTCACCGGCGTTTCGATCACGACCTTACACAGCAAGTCGCCCACACCAGTGCCTCGCACTTGGGTCACCCCTTTACCGCGCAGCCGAAAAACCTTTCCGGTTTGCGTCTCTGCAGGCACTTTCAGCTTAACCCGGCCGTCGAGAGTAGGCACTTCTAATTCCCCACCCAATGCTGCGTCGGGAAAGGAAACCGGCACTTCACAAAATAGGTTGCGACCATCCCGCACAAAAATTGGATGATCCTTGACCTCAATTTGCACGTAAAGATCCCCTGATGGACCGCCATGAGGACCCGCTTCGCCTTCTCCGCTGAGCCTGATGCGATCACCGCTATCGACGCCTGGCGGCACTTTCACAGACAAGGCTTTATTACGCTCAACCCGGCCGGCGCCACCACATTTACGACATGGATCCGTAATCATGGTGCCGCTACCGCGACAACGCGGGCAGGTTTGTTGTAACGAAAAGAAACCCTGGGAAACGCGGATTTGGCCTACGCCATTGCAGTCCGTACAGGTCACCGGAGAGGAGCCTTCCGCAGCGCCGGAGCCGTCACACTCTTGACAGGTCGCTAACACGGGGATGCGCACTTCCACTGTGTCGCCACTAACCGCCTGCTCAAGCGATAAAGACATATTGAAGCGCAAGTCCGAGCCACGTGCGGGTCCGGAGCGACCGCCGCCGGCACCACGTGAGCCGCCAAAGATATCCCCGAATACATCGCCGAAGATGTCGCCAAAATTGCCCTGCCCACCGAATCCGCCGGCTTGATTGGGGTCAAGCCCATCATGTCCAAAACGATCATAGGCCGCACGCTTATCCGGATCGGTGAGCACTTCGTAAGCTTCGCTTGCTTCCTTGAATTTCTCCTCGGCGTTTTTATCATCCGGATTGCGGTCTGGGTGAAACTTCATAGCCAACCGGCGATAGGCTTTTTTCAGATCGCCTTCCGCAGCGCCTCTGTCGACGCCCAAAACTTCGTAATAGTCTCGTTTGGCCATGTTTTTTACCTCGACCTGCATCCCGATTCGCGCCGATTCCTGCAGCTTGAAAAATGCGACCTAAAAAAACGGCGCTAACTTTACAGAGCAGCGCCGTCGCCTCGCGCAAACCTTGTCGGGCTAGCCCGACCGGCTTACGCGTTACTTGCTATCGTCGCCTTTTACTTCTTCAAATTCTGCGTCCACAGCATCGTCTGGGCCACTGGCTTCTTCTTGCGGTGCGCCCTCAGCGGCCTGCGCTTCTTCGGCATACATCTTTTGCGCCAGAGTTGCAGACGCTTCCGACAAGGTTTTGATTTTGGCTTCGATGGCGTCTTTGTCCTCGCCCTGCAGCGCTTCTTCCAAATCCGTCGCCGCAGCTTCTATCGCAGTCTTCTCATCGTCCGTCGCCTTGTCACCGGCGTCTTCGACCGCTTTACGCGCGCCGTGAATTAGCCCATCCGCCTGATTGCGCAACACCACCATCTCTTCAAATTTCTTGTCTTCCTCAGAATGGGCTTCTGCATCGCGGACCATTTTTTCGATTTCTTCTTCGGATAGACCACTCGACGCCTGAATGATAATCGACTGTTCTTTGCCGGTTGCTTTGTCTTTCGCTGACACGTTCAAAATACCGTTAGCGTCAATATCAAACGCGACCTCGATCTGCGGCATACCTCGCGGAGACGGTGGAATGTCGGAGAGGTCAAAACGGCCCAGCGACTTGTTTTGACCTGCTTGTTTACGTTCGCCCTGCAAAACATGAATGGTTACCGCAGTTTGATTATCGTCCGCAGTCGAGAACACTTGGGTCTTCTTGGTCGGAATGGTCGTGTTCTTCTCGATGAGAACACTCATAACCTGGCCTAAAGTCTCGATCCCCAGCGACAACGGCGTAACGTCCAGCAACAAGACATCCTTGACGTCTCCAGCCAATACTGCGGCCTGAATCGCTGCGCCCATGGCAACAGCTTCATCCGGGTTTACGTCACGTCGCGGCTCTTGCTTGAAAAACGCTTTCACTTTCTCCTGGACCAGCGGCATTCGTGTCTGACCACCGACCAAAATCACATCGTCAATGTCTGACGTGGTTAGACTGGCGTCGTCCAGCGCCACCTGACAAGGCTTGATCGTCGCTGCTACCAA
>DJYW01000044.1:5641-10917 GCA_002450255.1 Gammaproteobacteria bacterium UBA6968
GCCGTGATGTATGGCAGATTGATTTCTGTCTGCTGAGTGTTAGACAGCTCGATCTTCGCTTTTTCAGCCGCTTCTTTGAGCCGTTGCAGCGCTAATGGGTCATCGTGTAGATCAAACCCGTTGTCTTTTTTGAACTCGCCGGCAAGGAAGTCAATGATCTTCAGGTCGAAGTCTTCACCACCTAGGAATGTG
The DNA here is from genome assembly GCA_002450255.1 of Gammaproteobacteria bacterium UBA6968. Lineage (GTDB taxonomy): Bacteria > Pseudomonadota > Gammaproteobacteria > Pseudomonadales > Azotimanducaceae > UBA4421. Next base: position 5,834 of record DJYW01000044.1, read on the forward strand.
TCGCCATTGGTCGAGAGCACTTCGAACTGATGCTCACCATCTACCTCGGCAATCTCTATGATCGAGACGTCAAACGTACCACCACCCAAATCATACACCGCGACTTTGGCGTCGCCGCGCTTCTTATCTAAACCATAGGCCAGTGCCGCGGCAGTGGGCTCGTTGATGATTCGTTTTACTTCAAGCCCGGCGATGCGCCCGGCGTCTTTCGTGGCCTGGCGTTGCGAGTCGTTAAAGTAGGCCGGTACGGTAATGACCGCCTCGGTAATTTCCTCGCCGAGATATTCCTCTGCGGTCTTTTTCATCTTTTTGAGGACTTCAGCCGAAACCTGTGGGGGTGCTAGCTTTTCGTCTTTCACCTCAATCCAAGCATCGCCATTGGTCGCTTCACTGATCGCGTAAGGCACCATCTTGATGTCTTTTTGAACGACGTCGTCTTTGAACTTACGGCCGATCAATCGCTTTACGGCAAACAATGTATTGCTCGGATTGGTTACCGCCTGGCGCTTCGCGTTTTGGCCGACCAAAGTCTCACCGTCCTCGGTGTATGCGATGATCGACGGCGTCGTGCGATCGCCTTCTGAATTTTCAATGACTTTAGAGTCGCCACCGTCGAGTACCGCGACGCATGAATTCGTTGTACCTAAGTCAATGCCGATTATCTTTCCCATTTCTTACTCCGCTCAATGCCAGAAGGCGATGTATCCACAGGCTCATTCCCGAAAGATTGGGCCGTATGGGTTTGCTGCTGCGTTACTGGCAACCGCATATGTTGATTTTTTCCTGCTATACCTGGCTATATCTGGTCAGGCAGCACTTACTTCAAGTCCGGACTAGGGTGCCTTGGTGACAATCACCTTAGCGGCGCGAACCAATCTGCCGTTAAGCGTGTAGCCACGCTGCATGACTTCCATTACCGAGTTGGGCTCCGCGTCGGCGTTTGGCACCATCGCCATAGCTTCGTGTTGCTGCGGATCAAACGGCGCGCCAAGCGGATCGATTTGCTCCACGCCGAACCTGCCTAAACTGTCGCTAAAAAGTTTTAGCGATAGCTCGACCCCTTCGGCTATGGCTTCAGCGCCGGCGGTGTTCTGCGCCGTCTCGACAGCTTTTTCGAGGCTGTCTAGCACTGGCAAAAGATCGCTAAGCAAACCCTCTACAGCAAACTTGCGTGCATTTTCGACCTCGCGGCTAGAACGCCTACGGACGTTTTCCATTTCCGCGATGGTGCGCAACAGTTGATCTTTTGCGTTTGCTAATTCATCTGCATCCGTTGCTTGCGCCGTGTTGGAAGGATCTGATGACCCGTCAGCACCAGCCTCTGCGGACTCAGGTGTCGCGTCTGGTGCGACGTTCTGTTCTACGTCGGGTTCAGCATTTTGTTCAGAGTTGTGATCCGCTTCGTCGTTTGCCACTGCTATTCTCTATCGCTCGTTCCGCGCGTATATGCGGCCCAACCTTTTGATTACAAGGGGCGAATCGAGGAGTCGATCAATTTTCTGGCGAAGCGGCTAATTTCCGTAGCGCATAGCGGCGCTTAGCACTCGAGCTGTCACGTCTACGACCGGAATGACATCCTTATAATCCATGCGCGTCGGCCCAATAACCCCGAGGACACCCGCAAGCTCGCCGTTCAGCTGATATGAAGCGGTCACTAGCGACATTTCGCCTAGTGGTTGGTAGCCAGATTCCTGGCCGATGAAAAGTTGCACGCCCTGGCCACGGAGACAGCGGTCCAGGATATTTAAGACCTGCCCCTTTTTTGATATCGCGTCGAACAATAGCCGCACCGTGTCGGTGTCAGCGGCAAAATCCAGTAAGCGTTGCTCCCCGCTAACAACCAATTCTTGCTCGGCTTCGGCAGGGGTCTCAAACGCCTTGGAAGCAAGATCCAGCGCCTGCTGCATACGCTGCCCCATTTCGTCTTTGTCCACCTGCATGCTGGTCAAGATGTCTTCGCGCACCTGCATAAGCGGACGACCTGCGAACTCGCGGTTAACCAAATTTGCGACTTGATTCAACTCGGTCTCGGCTATCTCCTCTTCAAGGTGTATAACCCGGTTTTGCACTTCGCGGTCGTTCATCACCATAATCACCAAGACGCGTGACTCGTCCAAACGTAAAAATTCGATGTGACGAAGGCTGACCTGATTTCGCATCGGCGTTGTCACCAGGCAGGTCATTTGTGTGAATCGGGACAACATCTGTGACGCCGCGTTTATGAGTTCGCTCGGAGCGAGGTCGGGGTTCAGCTCTGCCTCGATTTCGCGAACTTTGTCGGAGCCCCATGGTTCGACACTCAATAGGCTATCGACGAAGAACCGCAGCCCTAGCTGAGTGGGAATCTTGCCGGCAGAGGTATGCGGCGAACTTACAAGGCCGAGTGCCTCCAAGTCGCCCATCACGTTTCGCACAGTGGCGGACGACACCCCTACGCCGGGAAGCGTTGCAAGCGCTTTTGAAGCGACGGGATTTCCGTCGGCTATGTATTGTTCAACCAGAAGCTTGAATAGCTGTTGAGCACGAAAATCAACATCGCCATCGTTTGTTATCGAACTACCAGAACTATCTTTTTGTGACATGAGCTTCAGTCATCAGTTTTCGCCTACTCAAAAGTGCGTTTGTCTAGCGGTTTAACGATGCTTGGATATTCCGCAAATCACCTCAGAATCATCATTGGGTTGCTTTCAAGATGCCGTTCTAGCTGAGCCTTTGCAGCTGTAACAAGGTTTATGCGGTCGGGTTTTTGCATAGCCATTCTTATACCAGCGAAAAACCGTTTCCGCATCAATTGATGTTAATCTTCGGCCAACGGATGCGACCTTTACGAACGACTATGCTGAAACAACTCACCATTCAAAATTTCGTACTCGTCAGTCATCTCGATATTTCTTTTGCGAGCGGACTGACCACTATCACTGGCGAATCGGGCGCTGGTAAGTCTATTTTGCTAGGTGCCCTGGGTTTACTTTTAGGAGACAGGGCCAGAGCCGACGTCGTCGGTCCCGACGCCGCAAAAACCGACCTGAGCGCCGAGTTCGAACTAGCTCATAACCCAGCTCTCGCTAACCAATTACGCGCAGCCGATTTGCTTGATGATGACGCGACAGACTGCCTGCTGCGTCGAGTTGTTAACAAGGATGGACGCTCCAGAGCGTTTATTAACGCTACCCCTGTCACCCTCCAATATTTGCGCGAAATCACCGAGCGGTTGGTCGACGTGCAAGGCCAAAACGAACACCAGCGAGTGGTCGACAAATCCGTTCAGCTGTTAATGTTAGACGAATACGGCGAACTTCTGCAGCATCGCGAGGCCGTCACCAAACACTACCGCTTATGGCAGCAAGTGCTAAAAGCGATTGAGGTTCAGCAAGGCCGGTTGTCCGCGCTAGAGGACCGCAAACACCTGCTGAGCTACCAGCTTGAGGAATTCACAGCAGCGGAACTCATCCCAGACGAACTTGAATCTCTGGAGCGCGAACAAAAGGATCTCTCTCAAGCGCAGAACGTACTCGGCTTGCTGGAGCAAGGACTGCATGACCTGGACAACATTGATTCGTTGCGACACACCATTCGCAACCTTAATGCGCTGGATAACAACAATGCCAATCTAGAGTCCGCTCAAGCCACGCTAAGCTCGGCTCTGTCTTTACTTGATGATGCGACCCGGGATCTGCGCCATTTTCAGGATCAAGTCGTCGTCGATCCAGGCAGATTAAGCGAGGTGGAGCAGCGCTTAGAACTCATTATCGATCTGGCGCGCAAGCACAAAACCAAACCCGAGGCGCTGCTCGCCCATCAAGCCACCTTGCAGGCTGAACTCGATCAGATTGATGCGGACAGCAGCGAACTGGAGACGCTCTTCATCGACCGCGAGGCGCACCACGCAGAGTTTCTTAAGCACGCGACAACGCTGGCCAAGAAACGTCGCGCTGTGGCGCCTAAGTTTGCCGAGGCAGTCAATCAATATATTCATGCGCTTGGCATAAACGAAGGCGCGCTTAGCGTTGAATTGACAGAAACTGAAAACGAACTGGGCCTTGAACAAGCCGAGTTTATGGTGACCACCAGTAAGAAGTTTGCCCCGGCACCTTTGGCCCGAGTGGCTTCAGGTGGGGAACAAACTCGCATCGGCCTAGCTATTCAGATCGTAGCCGCAGAGCGCAGCGCTATGCCGTGTCTGATCTTGGATGAAGCCGACGTCGGCGTGGGTGGCACCACTGCGGACACGATTGGTCGCATCTTGCGCAACCTCGCCAAACACACCCAAGTCTTATGCGTTACTCACGCACCACAGGTAGCGGCCTTGGGCGATAACCACCTGCGGGTGAGCAAAGCCAACGATGAAACCCAGATTGAACCGCTGGATAGCAAAGCTCGAATAGACGAACTAGCACGGATGCTTGCCGGTGCGGATGTAACCGAGAAGACCCGCGAATACGCTAATACGCTGTTGGCCGGCGCCAAGACTTAAGCAGTGTCACCCGCAGCACTGACTGCTTAGCGCGGTGACAATCCGCGCGAACAACCATCCAGTAAAACCTCTCAACCGCGAGCTTTTAGTGCGCTAGCTTTGATCTATGACGCTGGGTACTATGCGCACCATGAAATATTTACTCCCTACCCTTTGTTTAGGTATCGCGCTCAGCGGCTGCAGCATATCCAAGCTGGAACTGCCAAAGGTGCACAAGGTGCCAATCCAGCAAGGTAACGTCATTACTCAAGAAATGGTCGATCGGATCAAACCCGGCATGACCAAAAGCCAGGTCGTTTATGTAATGGGCGAACCGGTGCTACAGGATCCCTTCAACGCGGATAAGTGGACCTATATCTACAGCATTGAAGTACCTGGCTACTTTAATCAAAAATCCAAAATGGTGCTGTTTTTCGACGAAGACATGCTGGTGCGATTTAGCGGAGACATGCTCCCCACCGATCAAAAAGAAGCCCTGACGGAAGAAACGGAATCAAACTCCGAAGCCGTCGATGAAACAGTTGGTGGAACCATAGATGGCACGACAGGTGAGATCGCCGCAAATGACAAAGCAGAGGCATAACTCAGCTAGATAATGGAGACAGGATAA
>DJYW01000090.1:0-5058 GCA_002450255.1 Gammaproteobacteria bacterium UBA6968
GTCAATATTCAACCACCACACACTCTCAACCTGCTCGATCTGTACGCCCAACTTATGGGTGATATGAGGTCTCGCCCCATTGACGATCATAACCATGCAGCTATTAATACCGATTTACTAAATGCTAGGGACGGGCGATGGGACAGGTATATTGGTCTTGGGAGGCGGAAGTCAAACCGGGCGAGCTAGAGAACTTCAAGGACAATGTGGTTAGGGGTTGGAACGAGACGGCTGCAAAAGATAGCAATACTCTAATAAACCAGTGGGTCATCGATGAGGGCGGTTGCTCAGTGAAAGTTTACCAACGCTTTACATCTGCTAAGCACGCTTTGGCTCAGTTTGCCGACAACCCGGGCTGGGAGAAATTAGACGATTATCTTGAACCAAGCGCGATGTTCGTCTGCGGCGACTATGGCAATGAGCTGGACTTTCTGCGCGAACATGGCGCCGTGTTTATGCAAGACTTGTAGTGAGCGGGTTTTGTCGCAGCGAAGACTGAGTCGGAAAACTGCAATGATCTAAGGGCCACGAAAAATCCGGTAAGAACCCAAATGTTCGCGCTGCTTTGTTCGGATATCTGGCGGTTTATTTCACCGCCGCGGATACCTTAAAACCAAGACACAATCTTACTCGTCACCAATTTTCTCGCGGGATTCATTTGCCGCTGATCCAAATATACCCTTTGCCATGAGCGAGGTTTCTAAACCGCGTCGATGTTGGTAAACCTTGGCCCGAATCTCGTGAGCATGCCGGTTTTCGGGATCAGCTTGCACTGCCAGCTCAACCAAGTGACAAGCAAGCCGAGGATCAGTTTCGGCAAGGGCTAAACCTCTTTCCGCCAGATTCATCGCGCCGCCTGCCAAGCTCGCCAGCTCGCGCGCTAAGTCAGCGTTGCGGGCAGGCTTAAGTGCAGCGGGGTTGCCATCATACCAACCGCCATAAAGACGCCAGATATTTCGAATAACAAACTCTGGCTCATCGTAAGTCGGCTGCATAAAGGGCTTTTCAAGGTAAGCAGGATCAAGTTTGACTTCGTGTACGATCTCATCGAGGCGCATGCCAGCATTCATGCGCATCACCGTTTCCTGCACCAAAAACTCCAACGCTTCAGCGACATCCGTTAACACGCTTTTTATCCGCGCTTGCCCGGCGATTGGTAAGCCATGCGCCGGCAGAAACAACTCTGCATCTTTCTTTGCCATCGCACGCATTGCGGCGGCCCACTCAGCCGGATAGCGCTGCACTTTTTGCGGATTGCCTGCATTAGGAAACGCCCAGATGAGAAAGTCGCCGGCGCAAATAGCCTTATGCTTGGGAATCCAAGACCAGGTGTGGTCGTCTGTCTCGCCGCGCGCATGGTTGAGCTGAATATCCAATTTACCGACCTGCAGATCCATCGCATCCCGATAAGTCACGTCCGGGACGGGCGAGGTTGCGGGCAGGAATCGTTCACTACCCTCACCCACATCGTAACCGCGCCTCGCGACTGACCCGAACTGGCGGTTATTGATGGCAAGATTATAGCCATTGGTTTGATCGTAACGAGCAAAGCGGTGCTTTATGTTTTCGTGCCCGACTATCTCTGGACGGGGATGACCGCGGTCCTCGGCGTCGCGCATAAATGTGCCGCAGCCGCCAACATGGTCTAAATGACCGTGCGTATAAATCAAGCTATGGAATGGCGCTTTAGACCAGCTCCGAATCGCATCAACTACGCGGCCAGAACCTCGCTCATTGCTGGTATCAAATGACACCAAGCCAGCTTCTGTTTTAAACAAAATCGAATGCGAAAAGGCCTCCACCATCGCCACATCATCAGCGATCTCAGACAGCTGAAAGTTAATACGGTTTAAGGGTCCAACTTCGTCGGTCCCGATTCTGCCATCGATTACATCACTGCTAAGCTTGAGCAAGTTGGTCATTATCTACTTCTCTCTGTACAGATAGTCCAAACTAAACGTTGGTGGTTACCGAATGTGCCAGCTTTTTCCTCAGACTCATCCCCTGGCTGGTTTTCCAACTCACACTGCACAGCCATAAAAGCCCGATGTGAGTGAATCGCACCTCGCCAAAGCTCTATCCAACAAGCCAGCAAAGTCTCGCGCTCAGGCTGATCAAGACCTCGCACGATTCGCAAGTCGTACTGCATGATCTGGCAAGTACCATCCGGATCGTCTTCGATTATGTTGAGCTGGCATGCGTCACCCATGCCTTCCATCATAATTGTTAGAAATGCGGCGGCGTCGGCCACACTGCCATCCGTGGCACCAATCATATTTGCCATCACAGGATATTGTTGTAGTCCGGTTAAGCGTGCTGCGCGTTGTGCCAGCTCTCGGGCACGCGCTTCACCCAAAACCTCCGCAAGAGCCGAAACACCATTGCGAACATATTCCACTGCGTAGTTACGATTCGCTTTCGCCAGGCGTTCTTCGCTCCATTCGGTCTGCGGAGGCGACGGCTGCGCGTCCAGTTCGTATGCTGGCAATCGCTCGTCCGGTGCGAACACGAGACGCTCGTTTGGTGTTAGATCATGATCATATTCTTTGAAGTAACCGCACAAGCCGAACTGGCCCGTCACGTCCTCCGAGACGCAGACGAAGCCCAACCTGGGGTTACCGAGGGTGACGCCGTTTTGCGCGTACCATCCATACAGAAAGCCACGTCCAGCTTCAGCGGGAATGCCGCAAATTGCTGGTCCCGCATACATCCAGCGCGGGTATCTAAAACGCACCCAGGCTTTGGTGTCTGATTCTTCAGCGTATTCTACCGCAACGCCGCCAATGCCATTCGAAAGAACATGATACTTGGCACAAGCAACCGCGTGGGGCAAATCAGCAAGTCCTAACTTCTGGAAGCTCTGCAGAAACTTTTGTTCATGCTGTCTGCGAAAGAGCCGAAACATCCATTCGTAAACCGTGTTGCGATCCTCTTCCACCGCGACCATCAGCTGGAGCCCGAGAAAATACTGATGGTGCAGCTGGGCTTGCGCCGCAATAGGCCCAGATTGCATTAACTGCATTGTGACGCCTCCTAGTCCAACGCTTGTTGGATGGTCGCGTTAAACTTTGCCAATGCGCCTTCAAAACGACCAAATAGAAACGTGTCGTTAGCACCGCTGAGTGCTCCAGCTTGAATGGCCTCACCAATCGCAAAGTCCTCATTTAGCGTGGCCGCTGTTATGCCGTGATTACGTTGCCAGTGACTTTGATTCGCAGACAGCTCTCGTGGCGCAAGGGTCACCACTCGAACGTGGGTCTCCCCTACTGATATGGGCTCCAGCCGAATCCATATCACGTGATCCTGCTGCACCAGCAGTTGGGTGGTCGGAAACAACGTGTACAACAGGTTGGCATGCTCACGCAGACGCCAGCTATCACGCGATCCGGTGTCTAATGCGCCAAAGTTCGAGCGGGCTAAAACCGAGCGAATATGCGGCCCAAAGGTCTGATAGGTCGACAGATTGTTTTCGAAATAAGGGCCGATGGTGTTCTTGTGAGCAACTTTAAAGTGGTAAGCCTCCAGACCGCCCTCTAGCAAAGTCTTCCAGTTAACTTTCCGGACATCGGTATGTTCAACCGCGATCACCATGTTCTGCATGTCTAGCGCCTCAAGCTCAGCATCCAGGTCATCGCCATAAGTGCTGACTTGCGCACCATTATGTTCAGCAGTCGTGAGCCATATAAAACCAAATCGCTCTTCACAGTGCAGTCGCCGCAGTCCTAACTCTGCTTTGCTTTGTGCCGGGAAACCCGCCTCGAATTGCGGGGCGGCAATCAATTCGCCCGTATTCGCATAACTCCAAGCGTGATAAGGACAAGTGAAGCGGTGGCGGCATCCGGTCTGTTCAGCCACCAATCGCATGCCTCGATGACGACAGACATTCAAATATGCATGTACATGCCCGCCGTCGTCACGAGTGATTAAGACCGGTAAACCATTGATATGCCGCTGCAGAAACGCACCGGAACCCTGGAGTTCGCTGCTATGGGCTGCTGACACCAGCTGCCGTCGTAAAACCTTATCTTGCTCTGCGCGAAACCGGTCGGCGCTGGTATAATTCTGTACGGGATTTCGGGCAGTGGATGCGTCGAGAAATGCACTGTCTCTGGCCTTGAGCGAAAGCAGCTCGTCTATGAGTGAAAGCTCTGTGTCTCGATCCATCTTTAATGCTCATCCTAAGCGCTCGGCAAACAAACTAAGGCGACTGACTCAGCGCTGGCTCAATACGGATTTGTATAAACAAATCAGACCGGCATTTCACCCTGCACCGTCACCCGATGCATCTCTCTGAATTGGTCGCCATAGTCATGCACCGCATAATGCATAACGCAACGATTGTCCCAAATTATAATATCACCAACGGACCAGTTATGGCGAAAAGTTAAATCAGGCTTCGAGGCCCAGGCCACCAGATAGTCAAGCAACGGCTTGCTTTCGGCTTTGGTCATTCCTTCAAAATGCTGAGTAAAACCGCCATTAACGTATAGCGCCTCGCGACCGGTCTCTGGATGCGTGCGGACGACCGGGTGGGTCGCTTGCATCTCAAATGCGCTATGCACCGCGCGCAATGGTCTGATCATTTCCCGCATACTTGGCGAAAGTTCCTCCAAGGCTTGGTATTGATTGGCAAAAATCGTGTCGCCTCCAAATGGCGGTAATTCGATGGCCTGCAAAATAGAAATCGACGGCGGCGCGGACTCACAGCTCACATCAGAATGCCAAACCTCGGTAATGGTTTTCGATTTGCCGCGATTCCTTAGCAACAGTACTTCCGGGTGGCCAGCAACCCCATTCGCTGCAGGGTGGGTATGCAGTGGACCAAACTGTCTACCGATCTCGATGTGGTCAACGATAGGCAACGCCTGATTTTTAAATACCAGAACCTGAAATTGCCACAGGGCATCGGCAACCTGGTCAAAATCAGCTACGGTCAAACCGCTTAAATCAAAATCAATGACTCGTCCACCCAAAGATCCGCTGAGCTTTTCAACTTGCAATGGCTGCATGATTCTTTTCCCTCCCTTTCCCTCACCCTTGTTTTGGCCCTTGTTTTGG
>DJYW01000090.1:5366-15920 GCA_002450255.1 Gammaproteobacteria bacterium UBA6968
CCTTGTTTTGGCCCTTGTTTTGGCTTGTTTCTCCGGCGGCGACTGCTGACGAGTTCTCTAAACCCGCTTACGGAGAATCTCGAGCCGCAACATCCTAATGCGGCCGATAGCGCAATTACTGCGGGCGTCGAGCTCGCACCACAACGCTTTCGCGCCAGCCATAACGTACAGCCTTTGCTTCAATCAGCTCACCTGCTACTGGCTCAACATATAACCGCCAAGAGTGCTCCCCGGACAAAGCATTCATTTCAGCTGCAGCTGTCTCTTCGCGAAGTCGGTAACCGATACTAACGTTTTGCTTGCTTTTTATGACCGCGCGGTCGCCGTCCCAGGTGATCTCTGGGGGCGGAGTTTGCGGCAAATCGCCATCAATCAGAAAACTGGCTCGCAGCTCCGTCTCAGGCATCGCGCCCGTGTCCTGGGTACGATCGATAAAGCCGTCCAGCTCTGCACGCAGGACTTGCAGAACTGCAAGTTCTGCTCGCGAAAGCACTGCTCGGTCCAACAGATTATCAATCTCGTGCGGGTCACTCTCGAGGTCATAAAATTGCTCCGCGCCAAATGGCTCGAACCAACGAGATTGCACTGGGCTGAGCTCACCAGCCGCGGCCGCCGCGCGCCATGCGCGGGTCATGTCCAGAATATCCCGATACTCAAGCAAATGCCCGCCGGCAAGATTCGGATAGTAACTGCGTATCAATTTATAGCGCTGACTTCGCACCGCCCTCTGCCGATCGATTTGTTCATCGATGCGGTCGCGAGAAGCATAGACGTAGCGGCGCTTGGGCTGGGTGGGTTTTAGGAAATTCTGGCCGTGCCAATAGGTGGATGCGTCCAAGCCAGCTAACGCCAGAACTGTCGGGGCAATATCCACAAAACTCACTAAATCATCGCTAACGTTTGCACTAAGCGACGCGGCCAGATCCGGGCGCAGCTTACGCAGCGCCGCCGGCACAAAAACAATCATCGGCACACGAATACCCGAATCATACAATTCGCGTTTTGCTCTAGGCAGGCCATCACCGTGATCAGCCGTCCAGATAACGATGGTTCTATCGGCCAATCCATCACGACGTAGAGCCGCGAGTATCAGCCCTACCTGGGCATCCATAGCACGAATGTTGTCGTAGTGCCGCGCAAGGTCACTGCGCACCGCGGGCAAGTCGGGGTAGTAAGGTGGCAAGAAGACCGCGGCCGGGTCAGTTATCTGTTTCGCTACTAACCCATATTGTTTGCGAAATTGTTGGGTCCCGGCATGCACAGCACTATGCGGTTTGCCGGTTGCCCGCATGACGCCGCTTTCGTGAGTTTGCATAAAGTTGATCAAACCAAAAAATGGTTGGTCGCGTGACAAGGCGGCCCAAGGCGGCGCGACATCGGCATTTAACAAATTAACGCCATCTCGATCCCAAATAGAGAATGGCCCTGTTCCGGCACGGATGCCGCTGAATTGATAGTCCAACTTACGGTCGGTAAAGGTGTAGTAGCCGGCCTCTCGCAGGCGCTCTGGAAACGCTCGAGCCTGCAGAGCCGGCTGAGCGAGGTACGCACCTAACGGTGCAGTGCTGGTACGCATATGCTGGGCACCGAAACTGATTTGATGCTGCCCCATTAACAGCGCTGCGCGACTGGGGGCACAAACGCCAGCAGTAGTAAATGTGTGCGTATAGCGCGTGCCGTTGCTGGCTAGTTCATCGATATTTGGCGTGTGTGCAACCGGATCACCGAAGCTGCCGATACGCGGGCTCAGGTCTTCTGCGACCAGCAACAGGATATTCGGCATAAATTGCGGTTCGGCGGTCGCGACACTACCGGGGTCGATGGTCTCTGAAGAGACGCGGTTTGCTTGCGTCTCACCGACATTCAATAGCAGGCTCGTGACTAGCAGCGAACCTCCAAGAAGCCGACAAACGCTAGGACTAACGCTCATTGCGCCAACAGCAGTCAGCACGGCTTAAGCCCGTTAATCAGTAGGTAGATCATGAGTTAAAACCCGGCGGTAAACGCAAAACTATTGTTATAAAGTTGAATTAGGCTGGCGTCACGACAACCGATTGGGTTGCGGTTCGGCCTTCTTCAACCAATAAGGCGAGCGCTCCGCAACTTAGATCTGCATCGCTCGCCTCAAGCATAACTTTACCGTCGACGGATGCGGATAACTGATCTCCGCTAACGCTCAGGGTCAAAGTATAAGTCGTGCCAAATTCAACATGCAGCGCGCATTCCGCAAGCGTTGTCTCGGTATTCAGCACTTTGACCAAACGCAGCCGTCGGTCGCGCCCTAACAGTAAACCATAGTAGCGTCGCATTCCCTGCACCCGTACTGCAATTCCCGCCTGCTCGACGAGATGCGGCGTGACGTCCGCCGAGACTTGATAGTTGCGCCAGTCGCGTGTGCCCTGAATCAGCAGCCCACGGCCGTCGTTTTGCATCAGCCGAATGGGATCGCCAAAACTCCAAAAAGAATCCACGCCATTTACCCAGGCGCGGCGCCACATGGTGCCTTTATGCGCGGGCTGAGCAATAACGAAATTAGGCTCTCCCCGCCAACTCATAGAGTCCAGGTAAACCTCGCCCTCGGCGCGGGTTTGCACGCCGATCTCGAATATTGGGTAAGCTTCAGCCGGCACGTTGAACACCAAATCTACGCCGGCCTCGGCACCCGGTTCAGCTAGGTCTACCCACTCTCCTTCATGCAAGGTAACCGCGTCATTCTCGCCGTAATTTGCAACATAAAGTGCCACCTCGCCGCGGCCTGCTAGCCGAGCGTTCAGCGTTTGCCCTGGATAAACCTGCGGGGAAGCCATTAATGCGTAGCCGCCTTTTTCAAAGTATTTGGCAATATCTTTCGATGGGGTAAACACGGGCGTGCCAAATCGAGCCGCCGTATCCGCAGCCAACCGCAGACTTCTAGTGCCCGCAGCACTATGGCCGACGACATTGGCTACAACGCCTTCACCTGAAGACACAGTGAAGCCCTGCACCGAGCCGGCAAACTCAAAATGAAATGGTGCGCCGTTCTTTGGCTGCCAGGGTTTCTTATCGGCCAAGGTTCGCCCCATATTGATAATGTCAGTAGCTTGGCGAGCGCAATCCGAAATTCCCCAGGTTGGGTCCGCGGTGGGAATATAAATACGATCAGCAACCGGCCCACGCCAATCGAGTCCTTTGTTTAAGCCCGCATCGATCCCGGCTATCCCGTTTTTAATGCCCATCAAGCAGCCGATGTTGCCGGAGTTACAATCGGTATCCCAACCGCAGGTATTGATAATCTTCATGGTTTGTGAAAAATCATCTTCGCCGTGCAACAGCGAATGAATGATTAGCCCGTGATTGGGCACCATATGACAATTGCCACCGAATTTATCGTAGCCGTAGTTGGCGGCAAGTAGCTCGCGGGTAGCGCGCCAGTCGGGCTCCTTGGCATGCCAGCTTCGCACATCATCCACGAGCTGACGGATGACCGAATTACCCGGTACATAGCTTAGTGCTGTATCCAAGAGTACGTTGGTGTCAGATTCGACGAACGCCATGGCTTCGAGCACCGCCATCACTACGGCGCCATATACTGCTTCGCCATCGTGACTAACACGAGCGGCGTGCTCGGCTAAGGTGGCCGCTCGTTGCGCATCGCCAGGAGCGACCATGGCCCAACCATCTATAAAAATCTGCGCGCCAATTTGCTCTGACACCACCTGGCCGTTGAGTTCCCTGGAGCCGCTAGCCGGTGCGGTAATACCTTTTTTGAGACGAAGATAGGCAGTGTGCTCAGTGGAGTTACCCAGACCACCCCACCAAAGAATGGTGCGATTTTCGATCAGATAGTTTAGCCAGGTCTCGGCAACTTGCTGCGCACTGAACGCCTTGGCTGAAGCATTGTCCGCTAACGACCGTATAAAGGTAAAAGTGCCGGAGATATCGTCATCAGTTACCAACAAAGGCACATTCAGCCGGTCGTGAACATAATAATTGATGTCGCCAAGTTGCTGCTGGATCCGCTCGTAGGTCCAACCTTCGAAAGGTCGACCCAGATAGACGCCGATTACTTTTCCGAGCACGCCGGCATAAACTCGCTCGGCGTAATCCTGCGGCAATGAATTGTGCTGTTTATGCATCAGCTAACCCCTATTCTCCCTGTTTAGCAGGGCAAGCATACATGCTAACGCTATCCGTCTGTAATTACCGTGCATAACGGATGAGACCGCTCCGTTGCGGGGCGTTTAGGCTTTGCTGATAGAACTGTTTGGCGCGGTTATAGGCGCTGCTTGCGCGTCACCAATCGACCCTGCTGATAATCCGTGAACGCCTGCTCAAGATCTACTGGGCTACTCATCACAAATGGACCAGCTCGGTGCACGGGTTCATTGAGCGGTTGGGCCGCAATTAACAAAGCACCACACCCCGCTGATCCTGCCGTTATGGTGACCGCGTCGCTGTTCGAATCAGGATTCAGCAAGGCAAGCTCGCGCACCTGCCAACTCGTCGCGCCGATCTGCGCGGTCCCTCGATATAGATAAATCATGCAGCTATGCGTCGGGGACAGAGGAACGGTCAGCTCCGCATGCGGGACGAGATTCAGATCAAACAGGGTTGGCTGAGTGATCGGGTTGTCAATGGGGCCATCGATATTCTCGAATCGTCCTGCTAAAACGCGCAGCAGACCGCCGGAGATCTGCACTTCTGGCACCTGTGCGCTGGCCATTTCTTGATATTTCGGAGGGCACATCTTGTGCTTCGCAGGCAGATTGATCCATAACTGAAACCCGTGCAGCAAGCCGCTTTCCTGCTGCGGCATCTCTGAATGAATGATTCCTGAGCCTGCTGTCATCCATTGCAAGCCACCGGCTTCGATAATGCCGGAATTGCCCTCGCTGTCACGATGATGCATCCGCCCGGTAAGCATATATGTGACGGTTTCAAAACCTCGATGCGGATGATCCGGAAAGCCAGCCAGATAGCCGTCGGGTTGATCTGTGTAAATTTCGTCGAGCATCAAAAACGGATCGAACTCGCGGTACGCGGTGGAGCCAACGCTCCGATATAGCTGCACACCCGCGCCATCTGTTGTGGCATGCGCCGGTAGCACATCGTCAATCGATCGGCTACAACCTTGCACCGGGTCGTTACTGGTCGATTTAGAGTTGGCGGGGGAATCCATAATACAACGCTCCGAATTTCGTTTGCTTACGCTACCGCCGAGCAGGTCAATACCATGTCGACACGGGCGCTTTCTGCAAATCCGGAGACGACCCATTAGTCCAGCATTGCACTGGCGCAAATCCGACATTCAGATTTGGACTAGCGCTATTCTAGACCTAACTGAGCTGGGCCTGGCTGAGCTAAAAGCATGGTTGGTTAACGCTTCGATTAGGCAACAACTGGACCCATTTCCGATTCAAGGATTCTCACGCATCTCGTCTGTGTAAGGCGGGCGGGATTATTAGTACAACCTAATCACCGAAAAGACAGCGTCTAATTCCACTTGCACGACGCGCGCGTCTTGCTGCAGTTGAGGTAACGCCTCGGCTAAGTGCTCAAAGCTAGGTGCCGCCAAGACCACTGAAGCGGTCAGCGATAAGTGCTCTACCACGTTCAAGCCGTAATCAGCGGCTAACTGTTCAGCAGCAGATACCTGCCCGACAGAGGCCACATTTAGCTTCACAATAAGCTGACCATTTGTTATCCCGAGCTGATCCGTCAAGTTACTTCTAACGACTCTCTTATTTGGATTAATGGAAATAATCGGAGAATCAACATTTGCGTTAGTCTGGACGCCATCTGTATTGACGCGCTTAGCTGCCTCATCTGCAGCCACGGCGAGTAGGTCTGACTTTTTTAGCGCAAATTTTTGCGAACCGACGCGCCCAATCTTGGCGCCAACAATTTTATTTGCAGGATCAAAGGCAACCGCTGAATCAGGCAAAAGTGTTAACTTTTGCGCCACCGCAAACTGCGCGATGCAAGACAAAGCGATGACAAAGAAGACAGCCGCGCACTGGCGCAGTATTGGGAGATGTAATTGATATGCCATAGCTTGACTACCTCACCTATAAGTTAGCGCTTCAAAAATTGCAGCCGCCACTGCCGCAACTCACCACCTGCCGAAGCACCATGATCGTAAATCAACAGAAACCAATCACCGGCTAGCGGCTCACCGTAGAAAGCGTTACTCGCGAGTACAAACGGATTACCTGAGGGATTAGCCTTGATGCTAGTATGCGGCTGCAACAGAGTCGACACAGTCCCGGATGGGGATTGCAGACGAATGCCGATGTCTCTGGGAAATTGATGATCCAACTCGATCTCCAAACGCACAAACTCAACCAAGCCGGAAGCAGTCTCACTTAGGGACTGCCGGAGCAGGGTCTGCGTTTTTATCGGAATTGTTTGCTCTGCCGAGCTCCGCCAGTCTGTAAACACACCGGAGCCGAGAGACCCCGCCTTAAATCGCTTAGCCTCAGCAACGGCGGCAGCGGCATCGATTGCCCCAAAACCATACCAATTGTGGAATTTGTAGTTAGCTGCATTAGTCAGCCACTGGTAATAAACAATACCATCAACTGATATATCTTTTTTGTTGGGATCAACCTGCCGCGCTGTAGTTGCCAGGATGTGCTTAACGTCGCGCCAGGTCAGATCTGGATTTGCCTGCAGAATCAACGCCACCACCCCAGAAATCATTGGTGCCGCAGCGGAGGTCCCCTTAAACCCTGCGAAATAACTGCAGTGGGGATTTTCATTTATATTCGAGGGCTTGTTGAATGCATTACTAGAATCATACGCTATGCCAGAGAGGTACGAATGATGCACATAACCGGTAGTACAACCGGCTCCGTCTGTCGTCATAACACCCGGGGTATGATCGACATCCGCCGCAACAGCCTCCTCCGCAGCGTAACCATTGTAGCCGTAACCAGTGTGACTATGATGCTTACCCGACTCGCCGCCAAACCCGGCAATCCATGTTGTGGCGCTCGGAGTTGAGTAAGACGTTTTAATACCATCCGCATTTAATGCAGCAACACCAATAATAATCGGCTGGCTCATCCGTGGATCGACAATGCCGTCCACACAGCTCAAATCCGCAGAAATCGCAAGGGTGCATAAACCGCGATTCGCAGAAGCACCCAACGAAGTACCAACATCGGTCGCCCCGAGTAGCCAGTGATTTTTCTCAGTGGACTGAAAGTCATTTCCCATAGCCTTGATATAGATGGCACCCTTGCCGCCTCGCAGCTTGGGCGCACCATTCTCAAAGTGATCAACTAAACTGGCCGAGAGCATTCGGAAACGTTCCGGGCTTTCACCATAACTCATGTTGAAAATATCAATGTCAGACGAATAACTGGCACCACCCAACGCGGCTATTTCACGAGCAATCGAATAGATGGAACCGCCTTGAGCAGTGGACGCTATCAAATTGAACCCATATAAAGCGACATCGGGTGCAACACCGCGGACACCACGGTTGTTCCAACCGACTGCGCCGACAATACCGGCGACGCTAGTGCCGTGATGGCCGTCTGCCGCATCTTGGCTAAAACTCGGATCAGAGTCATTTTGTACGTAATCGACGGAACCACCTTCGACTACGTTGGCGGCAAGATCAGGGTGGGCGAGCTGCAGATCACTATCGACAATTGCGACCTTTATGCCCTTGCCCGTATAGCCGTCAGCGATCACAGAATCGACCTTTAGATCGGCCCCTGAAGTACCGCCACGTGAAGCAAAATTTGTTTGACCCGAATTTTTCAAGTGCCATTGGTGGCGATACAAAGGGTCACTGTTGATGGCGACTGCAACTTTGGTAACAGAGGAGGTATTCGTGCCGTCTGAAACAACGAAATAAAACGCGTCTAGTTGCTGCGCAGTCACCGTTGTCGCGACCTCATAAGTAAACACGCCGGTCGAAGGATCAGTCAGCAGGACGGTACCGTATTGCCCATTGCTGGCTATCGAGAATTCATATGGAGTGCTGGTAGCTGGCCCAGCAGCAGTGAGCTTACCCGTATAGCGACTTGTTCCCGTTGGCAGCAAACGCACTTGAATAGTCTGTGCTACACCGCTGAGTTCGGCCTGCTGCGAGTCCCCATCTGTTTCGCCGGAGCCGTTTCCATCGGTATCGCTGGGAGAATCGCCGTCGCCAGCTTTTTGGCCATCCTTGACCTTTGCTGCTTTTGATTTAGATGCGTCTAAGGGATAGGCATCCAGAGCGTCATTAACGCCATCTCCATCATCATCCTCGTCGGCTCGCATGCCCGTTGTCCGACAGGTTAAATCGCAGTCGTTTGGACGACCATCCTGATCCGTATCAAGTCGTCGGTTCAGAGATATATCAGGATATGCGTCATTACCATTGTTTATCCCATCACCGTCTCGATCCGGATCAGTGTTGTCGCCAATACCGTCGGCGTCCTGATCCCGCCATTCCAGGCGGTCAAATGGGAATGCATCCTCTCGGTCGGGCCAGCCGTCATTATCGTCGTCCGTATCTTGGTTATCGCCAATGCCATCCTTATCGAAGTCGTACTGTTCCGATTTGTCTTTGGGGAAGGCATCCCGATCGTCAGCGACGCCATCATTGTCATCGTCTGTATCGGCATTATCGCCAGTGCCATCACCATCATTGTCGCGAGATTCAGATTTAACTAGCGGAAACTCGTCAAGCGTGTCCGGCACACCGTCGTTATCATCGTCGAGATCAATAAGATCGATGACTCCATCTTGGTCCAAGTCATTTTGCGAAATCTTGTTTTTGATCGGCTCCAAAGCATCTTTAACGAAGTTGATTTGGTTGAAGTCCTTCACCGCTAAATCGCCCTTAAGCATTTCGACAGTCTTGGTGGTCAGCTCTGTCTGAGCAGCCGATGTCAGTGCTTTGGCAATATCTGAATCCAGATCCACCGCAGCATTCGCCACAACGTGATTGACTCGCGCTATGACCCTAGCCAAAGCTTGGAGCTGATCATCGCTTTGCTTTGTCTTTAGCGATGCAGTCGAGTCTTTTAACAACGCCAGGACGTTTAATTCGTTCGACAACGAGAGACGCACGTTGCCCGCTGCCACCTTAAATAGCGCCTCGACGATCTTTTCAGTTGCTGCATAAGCCGTCTGGCCATCTCCCTGCTGTGCGAACACAGTCGCAGCCATTTGCATCAACAGGCCAGCTTGTTGATTGATCCTTTGGGCCGCATCAGCCGCCGCATCTCCCGCTTGAGTCTTTGCCCAGGGGTCGACGCTTTGTAAATATTCTAGATTTGCAGACAACCCTAATTTGGTGAGAACAGTTTGCGTTGTCACGCTCGCTGCGGCAGAAGTTTGCAATTGAGCCCCGTCTAAAGCGATTAAGCTGGTAATGGGTGTGATGCCATGAAACCCGCGCTGATCAGACTGCAAACGTGCGAACATAACAATATTTGTAAGGCGATTGCCAGTGGCTACATCGAAGCCACCCCGGGCCACAATCCTAGGCGACGTTTGTGCTAACGAACTGCTGAT
This sequence comes from Gammaproteobacteria bacterium UBA6968, assembly GCA_002450255.1. Classification (GTDB taxonomy): domain Bacteria; phylum Pseudomonadota; class Gammaproteobacteria; order Pseudomonadales; family Azotimanducaceae; genus UBA4421. Next base: position 14,865 of record DJYW01000090.1, read on the forward strand.
TTGCGGCAGCCAAAAGTAACCCTGCGTATCGCTCCGGGTTGTGTCCTCGCCGAGGTCGTAGCGACCGTTGTTGTTGGCATCGACGAACACTTCACTGTCTCGCAAAGGAGCGTCTACGACTCGCCCCTCTAGTGCGTCTTTGACCGTGATCTTTAAATCCACTTCGGCAACCGAGTTCGCCCTCGTCGCCGTGATCCGCAATGCGTAGACATTATCCGAATTGGCATCTTTCGGACTTTCAAAATCCGGGGCTTGCTTGAACCTAAGCTGCGGCCCTGCTGATGCATCAGTTGTTGGTGCAGTCTCTTGCAGTGAAAAAAGATTCGCATCTGCATCGGAAACAATGGCAAAGCTAACGTCAGCGGCATTTCCCTCGGCTAAACGCAGGTTAACTACCAAACTTCTCCCTTCCAAGTGATCGATTGGACCAGGATCAATCAGTGGCGGCGATGACGCGCCAGTCGCTGCAGGTGGCTTCGGACTTGTGTCAGATGCCGGCGCACTAGACCGGGAGGACGAACTGTCATCCGTTGAGCCGCCGCTTCCCCCTCCGCCGCAGGCCGAGAGAGAAAGCACGAGACCCAAATACAGACCACAAGTGATAGCAGAACGAGTTATATCAATGGAAACATTTCTCAAGTTAACTGCAAACATATTATTTATGCCCTGGATAAAAGCTAAGATCCATCACTTACGGGTGCATTCGTCGAAAAGAAAATTCTGCGGTAGAACTGTTAATGCCAACTTGCTTAGTTCTCGCAAAATAAAACCAGGAATTCGCGCTTTTGGCCACGTCAGTACAAAAGCAAAAACCAATGCGGGGATCGCTCGCTCACGGGTGTCTTTCTACAATAGAGACCTGACGGTAGCAGCTTACAAATGCTGCAATGCATACCGACTATCTCAATAAACCTACCGTTAGCCTGATTAACCGGCGCTGCGAACCAAAGATCGCAAATGCGGGATGAGAATCTTAGGCGTTGAAAAGAGTTGCGAGATCAGAACGATGCTCGGCAAGCCTACGCCCGAACAGGCCATTAGGCTGGCGCGATGGCG
>DJYW01000090.1:16262-33395 GCA_002450255.1 Gammaproteobacteria bacterium UBA6968
GATGGCGAGATGGCGAGATGGCGCGACTATTCTCCACCATCTTATTTCATATGTTTTTTAAAAAGTCACTTAATGCCGGTCGCTCAAGTCTATAGAGGCCTTTCGTTGTCACTTTCTTGACGCGCTAAGGCCTAAGCTCCAACTTTCTTGACTCGTACAATTAACAGATTACGAAGATGACCAGTTTAACCTCAATCACATCTTTCTCACCTGCCACAGCTTGCACTCAAAGAGACTTCGGAGAACCCGACGCTGCTGGGACTCGTTGTAGGAATCGTTATAAGGCTAGGACGACCGGGAAACACAAACGCCGCTGGTACACGAACCGGTTTTCGCTTAAGACCGATGTGCTGCAAGTCTTCGCAATACTGATCTGCTTTGGAGCATATACGCCGGTCATTGCCGCTCCGGATGAAGAATTGTGGACATTTTGGGATGCGCATAATCCCCTCTCAGAGGCCGTCATCGACCATGCACCCTGGCAGCTGCTATTGGACAAATACCTGCGCGGTCACCCAGATGGGACGACTCGTGTTGCCTACCAAACTTTTTCGGCCGAGGATCGTCGCTCTCTTGCTGCATATCTGGATTATCTACAGAGCCAGCTACCCCGCAAATTGCGGCGCGATGAGCAATTTGCTTACTGGGTCAATTTGTACAATGCGCAAACCGTCGCAGTAGTGCTCGCCCACCCCAACAAATCCAGCATATTGCGAATGGGTGATGGCTGGTTGCCACGCGGGCCGTGGGACGACAAATCACTAACCATCGAGCAACAGAATGTATCGTTAAACGATATCGAGCATCGTATTTTGCGACCGATTTGGCGCGATCATCGGATTCATTTTGTCGTGAACTGCGCCAGCCTTGGCTGCCCGAATCTGCAGCCACAAGTATTTACTGGGCGAAATATGGCGGCAATGCTTAGCGATGCAGAACAGGCATTTTTACAGCAGCCAAAAGCGCTCGCCTGGAACGACGACGGGGAGCTTATGCTGTCAAGCCTGTTTGACTGGTATCAACAGGATTTCGCCGCAAATGAGACCACCCTTCTGGCCTTCTTAGCGGCGCGACTGCCGAGGCACAAAGACGCTTTGCTAAGCTATCGCGGACGACCGCAATATCGCTATGATTGGCGCTTGAACGGCAGTGCGGAATAGCCCTCAAACAGTGCATCTTACTTTAGTGGATTCAGACCCGATCCACGCAACAGACTCTACTAACCCCGCTCGTTTTCCGGGCAGGTGGGCAATCGAATATCTCCAATCTAGAGACGCTTAAAAAAGGCAACGTCGTAGTAATGGCTTTAGAAAACTTAGACACAGATGCCGTAGATCCTCATTTCTGGGCCAACCCTCCGTGGGCTGACGGGCGCGGCAAGTACCGTATGGGCCTCGCTCCGATCGAGCTGGATCAGTGGCTCTCGCGCCCGATTCGAAATCCGCTACGCCTTCATAAACAAACGCTGCTAACGAATCGCTATGCGAGTGTTGTCGCTACCACTTCGTACAGCCAGAACGCTCAAGCAACCCTGGCTGAGCAGATGCAAGTCAGCGCGCGCGACTATCCAGACGCCATTGCCGATTGTGCTCTCTCCGTAGCAGACGATTTATGCCTAATTGAAAGCAGCGGAGCGCAACGACTGTTAGCTGGCTGCGTCTGCTCGCCTAGCTACTGGGATTTGCGCAGCAAAATTGGCCACCCTTTGCAGACCATTCACGAACCGGTCACCACACTTAACGCCAAGATTGGAGACGGCATACAAAGATTTATCGCTAACGCGCCAGTTATGCGACCCTTTGAGAGAAGCAATTGGTTAATTCACGGCGATAATAAACGCCTCCATCTCAGATCAGAATCGCTGCCCACCAGCGATCCGGCGCATTGGTGGATCCGGTCAGAACGCGAAACGCTCTGTCGACTAGATAACGATTACATGCTGTTCAGTATTAACGTTCGCTTCCAACGCCTCGCCTATGTCGCGCAGTATGATGCGGCACGGGAGGCCATGATCGAAGCGCTTATAAATTTCGATCAAGCAGAAACCGATTATTTTGGTGGAGCAGAGAAAGTTTTTGTTCTGTCAAACTACCTAAAAAATGCCGGTGAGCGTTTTTAGTACAAATAATACTATTTGTTAGGGTTAGTAAGTGCTGGAGGCTCCACCATCCGAGCCGCTACTCTTGTTACCGCTAAACTGATGCGTCTCCGCAGTAATGCATCGAAAAGTAGAAGGCACAGCGTTACAGATCTCTGCAACATCACGACAAGGAATGACTCAGCCGGCGCGTCCAAAGCGGTTGGGCGCATCAGTAGCCCCGGTGCTTACCCTCACCTCAATTGCCCGCTTCTTACCGAGAGACTTTCTATTACCAGAAGACCTTGTTTTTTCCTGAGACTGATGCCGGTCTTCCTAGTCGCAACTTTGACCGCTTGCGGAGGTGACGGCGGCAGCAGAAGTTCGCTAAGCAACAGTCAACCCTCCATTCAAAACGATACATCCACCAGTGGCGAGACTGGCGCTAGCAATAACACAGACGGTAGCGATGATGCCAATACCGACAGTAAACCCGACCTCGACAGCGACTTCGCGAACAACCGCTTTAGACCCCAAAAGAATTTCGCAGCGCACTGCGCTAACCCGCGTTTTGGTATCGACGCCTACGGCAGACCATGCCGTGATACTCAAGGCAGCTTTGAAGACGAGGCCAACTGGCTCAAGTCATGGAGCCGTGATCGCTATCTTTGGTATCGAGAAATTAAAGACATCGACCCACACTTTTTGGCGTTAGCGAGGAAAAGGTTAAGGATTATTTTAACCAGATGAAAACTTGGCTAACGCAGACGTTGCTGATCTAGTCATAGACATGCGTTACAACGGCGGTGGGCTTCTCGATATTGTGGCGGAGTTGGGCTATATGATTGCTGGCGCATCGGCAACAAGCGGACGCACCGCTTTTAAGGTTGAATTTAACGACAAGCATCAAGTGGTCGACCCGTTTACTGACGAGGCAATTAAGCCGAAGTTATTTTTTAACCGCGTGTTAGTGCAATCCGGTAGTCTCGGAGCAGCTCTACCCAGCCTCAACTTAAGCCGAGTCTTTGTTTTGACGACCATAGATACCCGCTCTGCCAGCGAAGTTTTAATGAATGCGCAGCAAGGCGTTGACGTCGAAGTGATTCAAATTGGCGGTACAACTTGCGGCAAGCCCTGCGGTTTCTACTCGACCGACAATTGCGGCACCACCTATAGCAGCGTTAATTTCCGTTCACTAAACGCATTAGGGTTTGGTGATTATGGTGACGGATTTTCGCCCGCCGATAATAACCCGATAGACGAAGTTATCCTGCCCGGATGTAACCTCCCGGAGGATTTGAACCATTCGCTCGGCGACCCAGACGAGGAGCTTCTGTATGCCGCCTTAAGATACCGGCTAGATCCTACCTACTGGTCAATCAGAACAACGCCGGCATCCACCACACCCACCCTGCAAGCCCATACCGAGCCGACTTCGCATATAGAATCCGGCTTAGCCCATCTTACGATCACCCCCCTTGGCTCCACCCCGGGGCGATAATCGAGCTGCCTTAACAGGATGCGTTTGTATTAGCTCCAACGGCGCTATTATTTAGCTGTAAAAAGATGAGACTAAAGCTTTTGGCTTGACCAATTGAACGATCGAACAGGGACCGCGCCGCAAGGTGCCTCCTAGCGCTCACTTTGCACCTCACCTCTCTTAAGAACGACTAGCTTCCTGTAGCTTCGCATCCGTTCTCGCATTCGGCTTTGCTCGACAGGATCCTCACGTATGGCTGTTCGTGAAAAGTCGGACAGAGCCTATATACCTGCCATATGCTGACAACGCTCGGCTTACTTGGTTTCTGAGACGAAATCCTCATAATAAGCAGCGAATCTAAACTCTTTCGAAATAACAAAAGGTCCGATCATGAAAATCGCGTTTTATGCCGTGCTTAGCCTTTTCGTCCTCACCGCTACAGCTTGCGGCGGTGGCGGGAGTAGCGGTGGTTCAAGCAGCGCCTCTGCGGATCTCGCGACCACCTTTGCGATCACCTCGCAAGCAACTTTTAGCGTCGAGGAAGGTTCAACCGCTGTTGGCACGGTAACAACAAATGCTGCTGCCGGTTCAGCGGTGAGCTATTCGCTATCTGGCGACGACGCCGAACAGTTTTCTATTTCCTCAGACGGTGTGCTTACCTTTGCCGTGGCGCCCGACTATGAGGCCCCTACCACCGGCAGCGGCGGGAACGATTATTCCATCGTCGTCACGGCTACCTCCGGTGCTTCGAGCGCATCGCGGACAATCACGATTTCCGTTACCGATGATGGGTTGTATTCCGACGCTGATTACACCCCCAATGTCTTTGCGGACCGCAGTAATTTCGAAAATCTTTGCGGCGCGCCCCGAACCGGCGTAGATAGCGATGGCCAACCTTATCCTGATCAGCAGGGCTCCTTCGCGGAAGAAAACGCGTGGCTACGATCTATGAGTAACGATCTGTACCTTTGGTACGACGAAATAGAAGACGTCAACCCGAATGATTACGGCAGCAGTGCAGCCGAGGTTCAAGATTACTTTGGCCTGCTCAAGACCTTTGCTACTTCGCCTTCCGGAAACGACAAAGATAAGTTCCACTTTTCAGAAGATACCGAGGTCTGGAACAGCTACGCATCCTCTGGCGTGCAAGCAGGCTACGGCATGCAATGGGAACTGGTCAGGACGAGTCCACCCAGAGAAATACTGGTGGCCTATACCCAGCCAAATTCGCCTGCAACCCAATTGACAGAGCCCATCGCACGCGGCGCGAAAGTCATTTCGGTCGACGGCGTTGATGTTGCCAATGGCAGCGACATCGCTAAGTTGAATGCGGGACTGTTCCCCAGCGATGTCGGTTCACAACATACCTTTGAAGTAATGGACTTAGGCGCCTCAACCACCAGATCGGTAACGTTGACCAGCGCCGAGGTCACCATCGACCCGGTTCAACACGTGAAAGTCATCGAAACCGACGCTGGCAAAGTGGGTTACTTTATGTTCACTAACTTTATCGCGACCGCCGAAAAAGAGTTGTATGAGGCTGTCGAAACCCTCTCTGCCGGCAACGTCACGGATCTGGTTATCGACTTGCGTTACAACGGCGGCGGCTATCTTGCGATCGCCAGCCAGTTGTCTTACATGATCGCTGGCGCAACCAAAACCAGCGGCGCGACCTTCGAGGCAACGCAGTTCAACGACAAACACCCAAGCGTAAACCCGGTAACCGGGCAAGCCCTGCAACCGACGCCGTTTTACAACCAAACAGTTGGTTTTAGCAGCCTCAGTAGCGGCCTGAATCTGCCGACGTTGGACTTGGAGCGCGTGTTTGTTCTGGCCGGCCCTTCGACCTGTTCAGCCAGTGAAGCGGTCATTAACGGTTTACGTGGCATAGATGTCGAAGTAATCCAAATCGGCGATACCACCTGTGGCAAGCCTTACGGTTTTTACGGCATGGAAAACTGCGGCACCACCTATTTCACGATTCAGTTTCGCGGCGTCAACGCAAAGGGCTTCGGTGATTATTCAGACGGCTTTAGCCCAACCAATTTGAGCCCGATAGAAGGAGTGCAGGTACCCGGCTGTACCGCCAATGATGACTTTACCGCGGCGCTCGGCGATCCCAGCGAAGAAATGCTCGCTACTGCACTCAGCTATCGCACTAGCCAAACTTGTCCGGAAGCAAGCGCGAGCGGGCTGGGCATCTTTGCGACACAGCGCAACCTAAAGCCCTTTGCCACCGGTAGTAAGGCTTTGGCACCGCCCAACAAGCCAGGACGTATTTTGGGCCTGCCGCAATAAACGCTAATCCTCAAAAATATAGACCTAGCATGACATGGCAAAGGATCTGGCTGAATTTCTGCTAACCGGCGTTGGACAAAGAGTAGACCGGACTAAGCAGTTTCTATTCGGGCTTTCAGTTTGTGGCAGGTAATAATCGTCATCAAATTGCAGATAAATGTTTCCGGCGCAAATGAGCGACCTACGGTATAGCGAAACGCGTTTACAGCCATCTTGTCTGAGGGTTAGTATCGTCTGGACATAAGGAGAAGTCGTTGAAGAACGTAGCTAGGTCCGTATTGTTGGTTGAAGATCATGGCGAATTGGCCGAGACCGTCGGCGCATACCTGGAGGGTAGCGGCTACATAGTAGATTACGCTGCGGATGGACTAACGGCCATGCACCTAGGGGTAACGAACTCTTACGATGCAATCGTGCTCGACATCATGCTCCCCGGTGTAGACGGCTTAACGGTTTGCCAACGGCTGCGCAACGATGCTGCCGTTAGCACACCAATCATCATGCTGACCGCGCGCGATCAGCTTGACGATAAGTTGAAGGGGTTCGAAAGCGGTGCTGATGACTACCTTATTAAGCCGTTTGATATGCAGGAGTTGGAAGCGCGCCTTGAAGCCGTGATTCGACGCAGCCTCAACCTCGAGAAAGAATATGCTATCGCCGATCTAACCATGAATATGGACACCATGGAGGTGCGCCGTGGCGAAAGCTTACTGCCTTTATCCAAGACGTTGTTTAACATATTGCATGTGCTCATTCGCGAATCCCCAAAAGTAGTGACTCGCAGTACGTTAGAAAAAGAACTGTGGGGTGATGAACCGCCTGATTCTGATACGTTGCGCAGCCATATCTACAATCTGCGCCGCATCATCGACCGCCCGTTTGATTCACCGCTGCTACAAACCAGACAGGGGCAAGGCTACTGCCTACGCGTCGATAACGAACATTAATAAGCGGCAAGAATGAAAACATTGGTGTGGCTGCGCAATGATCTGCGCACTACAGACAATCCGGCGTTAAGCCACGCAACCATACAAGGTGATTGCGACGTGGTTTATCTATTGTGTCCGGCGCAGTGGCAGCTGCACGACACTGCGCCACATCGCATCGCGTTCATATTACGCAGCCTAGAGGATCTAGCAGAGAACCTTGCCGCGTTAGGATTTCCCTTCCACATTGAGGTGGGCTCTAGCTTCAAAGAGGCGCCCGCAAAAATTTTGCGCTTAGCTAAATCGATTGGCGCCGATCGGGTCTATGCCAACACCGAAATTCCAGTGGACGAACAGCGTCGCGATAGCGCTGCAGAGTTATTGTTAGAATCGAACGGCGTCAAGTGGCAAGCCTTCGATGCAGTTTGCGCATTTTCGCCCGGGACCGTTACCAAACCGGACAACTCTTCATACACCGTTTACACACCCTTCAAAAAAAGATGGTTTAGCCAAGCCAGCCACCACGGTGTTACGCCTTTGGCACGACCGAAAGCCCAAGGTCCGCAGCTGACCCCGAGCGCAGTGCCTCAGCGAGTAGGCGATGTGGATATTTCGCTAGGGGCTGAGCTTTGGTCTGCGGGTGAATCCGCAGGGCTCAAGCAGCTCAGTGCTTTTCTGAAGCGCCAGGTCCAACATTACGACGCAAAGCGCGATTTCCCCGCGCTGACCGGCACCAGCGGACTGTCGCCACACCTCGCGACTGGCACACTGTCGGCCAATACCTGTTTGAGCGCCGCCTTCAAAAACAACCAAAATCGTTGGCATTCTGGCCATGAGGGCGTCGACGTCTGGATCAGCGAACTGGTCTGGCGCGAGTTCTATCACAACATCCTTGCCGCTTTTCCAAGGATTTCCAAAGGCCGAGCTTTCCGAATTGAAACCGATCAACTGCCGTGGAACGAAAATCAGGAGTGGTTGGAACGTTGGCAGGCCGGTGAGACAGGCTTCCCATTCGTTGATGCGGGAATGCGCCAGTTAAACACCACCGGATGGATGCACAACCGGTTGCGCATGGTCACATCGCAATTTCTCGCCAAACACTTATTCCTAGATTGGCGCGAAGGTGAGCGTTACTTTATGTCCAAGCTGGTTGACGGTGACCTTGCTGCTAACAACGGCGGCTGGCAATGGAGCGCGTCCACTGGAACAGATGCCGCGCCCTACTTTCGCATTTTCAATCCGATACGCCAGGCTGAACGCTTTGACCCCAATGGTGACTTTGTGCGCAGCATGGTTCCCGAGCTAAGCGGCGTAGAAAAAAAGCGTGTGCTAGAGCCGTGGCGCGGCCCCGCTATTGAAGGCTATCCCGAGGCGATGATTGATCTGTCGGTTGGTCGCGACGCGACGTTGGCAGCGTGGAGTGTTTTAAAAAAACGGTGATCTTAGGGTCTCGAGCACCAACACCGTGTTCGCGTGAAAGGGTATTAGCGGAATTTGACGGAAATAGAGGTACCTTCGCCGACGTTGCTTTGCACGCTGATCTGCCAACTAAATTGATACACCAAGCGGCGCACTATAGATAAACCCAAACCATGGCCTTCGCTAGACGCGCGGCCGCGCTCGCTACGATAAAACGGCTCGAAGGCATGCCGAAGCTCGTCTGAACTCATGCCGATGCCCGTATCCGTCACGGTGATGTGATCGTTGCCAATCTCAACTTCAACGGATCCTTCGCGTGTGTAGTTGATTGCATTGCGAACAAGATTGCTAATCAGAATCTGGATAACCTGACTGGAAGCTTGCACCCACAATACGGTGCGTTCGATCAACACAAGCTTTACGCCGCGCTTATTGGCCATGGGAACGAGCTGATCGATGCTGCTCGAAACCAGGTCATTGATGCTCACCGAGTTTTTGGATTCGCTCAGATCTTCCTCGCGAGCCAGCAATAGCAGGGTCTCGACCAAACCTTCCATGTTTTCGACTGTACGTCGCATGCGGCTAAGGGCTCGAAGGTCTTCGGTAGAGCGTTCGTTGTTGCGCTGCAACAGATCGAGAGAGCCTTTGAAGACCGCAATGGGCGTGCGAAGTTCATGGCTCGCATCGCGGGTAAATACCCGCTCACGCTCGACATAGGCATTCAACCTCTCCGCAAAACTCTCGATGGCGTCAACCATCACGTCCACTTCCGCGTTTGCTATGGAACGCAGATTATTCAGGTCCCCGGTTGGCTGACGATTTTCTTCAAACTGAAACTCTTCCAGATAATCAGCCAATTTAACAATAGGTGAGACGGCCCGATGCGATAGCCGATAGGTCAAAAAAGATAATCCGTAAATCAGCACGAGCGCGATAGACAGTGGCAAGATGCCAAAAAAGAAAGCCAGCTGGGATACGTTTTCACTGGCAAAAACCAAATACAGATCCGCGTCGAACTGACGGCTTACCAAAACCATCGATCCGCCGGCGGTGGTTTCGATTGCACCCATGTAGCCTGGTGGAAAAGCTTTGAGTTCTGACGGAACCCCAGATTTAGCCTCATCACGTGACAGGTAACCACGCATGTTATTGGTGTTCGGGAGCGGCTGCGCCGGGTCTTCAGAATAGAGCTGCCAGAAGTGATCGGCCTCATTCTGCAGTGCTTCCTCAATGAGGAAATCCTGCACAATAGTGTTGGTCACATAGATGCCAGCAGCGACTGCCAAGCTGATCAACGCCACTTGGAGTGCATAAACTCTGCCTATTTTTGTCACAAGGCGTGTACGTTGAATGTTCATAGTTGTTCCAGTATACCCTGAGAGCGGACGCATAAGGGTGAAGCGATCACTCGTGACCGACAGGTAGCGGCCGCTACATTTAGGACGGGAAAATTGTTCGAGCTAACTGGCTGCAACGTAAGTTAGGTCGCTTAAGGTGAGACCGTTAGTTCTTGGGCTGATGTATCTGCCTTATCAGCGTGAGTCTCTGTTACTCGCGCTTTTTCGTCGAGCGCTTTTTCGTGGCTGTGCTTGGCGTAGGCGAATATCGCGAAGTAAAGCAACCACCAGGATATGCCCAGTGGTATCAACATTACCTTATCCGGGATGGTGACGGCAGCGAAATTTGCACCGGCTAAATATGAAAACGGCGCGCTGGCTCCGACCAAAATCCCGCCAAACCAGGGCCGACGCACAAACATGGCCATCCATTGATAGATACTTACCGCAACGCCAAGCCAAAGCATCACGATCCAAAGTGGTGCCAACTGCACCGAGCCGAACTCAACGCTTGTTGATCCGTAGTCCAAAACCCCTACCGCCATCCAAAAGGAGTCGAGGAACAGACCGATGAACGGCAGGCTAAATATAAAGGCTTTGTGGCGTCCAAGCTGCTTGGTGAACAGTGCATGAACAAAAAGAATGGCTAATGCTACACCTCCCCAGAGATTGCCTCCAAGAACGCACCCGACCCAAGTTGCTTTAAAGAGGATGCCGTTAATCAGCAGCGCCCGCTTATCAATCTCGATCATCGCCCGCCAACGGCTTGCGGCTTACTTACAACTGCGTCAGCAAGACCGGCACGAAGCACTTTTTCAGCGGCGTCTATGCCGCTTTTAAAGCCATCTTCGTGAAGACCGTAGCCACGATAGGCGCCGCAAAAGAAAACGCCATCCTTGCTATCGATTCGCTCAAGCTTGGCCTGAGCATCAAGCGTGTTTTTGTCAAAAAGCGTATGTCTGTACTTGCGCTCCGCCCAGATTCGAACTGGATCCTGACAGGGGTTGTTGGTGATAAAGAAGTTTTGGCCGCGAATGGATTGCAGTTGATTCATCCAATACGTGACAGAGGGATTTGCGCCTTCCTCTTCAGCCAACGCATTCCAACTCGACCATAAATCCTTGGCCGAGGGCATGTAACGCTCGTCGCTATGCAGCACAACACGGTTTTCGCGATAGCGAAAGCTATTCAGTATGTCTGCCTCTGTCGCAGTCGCATCATCAAGCAGCTGCAGCACTTGATCCGGTGGGCACGCCAATACAATCGCGTCGAAATCCTGCCAACCAAGCGCATCATGCAGTTGCGGACTGCCCTCGCCTCGCCGCACCAGCAGTGGCTCCGAATCGAGATGAATAGAGCCAGTGAATTGTTTTTCGAATGCTTCGACGTAGCGCGATGATCCACCTGTGATCACCCTCCATTGCGGGGCTTTGCCGACACTCATTAACCGATTGTTTTGCATAAAGCCGATTACGTGCCGGAGCGGCATCGCCAATGCATCGTCTTTGTCGTAAGACCACAAAGCAGAACAAATCGGAGCGACGTAACAATCAATGAATCGCTTGCCATAGCCCGCTGCTGCCAAGAACTCGCCGATGGGCTGATCGCCGCTAGCGTGAATCAGGCGTTCGGCGTTACGGAAGAAGTGGCGCATATTCGCAATCATGCGCAAATGCTCTATCGAAAAAAGTGATCCGCGCTGAGCGAACAAACTTTTCAGGCTGGCGGTCGCGTAGCTAATACGGCTTTTCGAGCACTCATAGCTAAAAGACATAGGAGCACGCCTGGAGGACACTTGCAGGTCGTTCAGCCAGTTGGAGAATTGCGGGTAGTGATCTTCGTTGAACACAACGAAACCTGTATCGATGCTGTAAATCCGTTCGCCAAGCATTACGGACTGACTATCTGTGTGTCCTCCCAAGCGGCCTTTGGACTCGTACAGCCTAACGTCGTTTGTCTTAGACAAACGATCCGCTGCGGCTATGCCCGCTATGCCTGCGCCTACGACGGCAATTTTCATGGGTACTATCTCGTTAGTGGGCGATCAATGTGCTGATCACAACGCTCCCAAACCAACCAGCCTTGACACCATCAGATTGGTACCTCAGGTACCACACAAAATGGAGACCTCGGAACAGAAATGTCCCGAATAATAGTGGAATTTGTGATGACAGCAGTATTCAAAGTAGGACGTGAATGTGACGTGAATAGTCCGCACAGAGTGACTCACGAGGACTTCACCCGTTTCTGACTACTCTTTTTCAATGACCGCCTGCTCACTGCTATCTTCGATCAATACCTTCTGGCGGACTACCGGCTTCCCGATTTCACTCTGCGCCGTCATGTTTTTAAGCGGCTGTGCGAGCGTCCCAAAGGATCCGAACACGCTCTATCCGGCCGCATATAAACAAGCCTTGCAGACCTACCCCGGTGTAACCAACCCTGACACCGAGGTAGTTGAGCGGTTCATCGCTTTTTTAAGCGATATCGGCAGTGCAGACAGCGGCGCTCTTGCAGAACAGCTCTATGCAGAGGAACTTTACTTCAGTGATACATTGATGCAGACGACCAAACGCGAGCATGTGGTTGCCCATTTTGCGGGACTCGCTAACGCGGGTACCAAAGTTGCTGTCACTATGCTCAATGTGGTGCCACAAGGCAGGGACGTATTCTTAATCTGGACGCTGACCGCTGACTTCAAAGTGCTGCGGCAACCTAAGCGGAACACCACCATCGGCATGACTCACCTGCGTTTTGATAAGAATGGTCAAGCGGTTCTACATCAGGATTTCTGGGATTCAGGGTTGGGTTTCTATAGCGAAATCCCGCTGCTTGGCTCCGTTATGCGCACAATTCAACGACGTTTTGCACCAGACTAGTTGCGGTAACCGAGCGCTTTATCACTTCACGCTTTTGCAGGCCAAACCGAACCTCAATTAAAGACCACAACTGTTATCAAGCTAATGCCAATAATCTTTTCCCTCACGGGCTCGCAGACCAAGCTGATAGCGCTGCGCCAATCCTTGTACGCGGCGTGTGTAGCGTTATTTATAACGTCAGCGCCCGCCAGTTTGGCGATTACCGAAACGAGCGGCGGATCCTGGACGTGGCGTTTCAACGCAGCGATCAACGACAAAAAAGTTGGCTACCATGAATATCGGGTTACCAAAGTTGCAAGTGGTTATCGGGCCGAGAGTGAAGCCTCGTTTCGCTACAAGGTGTTCGGAGTCACAGTTTTTAAGTATCAACATCAGGCACTAGAACACTACGACGAAGATTTTTGCCTGACCGGGATCGCTACCGAGACGCAAGCCGCGGGACGTGACTGGTCAATTGCGGGCGCCCTCACTCCGCAAGGCTTTGCCGTAACGGAATATCCAGGCGAAGACCTACCCAAACAAACCGAACAGCAATGTGTCGCCGCATTCGCCTACTGGGCCCCCAATCTGCGAGAGCGTTCTGAGCTTCTGAACGGCCAAACCGGAGACGCTGTCAACGTCAACTTCAGCATCACAGCCTCACATATAGCAACACGAAACCCGCAATTTGTTGAAATGCGCGGAGAGCAAATTGCGATCGTTTTGGAGTATGGCGAGGACGGCACTTGGCGCGGCTTGCGCTCAGATTTGCGTGAAGGCCGCACGCTGCAATACACCCTGGCCTCTTTTTCTGACGCTGGGCCAGCAACAGGCCGCGAACCAACGCCAGGAAACTGAGTCTTCCTGCCCTAATTTACTCCCCAAGTCAGCGGTAAAACCCATGCTAAACGGGTCAGCAGAGCCGCTACGGCGGTAAATCTGGCTTTTGCAGTGCGCAGAAAACATTTGCTTTCGAAGCCATTTTTATGGATTCTACCGATGTGAACTTTTGGTTCACGTAGTAATAACGACTTCCCGTCCTGGGACAGTCAATTTAGGGGAAAAATCATGTTTCGAGCAGCCATTGGCATAGTTGCGTTTGCTTGCGCGACGTCGTCCCAATTTGCTTTGGCAGATGAGGACAACGGCTCAAGCCGGCGCATAGAGGAGGTCGTTGTAACGGCCGAGAAAGTAGAATCTACTGTTTCTGATACTTCCATCTCAATCACCGCTATTGGCGAAGAGATGCTAGAAGACCTCGGAATCCAAAACGCTAACGAATTCGTAAACTACATTCCTGCTACCACCCGTGATGCATACGATATTCGTATCCGCGGCGTTGGCAGAAATTTCCGTTCACTGGGCGGCGACCCGGGCATTGCAACCTACTACAACGGCATCTACTCAGAAGATGCGCTCATCGCTCTTACCGAGAACGGCTTGTTCGACGTTGAACGGATCGAGGTTTTGCGCGGTCCACAGGGCACACTGTACGGTCGCAACTCCATTGGTGGCGCGATCAACTACATCACCAAAGGGCCTACCGATACGTTTACCGGCATGTTTCGTGGCCAGCTCGGTAGCCGCTACAACCAAGAAGGCTACATGGTGTTGTCCGGACCCATAAGCGACACCGTCGGTTACCGCCTCACGATGTCCGACCGGGATAGAGAGGGCGTCCAACGTGGCCAGTATGGTACGCCAGACGCCAATGGCACTAACGATACAAATACGTCGCTGGCGATTCGCTGGAATCCAAACGACCGCAGCGAAATGAACCTGCGCATCAATAAGCGGAACTCGTCTCGTGACATCGGCGCTGGCACAATTTTGAGCGAGGGTTGGGGTGATTTCCGTGGTACTCGTCGTACCGACGTATTTGCCTTCGGCATTCGGCCTGTAACCGCAACCACTGCAGGTGCCTATGGCTTTACTGATCCGGACACGGGCGTTGTCGCTTACGGCGCACCCGTTCGTCCTGGCGTCGACATTGCACCTCAGTCACCTAACCCAGGGTTCGCGGGACGCGGCTACCTTAACGGCAACGGCGATAGCGACTTCGACGACGTGACTGAAGAAGCCCTCACCAACGGTTATAACGATGAAGGTTTTGACCAAATGGGCGCGCAGATGACCTTCTCATATGATCTGGGTGAAGACCTGACGGTTAAGTATCTTCTCGGCTATGGCGACTTTCAGTACACCTATCACTATGACTACGACCAAACGGACGCGCCGATTTCAGATCTGGGCGTCAGTGTTCTTGAGGACGTTTGGAACGTTTCTCATGAAGTTCAGTTCTTGTGGAATCCATCACCGGATTTCTCTTTGACCAGCGGCTTGTACTACTTCCAGAGTGATCGCTTGCAAGACTATCGCTTGCGAAACGCCACCGCGCAGGGTCGCTACACTAACGCGGCTGACTATGCTTTGTGGGATGCGCCGAATCCTTACCTAGGTGGCATTACTGCTATGTCCACACTGTACGCATCGATCCCATGGCTCGCCGGACCGCATTGCGAAATCGATACCGCACCCGTCGGTGGCGCATGTGCCGGACGCTGGGGTGGCGATCCTGAAGGCGCAACTTATAAGCACAACAACACCAACGACACCACGCAAACTGCGGCATTTGCTCAAGGCACCTATAACTTTAACGACCAATGGGCTCTAACCTTAGGTGTTCGCTGGGCTGAAGATCGCAAGTCCGTACTCGAAAATCGTTTCTACTACTTCGAGTTCAACTTAGTTCCTTATATTCGTGGGACCGTGCTTGACCCGCTTGCGGCAACCTATGGCATCTTGACTGATCCATCGACACTCACAGACCTAGCGTTTGCCAATGTCATGATGGGCGCAGCAACTGCTACGGGCGATGCAGAAAGCCCAATTACGCCAACCTGCGCGCTCACCGCGGTCGAATGCGCCAACCCGCTGCGACTGAATGGCGGCATGCCGTTCAGCGGTGGCACCAAGGCGGTTGATGAAAAGACTTGGAGTGCTGTCACAGGCCGTATCAACTTAGATTGGACGCCAAACGATGACACGTTGGTCTACCTGTCGACCACTACCGGATACCGTGCCGGTGGTTATGGTTTGGGCATCTTAGAAGCACGTGTTGAAACGCCTCAAGGCACCAAGCCGGTAAGCTATGACGAAGAAGAGGTTCTGCATATCGAACTGGGATACAAAGCAACGCTGTTGGATGGCCAATTGCAATTGAACAGCGCGGTCTATACTTACCAGTACGATGGCTATCAAGACAGTGTTGACATCTACGATCCTTCGCAAGATGCGTTCCGCGAAATCCCGACCAACACTGGTAGCGCTGTCAATTCAGGCTTTGAGCTTGAGGGAACTTGGTTAGCAACTGATAACCTGACGCTTAATGCAAACTACAGCTACACCCAAACCGAATATCAGGATGACGTTTACCTACTGGAAGACGACAACCCTGAGCGGCCAATACAACTGTTCGGTGAAAAGCGCTTTAACCTCAAGGGTGGCGCTTTGAAAGGTATCCCCACAAATAAGTTTACTGCTTGGGGCAACTACGTTTGGGATTTCGAAACTACGCGCCTTACTCTGCTGGCGGCTTACTCCTACACGGGTGAGTACAACGGCAGCGCTTTAGAGCGTGACTTCGATAAGATTCCAGAGCGCACACGCACCGACTTGAGCCTTATTTGGGAAACTCAGGACCGCCGCCGCCGCGCGCGCTTCTTCGTTGATAACGTCTTCGATGAAGTGAACTTTAGAGGTATTGGTAGCGGATCTCATTTAACCAACTACAAGTTGACTGGAACCTTGCTGGATATGCGACGTTTTGGTGTCGACGTCACTGTTAACTTCGGTGGCTAAGACTATCGGTGGCTAACTAGGATCACCGGCCGATCATCCGATCGGCCGGTTTGCCCCCTTAAACTCTGGCTTTTCCTTGAACGGACTCCAGACCTACACAGATCACCTAATTCTCAGGCGGAATCTCTTCTATAAGCACCCCACTCTCTTGCAAGTCGCATAGACGACTCTCTTCCCAGCCAAGCCAATCCCGCAAAACCTCCCCGTTGTGTTCACCTTTATGAGGCGCCCGCCCACGCACGCCGCTGGCTGCGGCAGAGAAGTGATAAGGCGTTTGGGCCACCGGTCGAGTGCCGCCTTCACCATCTGCGATCTGCACAAAAACGTCTCGATGCGCTAGCGTCGGTTGCTCGGGTAGATCCTCGGGCGAACGCACTTTGCCCCAAGCAAGATTCATTTTGGCCATAACGTCTTCGGTTTCTTGCCAGGTTTGTAAATTCCCAAAATACTCGGCGACGCGTTGGCGACGGATACGAATCTTATCCGCCAGCGCCATTTCGCTATGCGTTGTGTCGACAACGCCCATCTCGGTGGTCAGCAATTTCCATAGAAATCTGAAGTCGGCTGAAACTAAGATTGGTCCCACCTGCGTTTCCCAGACGTCATTTCGCAATGGACCAGTATCCTCAGAATTTTCCAAGGCATAATGTAGTTGGTCATCTGTCGCTACGGTGGCGTCGATCATGGCAATGTCGATGTGCTGGCCCTTGCCGGTACGTTCACGCATCCACAACGCAGACAATATACCGACCGTGCCATGCAGCGAGGCATTCGTATCGGCGACGGAAAGAGGTAAATCGTTGTAAGGCACATCGCCACGTCGCGCTTGGCGCGCCATCAGACCTGCTTCTGCATGAATGATGGGTGCATACGCGGG